>NZ_CP029797.1:2768191-3088278 GCF_003268595.1 Paraliobacillus zengyii | reverse complement strand
GCCATTGGATTACGGTAAACTATCGCGAAAGCTTTGGTATGCATACATCAAGTGGTATTTTGTTCAATCATGAATCGCCATTAAGAGGTATTGAGTTTGTTACTAGAAAAGTTACTGATGCAGCGGCAAGGATTAAACTTGGATTACAAAGCGAGTTAAGGCTTGGTAACATCGATGCTAAAAGAGACTGGGGCTTTGCTGGAGATTATGTTGAAGCAATGTGGCTGATGACACAACAAAAAGTTGGAGACGACTATGTAGTCGCCACTGGGAAGACAACAACAGTACGAGAAATGTGTGATATAGCCTTTTCATATTTGGAGTTGGATTATCAGGACTTTGTTATTATCGATCCTAAATTCTATCGTCCAGCTGAAGTAGAAGTATTATTAGGAGATCCAACAAAGGCAATTACGGAATTGAATTGGAAGCCCAAAACAAGCTTAAATGAGTTAGTAAGAATGATGGTAGATGCTGACTTGCAAAGGGTTAAAAAAGAAGTAAGTTTAGTTGCAGGGGTGTAAATTATGCGCATCCTCATTACAGGAGCAAACGGATTTGTGGGAAGGTATTTAGAGCGGGAATTGGTAAGTAGAAATCACGAAGTATTTCTAGGAGTCAAACAAATAGATGAGATGGAAGACATAGTAAGGATACAACGTTCTGTAGAGATAAACATTTTAGATAAGGAACAAGTCAAAAATACGATTGATTATATAAAGCCTGATGTGATTGTCCATTTAGCTGCACAAAGTAATGTAATAAATTCTTGGGTTGATCCAACGTATACAATGACCACCAATATTATAGGAACAATTAATATTGTAGAGGTTGTTGGAGAATTGTCATTAAGCACAAAGATACTTACTATTGGTTCAAGTGAAGAGTATGGTATAACTGCAAAATATACCAACAAGCTTAGTGAATCAAGTCCTTGTTTGCCACAGAATCCATATGCAACTAGTAAATTTGCAGCTGGAGAAGTAGCGAAGCAAATCGCAAAAAAGTATCACCTGAACCATATCCATGTAAGACCATTTAATCACTTTGGACCAGGTCAACAAGAAGGATTTGTGATTAGTGACTTTGCATCTGAAATTGCCAGAGTAGAAGCGGGTTTAGCTAGTAATAGTATTAAAGTAGGTTACTTGGAAGCAGAAAGAGATTTTACAGATGTTCGAGATATCATTGATGCATATGTACTATTAATAGAAAATAATGTTCCTAATGGTGTATATAATATCGGATCTGGTGTTTCAAGGAGAATCTCAGAAATATTGGATTACTTGATTGAATTGGCAGATGTACCAATAAATATAGAAATTGATTATGCCAAATATAGAATTTCAGAAGTGGAAAATATTGTTGGGGATTCGACGAAAATCCAACAGACGATTGATTGGAAACCAAAACATGATTTTAAAGATAGTTTGAAAGATACACTTGATTGGTGGAGAGCCGCGGTATCGGTGAAAATATAAATCTTTTAAGCGGAGGGTTACACTATTGATAAAAGATCACAGGATAAAGGTTATATTCTTGAATCACACTTCAACAATAGGTGGTGGTGAAAGAAGTTTGTTGGATATTCTTCGATTTATAAATAAAGATAAATTCGATGTTTTACTTGTTTGTTTCGAAGAAGGAGCCTTAGTAGAAAAAGTGAAGCAAATCAACGATGTAGATGTTACTGTCGTTCCATTTCCAAATAAAATATTAAAATATAATCGTGATAAAAGAAGTTTTCTTCAGCTATTTTCACTTTTTTATATGGTGATTCCAGTTATTAGATTATTACTATTCACATTGAGAAACAAGCCGAATGTATTATACACCAACTCAATGAAAGCACATTTTATTGGTGCTATTATTGGGAAGTTATCGTTTACAAAAGTAATTTGGCATGTCAGAGATATACTTGAGGATGGACTTAATAAACGGTTATTTATAAGGCTTTCTCATTTAACAAATGAAGTTATTTGTATTTCAAAGGCTGTTTCGAAGCAATTTGAACAAAGTGAAAAGATTAAGGTAGTTTATAACGGCATTCTTCCGGTCGAGGAGGTTACAACCAGTGAAGGAGTTTAAAGTTGCAATCATAGGACAAATCGCAAGATGGAAAGGCCAAGACGTATTTATAAAAGCAGCGAAGTTACTTCACCTAGAAAATCCAAAGGTGAAGTTTTTAATTATTGGTGATGTTTTGTTTGATAAAAAAGGAGAACATGCCTATAAGAAAGAGATAATTGAACTTGCTAAAGACTGTGATTATATTACTTTTCTTGGACATCGAGATGATGTCAGTGAAATGATAAAAGAAATAGATATAATTGTGCATGCCTCGATAAGAGAAGAACCTTTTGGTCGAGTAATCATAGAGGGTATGGCTGCTAAGAAGCCTGTAATTGCATCGGCAATTGGTGGTCCTTTAGAGATTATTGAGGGTGGTGTTTCAGGGATTTTTTATGAGCCTGGAGATTATAATGAGTTAGCGAAAAAGATCGATATAATTATAATGGATGAGCAATTATATAAAGATGTAGCAATTAATGGATATCTAAAATTCCAACACTCATTCCACGTTCGTAACACTGTTAATTTGGTAGAGCGCTCACTTACTAATTATAAAAAGAAAAAGATTAGATAAAACCAGTTTAAAAATGACGATTTTAGAGGGTGATAGATTGAAAATATTACAAATCGCAGATGACTTCCATAGTGGTGGAGGAAAAGAAAGATTTATATATGATTTAACTGAAAAACTTATAAACAAAGGAGTTAAAACATCACTTATATGTATAGATCATGATAATACATCTAGTTGGGGGGATGAGCTTAACTGTGAAATTATAAAGTTCAGTAGTGCCTGGCTTAGTTATATAGAAGATTATAATCCGGATGCAATCATTTGGCACGTGGGTGTTGAAACTACAGATAAAATTACCAAGATTGTCTCCAAATACAATGTTCTCTCTATTGTACACAATGCAACCTGTCCATCTGGAACTAGATTATTTAGGGATAATGATCAAATTTGCCAAGCTGCCACTGGTAATATGTGTATGGTCAATTGGTATGTTAGAAAATGTGGTACGAATAAAGCACCGAAAGAGGCATATAGACTATTTAATAAAAGTAAGGAAGTACATGTAATACTAAATAAGTGTAAGACTGTTTATGTTGCAACAAAGGCAATGCAGAAAACATTAGAAATAGAGAATATAAAGTCTGAAAAAATAAAGCTATTTGATATTACACTAGGAAACCTTACTGACTTAGGGCCAATAAAAGTAACTAACAATACAGACGTATTAAAGGTCTTGTATGTAGGGAGATTGTCATATAACAAAGGAGTTCAATACTTAATAGAGGCTATTTCAAGAATGAAACAAGATAATATTAATGTTATGTGTGAAATTGTTGGAGGAGGGTGGTATGAGGATGAGTTAAAAGCTCTAGTAAAGAAAAAGGGTTTAGATAACTATATTAATTTTATTGGAAGAGTTAATGGATATGAAGTAAGTAAATATTATTTAGAAACAGATGTGGTTGTTGTTCCTTCTATTTGGTATGAAGCTGCTGGTTTAGTTGTCCCGGAAGCACGTGGAACAGGTAAACCTGTAGTTGTGTTTAATAGTGGGGGATTACAAGAATGGCAAGTAATGATGAATAATATTTATTATGCTGAGCGCACGGACTCGAGATCACTTGCAAAAACAATATTGGAAGCAAAACAGGGCATGAAAAATACACATCAGAATAATCAATTCAAATCACCTTATAAAGATTTATGTAGAGACTTGATAGAAGGGTATTAGTAATTACGCTATATAATGTCAAAAAGAGTGAGGGTAAATTCATGGATCAAAAGATAAGTGTTATTGTGCCAATTTATCAAGTAGAGAAATACCTAAGTAAATGTATTGAAAGTATTATAAATCAAACATATTCTAATTTAGAGATAATACTTATTGATGATGGTTCACCAGATCGGTGTTTTGAAATTTGCGATAAGTATGCCTCTATGGACAAAAGAATAGTAGTTATTCGAAAAGAAAATGGTGGACTTTCAGATGCTAGAAATGCTGGTTTAGCAATTGCTACTGGTGAGTATATTAGTTTTATAGATTCAGATGACTATATTCATTTGAGTTTTTATGAAGTTTTATTGGGGTTGATCTTAACTAATGATGCTGATATAGCTCAATGTGGTTATCAGATAGTAGAAGAAAATCAAGAATTCACACCACCAATAAGGAAAGATTTAACGATAGAAGATGTAGTTGTTTTAAACAAATTAGATATTCTTCACAACTTATATAATTTAAATTATGGGGACACGGTTGTAGTTTGGAACAAATTATTTAAAAGTAATCTTTTCACCAATCTTTTTTTCCCGAAAGGTAAAGTTCATGAAGATGAATTAACGACTTATCAAATTTTATATCGTGCAAATACAGTAGCGATTACTTCTAAAAAGATGTATTTCTATTTGCAGAGATCAGACAGTATAATGGGTCAAGGTTTTACCATTAAGAGTCTGGATAAATTAGAGGCATACTATAATCAGATACAATTCTATAATGATAATGATTTATTTGAATTAAAGGAAAAGGCAACTAAAAGTTTAGAAGGAATGATTAAAGCTACGATAAACAGAGTGATAAAGTCGAACTTTGAAAATAAAACGCGAGTATTAAATTGTCTAATAGACTACTATAAAATGAATGTGCATTTGTTTTCTATATTTCCTAGTCCTAAAAAAATGAAAATAACTAGAAACCTTTTTCGTTATACGCCAGTATTCATAATTAGATGGATCTATAAAGTTGTAAATATAAGACGAAAGGTTGAATATTAAAAAGTGAAAATGATTTTACTTAAAAGGTGGTTATGATGATGGTTCGCAAAATTAGAAGGTATGTAGCTAAAAAATTTAAATGGCATCTTAATAGGTTTTATATCAGATTAAATGCTAAAAAAACTTGTGAAATGATTAAGAAAAGTGATAAATCTAGAATTATATTAATAGATACTCCTCAGCACGGTAATTTAGGAGATCAGGCAATAACTCTTGCTGAAAAAAAATTTCTTGAAGAAAATTGTAAGACTTATAATGTATTTGAAATTCAGATTAGTGAGATTAAATTTTCTTTGAAAACACTTAAAAAGTATCTCGAGGAAAGTGATGTAGTAATGCTTCAAGGTGGTGGGAATATGGGATCTGAATATTTAGGAGAGGAAGAAATTAGACGTAAAATTATTGGGTTATTTCAAAAGCAGAAAATAATTCTTTTTCCTCAAACCATTTACTTTGAAGACTCTGCAGTTGGAAAAAGAGAATTTGATAAAACTAAAGCAATATATAACTCACACAAACGTCTGATTCTAGTAGCACGCGAAAAGAAATCATTTGGAATTATGAAAAATGAGTTTGAAAATAATAATGTGCTGCTTACCCCTGACATTGTATTATATTTAAATCAAACCAAAGGATCTGAAACTAGAAGTAATATTTTATTTTGTTTTAGGAATGATGTTGAAGGAATTTTAGATGATACTTATAAAGATAAGCTTATAAAAAAGGTCACTACTTATGAAAATAATGTTAATTTTACTGACACTGTCATCAATAAGACAATATATAAAGATAATAGAGAAGAAGAACTTGAAAAAATCTGGTCTTCTTTTAGAAAATCAAAATTGGTAATTACTGACAGATTACACGGAATGGTTTTTGCAGCTATAACATCTACACCTTGTATTGTATTCGGGAATTATAACCACAAGGTTGAAGGAACTTATGAGTGGATCAAGCATCTTCCATACATTAGATTTGTAGAGAACAAGGAAGATGTCACTATGCATATTAATGAATTGTTGGACCTAAAGGAAAGTGAATTAAACTATGAAAATAATTTCACGTCAATCTATTATAGTAAAATATTAAAGACTATTTTTTCTGAGGAAGTCATAAAGGAAAAGGGTATTGAGAATATTGTTTAATTTTAATGGATAACAGTAAGAAAAGAGGTAAAATCTTGGGTAAGCAAATTAAATTTGGTGTGATAATAACGTATATTAGTACATTTATTAATATAATAACTGGTTTATTAATTACACCTATTACACTAAGACTGTTCGGGCAGGCAGAATATGGCTTATATTCATTAGCGCTGTCTATCATGGGGATGTTATTTCTTTTTGACTTTGGGTTCTCAAATGCAATTGTAAAATATGTAACACAGTTTAAAGAAAAGGATAATAAAAAAGAGTATGAAAACATTAATGCGATGTTCTTGGTTTTATACACTATTATCGGATTAATTGCTTTTTTAGCTGGAATGCTTGCTGCTACTGGAGCGGATAAGATATTCTCAAATGGATTAACCCCGGATGAAGTGGCCAAGTTTACAATTATGCTTCAAATAGTTGCTGTTACATTAGGAATATCTTTTCCTCTTAAACTATTTAATGGAATCATAATTGCACATGAAAAATTCATCTTCAATAAATTAATTACTGTAGTAAGATTCATAACAAATCCAATTATTACTGTTACGATATTATTTATGGGATTTTCTTCGATTGGCGTTTTGATAGCAATATCAATCGTCAATTTTTTATTATCATTAATTGATGTTTACTATTGTTTTGTCATACTTAAAACTAAAATTAAGTTACATAAATTCGATTTCAAACTGATGAAAGAGATTTCTATGTATTCCTTATGGGTCTTTATTGCAAGTTTAGCTGATTTTATTTATAGCCGAACGGACATGTTTATTTTAGGTGCATTAGTAAATACAGCTGCTGTTGCTATTTATAACGTAGCGGAAGTGATAAACGGATTATATACAAAATTAACAATGGTTTTAAGTGGTTTCTTCTTACCTAGACTTGTTCAAATGGTATCTAAGAATGTATCAAATCATGAACTGACAAATATGTTTATTAAAGTTTCTAGGATTCAATTTTTATTAGCTGCTCTTGTTTTAACTGGATTTGCTCTTGTTGGTAATGAATTTATCGTAATCTGGGCTGGTGTTGATTATGTCTTAGCCTATTGGGTTGCGTTATTAGTTATGTCATCAAGGTTTATCCCAGTAGTTCAAGTACTGGCCACGTCTATTTTACAAGCAAAAAACAAACACGCTTTTCAGTCAAAGTTGTATCTAGGAGTAGCAATTTTAAATTTAGCTATTAGTATTCCATTAGCCCTTACTTATGGTGTTATTGGGGTTGCAATTGGAACATTAATAGGGAAGATAATCAATACGATCGTTATGAATTTCAACTATGCTAAAGTTGGTATCGAGATGAAGCGATATTTTAAAGAAGTTTTTGTGCTATTCATTCCAATGACGCTTGTTTTTATAATTGGAGTCATACTTAAAAGATTACTAAGTGTTACGACTTGGTTTGATATTTTAGTATTTTCTTTACTATTAACTGCATTTTATGGTGGAATCATGTTTCGATACTTTATGAATAGAAGCGAGAAGGATATGTTGGTAAAACCATTAAAGAGAATGGTTTTAAGGAAAGCGAGTTAAGTACCTAATAAGTAAGGAGGGATTATATGAAAACAGCTATCATCCACGATTGGCTTGTAGTCTACAGTGGTGCGGAAAAAGTCTTAGAAGAAATGCTGAAGATCTATCCGGATGCTGATCTGTTTAGTACGGTTGATTACTTACCAGAAGGTCAGCGTGACTTTATTATGAATAAAAAGGTTAAGACAACATTTATTCAGAAGTTGCCATTTTCCAAACGTAAATATCGGAATTATCTTCCGTTTATGCCTTTAGCAATTGAACAGTTGGATTTATCGGAATATGATTTAATTATTTCTAGTTCTCATGCTGTAGCTAAAGGGGTTATCACTGGACCTGATCAGTTACATATTTCTTATGTGTATTCACCTATTCGCTATGCTTGGGATTTACAACACCAATATTTAAGAGAAACTGGTATGGACAAAGGAATTAAAGGTTTTGTTACTAGATATCTTCTACACAAAGTTCGAAACTGGGATTCCAGGACTTCGAATGGTGTAGATTTTTTTATATCTGTTTCAGATTTTATTGGCAGAAGAATTTGGAAAGTTTATCGTAGAGAGTCTGAAACGATTTATCCACCTGTTGATGTATCAGCATTTGCTTTTCATGAACAAAAAGAAGATTTCTATTTAACTGCTTCTCGAATGGTTCCGTATAAAAAGATTGATGCGATTGTTGAAGCTTTTTCATTGATGCCGGATAAGAAGTTGATTGTTATTGGCGATGGTCCTGACTTTAAGAAGATTAAAGCGAAAGCCGGTCCGAATGTTAAATTGCTTGGTTATCAATCTTTTGATGTATTGAAAAGTCATATGCAACGTGCGAAGGGGTTTATTTTTGCTGCGGAAGAGGATTTTGGAATCACACCATTAGAAGCACAGGCATGCGGGACGCCTGTGATTGCATACGGTAAAGGGGGCTCTCGGGAAACTGTTCGGGGGTTTAATGAATCAGTAGATCCTACTGGTTTATTTTTTTATCATCAAACAGCTGAAGCTATCAAAAATGCTGTTGCACAATTTGAACTGTTAGAAATAAATCCACAGCATTGTCGAGCACACGCTATTAAGTTTTCACCAGATCGCTTTCGGACAGAAATAAAGGATTTTGTTGATGCGAAAATAGCGAGTAGACAAGAAGAGTTGTCACCTGTAGAAGAGAAAACAGTCACACAGACATTTTCAATTACAGGTATTAAGTGGCAGAAGAGAGTGTACAAAGTGAGGATGTAAGTAACTAGGATAAGGGGGTATAGTTTGAATGATTAACAGTCAATTGACCAATCAGCAAATGTATATTCAATCCAAAGATAATGTGATTCATAGTAATGAACAGAAGCAGATGGTCGTAAATATGGACAATGGCACATGTTACGACCTAGGCGAAATAGGGCAAGTCATTTGGGAAGTTCTTTCGATGGCAGCTACGATCGATCAGATTGTTACTATTTTAACTACTGAATTTGAGGTTACGAATGAGGAGTGTAGAAGTATCGTTGAACAGTTTATAACGGAATTATTAGCGACAGGTTTAATTGAAACGGACCAGGAATCAAGGTGATTATTGATGAAAAAATTGGTTGGTCATCGGTCTAATGAACTTACATTATTAATAGAGCTTTTAGATAGTGAAAAAGTGAAGCTACTCAAGCAGAATAAGCACTTGTTTTCAAAGGTGAATTGGGAAGTGTTTTTAGAACTAACGAGCTACCATCGTGTTTATCCGACTATCTATAAAAATATCAAGCTGCTAGATAGTCCGCTTGTTCCAACTGAGGTAGTTGCTTCTTTACATCGTCATTACGTAGAGAATACGATGCGAATGATGCAACTAACTGCTGAAATGGAACGTGTATGTCACGTGTTCCAACAACATAGTCTAAATGTGATCATCTTAAAAGGGCCTATTCTTTCTTATCAATTATACGAGGATTTATCTTCACGGACATCGAATGATTTGGATGTATTAATAGATTTAGAAGATTTAGATAAAATGACTGACGTTCTCGGTACGCTTGGTTATCAGATAGCATATGAACCGCCAAGAATGCTGGAAGACTGGAAGGTGCAGAATCATCATATTGAATTCTACAATAAAGAAAAAGGTTGCGAAATTGAGATCCATTGGAAGTTAAACCCAGGTCCGACAAATGAACCAAGTTTCAAGGAGATGTGGCAACATAAAATCCGTGTTCCGGTCACGACATCTGCAGTTTATGGGCTCGATGAAGCATATCTACTGTATCATTTAATCACCCACGGCGCACGACATGGCTGGTTTAGATTGAGATGGTTGACAGATATTGATCAATTACTTAAACGAACAGACGATCATCAAAGATTGATTTTCTTATTGAAAAAGTGCAACTATAGTTACCTAATTGGGCAATATGTTCATCTTGTTAGTGATGTTTTAGATCAACCAATACCAGCAGAATTACTACCATACGGATCATCTCATAAGGCAAGAAGTCTCGCCAAAAAAGCAGCAACTTTTATCGAGAATAAAGTAGATGTAGATCATCCACCATCAGGGTGGGAAAAGAGCTGTACGGATTATCTGTACAGTATTAAAAATCGCTCTCAGAAATGGCAATTTTTTATTCGAAAAGCCTACCCGAATTCATGGGATGCACAAGTACTCCCATTACCAAAGTCACTTTATTTTCTCTATATACCATTACGGCCTATCCTCGGATTGTGGCGCTATACGCGCAGACGGTTCTTCTCTGTCAAAGGTTAGTCGTTCACTATGTCTATTAATCAACTGTTATATCAGTTGATTTTTTTAATACTTAAAAATAATAGAAAGGAAGGGATAATATGAAACTCGTACTCTTATCTGGAGGTTCTGGTAAACGATTATGGCCACTATCAAATGATGCTAGGTCGAAACAGTTCTTGAAAGTATTAACAAATGAATTTGCTGATAAAGAATCAATGGTTCAGCGCGTTTGGGGACAATTAACAAAGAATGATTTAGCGAAAGATTCTATTATTGCAACAAGTAAGAATCAAGTTGATATGATCCATAATCAGATTGGCGTAGGTGTACCAATGGTAGTAGAACCGGAACGTCGTGACACGTTTCCTGCAATTGCACTTGCTGCTGTTTACTTGTTTGATGTGAAGGGTTGTAGTCCGGATGAAGTGGTCGCAATGCTACCAGTTGATCCTTATGTAGAGGATCACTTTTTTTCGAAAGTAAAAGAATTAGAGGATATCTTGCTAGAATCTGATGCAGATTTAGCGTTAATGGGTGTGACACCAACGTATCCTTCAGAAAAATATGGCTATATTGTTCCGAAAAAAGCTGATGAAAAGCGTTATGTAACGGTTGATTCATTTAAAGAGAAACCAAATGAAGTGACTGCGACAGAGCTGATTTTGAATGATGCATTATGGAACTGTGGGGTGTTCGCCTTTCGGTTGGATTATATTTTAAATCTATTAAAAGAAAAAGGATTGCCGATTCAATATGACGCGCTCTTAAAACAGTATCCACTTTTACCTAAAACAAGTTTTGATTATGAAGTAGTTGAGAAAGCAAAACATATTGTCGCGCTACCATATGACGGTTTTTGGAAAGACCTTGGTACATGGAACACACTAACAGAAGAAATGGCATCGAATTTGGTAGGCAAAGGAATAATTGATGAAACACTAGAGAATTCTCATATCGTTAATGAGTTGGATATTCCGATTGCATTGATTGGTTTGGATAATGTGGTAATTGCTGCAAGCCCTGATGGCATTCTTGTTTCAGATAAAGCTGCCAGTGCGAAAGTGAAAGATTATGTTAATGGATTTGCCGGTCGTCCCATGTATGAGGAAAGAAGATGGGGCTGGTATCGTGTACTAGAATACACAAAATATCAAGAAGGCAACGAAGTTTTAACGAAAAGAATTGGTATAAATGCTGGTAAAAACCTTAGCTACCATGTTCACTACAAACGAAGTGAGATATGGACGGTGATAAAAGGTGATGGTGTCTTAGTGCTTGACGATCAAATTCGTCACGTCAGATCTGGTGACGTACTAAATATCCCATTAGCTACGAAACATGCGATTAGAGCAACTACTGATATGGAGTTCATTGAAGTACAAACAGGTAGTGAATTAGTAGAAGAAGATGTTCATCGATTCGCAATGAAATGGGAAGATATTGAAGACATTATGCGCGCGTATATGTTAAGTAACTAACGTTTAAGCCATGCTTCTTCTCAAAAGCAAGAATCTAACATGCTAGCAAGTTAATAAAATTGATTTCTAACAGGAGCAGCAGCTTTTGAGGAGGAGGGCCTATGGATTGGATAGAGGAATATGAGAAGTGGAAACAATTTGATGATCTGGATAGTGGGATCAGACATCAATTAAAAGTTTTTGAAAGGGATCTAAGCGAATTAGAAGATTGTTTTGATCAAACGATTACGTTTGATCAAGATGGTATGTGCGGAGAAATTGGTCCAGGGCCAAATCGAATCAATATCTATACGATCAGAAAAGCAGCTGAAGGTTTAGCTCGTTATATGGAAGCACAAAGTATTTATCACCGTGTAAGAGGGGTCGTAATTGCCTATGATTCACGCTTTCGATCAACGGAGTTTGCTTTAGAAGTAGTTAAAACCTTGGGTATTCATGGTATCCCTGTTTATTTGTTTGACCGATTGCGCCCGGTGCCACTGCTCAATTTCGCTATTCGTTATTTACATGCTTACGCAGGTGTGATGATAACAGCGGGGCAACATACAGCAGAATATAATGGATTCAGAGTTTATGGACCAGATGGAGAGAATCTTTCTGACGAGGAAGCTGGATTATTAATCTACAAAGTGAATCAAGTGAAAGAACAATTAGCGATTAAAATAGCAGATAAAGATGAACTACTTCATTTGAAATTATTAAAGATTCTTCATGATAATGAATTGGAACGAGCGTATATGATGGAACTTAAAAAGATAACTGGTAAAGCCGAGCTGATCCAAGCCTATCATGATTTATGTATAGTATACACACCTTTACATGGTGCTGGTAATTCACTCGTCCGAAACTGTTTTGATTCGATTGGCTTTACGAATGTCCATGTCGTGGTTGAGCAAGAGTTAGCAGATCCGACTTTTTCTACGGTAACGTGCTTAAATCCAGAAGACATAGAGGCTTATACACTAGCGATAGAATATGGTGCACGTTTAGATGCGGCTATTCTATTTGCAACAGATCCAGATGTGAATCAAGTGGGCGTTGCAGTTAAAAATTGCGAGGACATTTATCAGGTACTCACGAAAACGGAGAGGAATGCGTTACTTCTGGATTATCTGAATAATATAGTAAACATGCCACTTAATAGTGGGCAAGAGTTTTTAAAAGCGAGAGACGCGGTTCAAATCTGTATGTTGCTTGCTGAAGTAGCGGTTTATTATAAATCAAAAGCAATGACGCTGTTTGAAGGACTGTTAGAAATTACCGAGAAATCTGGTGGGTGATGGATGAAAAGCGTTTTGACTGACGCAAGGAGAGAATAGGATGAATAAAAAGTATACGGTATTAATTGCTGAAGATCAGTTACTCTTTCGTGAAATGATTATAAATATATTTAGAGAAATGGATGAATTCTTTGTGATCGCAAGTGTCGATAGCGGGGAAGAAGCAATTGAATTTATTAATAGAAGAGAAGTCTTTCCTGATCTCTGTTTACTAGATATTCAAACGCAAAAAATGGCTGGTGTTATTTGCGCAGAGAAATTAAAAGATTTATTTCCGAAAACAAAGGTTGTTTTGTTAACGGATTTAGCTGGTGAATCTTTTATTGAGAAGGCATTATCTGTTGGGATAGATGGTTACGTATTAAAGGAATCGAGTTTAGACCAATTTAAACAAATGTTACGGTTTATTATCGAAGGACAATTTGTTGCACCACAACATCTTATTCACCATTTTTCTGAGCGGTTAGTAACGTTACAAGGGATTGAACAAGATGGATCCATGTACGCGATTAAAGAACACTTTCGCCAGGAAAAGGATCTAGATTTAAATGATCGTGATTATCGGTTGATTCAATATATTAATAAAGGGTGGACAAATCAGATGATAGCGAAGGAACTTTCGATTAAAGAGGGTACCGTGAAAAATTATATATCGGGGATGTATAAGAAATTGCATGTAAGAAGTCGAAGAGAACTGATGCAGATCCTGATGAAGTCGACAAGTTGACATGGATAAACTAAAAAAAATACTGTTCTTACCCTTTGCTAGAAAACGTCTATATGTCGAAGTATTGGTTCTATTAGCTTGGGCTCGTATTTTAAAAGCCTTACCATTTGCTCGAGTTGCTCCTAGTTTGGGTCAAAAATCACAGGAGACAGCGGAAAATATTGACGCAAACCCTGCGCTTATTAACGACATAGCAAAAGCGGTTGTACTTATTAGCCGTTACACCTTTTGGGAAAGTGCGTGTCTCGTTCAAGCAATTGCTGCAATGAAAATGCTAGAAAGAAGAAAGATAGAAAGCACGTTATATCTAGGGACAGCTATAGATCAGGAAGGTAAACTGATCGCACATGCATGGTTAAGAAGCGGCCCTTTTTATGTAACCGGTAGTAGTGTGATGAATAACTTCACTGTCGTTAGTGTGTTTGGCAAATTTATTGATAGAGAGGAGGGAAGTCTATGAGCGCGATTGCTGGAATATATCATCTTAATAAACAACCCGTCTCATCTGAAGCTAGTTCAGGTATGATGGATAACTTAAGTCAATTTCCTGCAGATGACGTAAGTATTTGGCAAAAAGAAAATGTTTTCCTAGGTTGCCATGCACAATGGATTACACCTGAATCTGTTGGTGAAGTCTTGCCTTATTATAATCCAGAGCGACAATTGGCGATCACAGCCGACGCAATCATTGATAACAGAGCGGAGCTATTTGAATCCTTACAAGTTGATAAAGCGAAAAGAAAAGGGATGCCAGATAGTCAGTTGATTTTGCTTGCTTATTGTAAATGGGGAGAAGATGCACCGAAATATTTGATTGGTGACTTCGCATTTATGATTTGGGATGAGCGCGAGCAGAAGTTATTTGGTGCGAGAGATCCTTCTGGTTATCGAACATTATATTACTATCTTAACCAGTCTGATTTTGCCTTTTGTACAACGATCGAACCTTTACTTGAGTTACCTTTTACTCGGAAAAAATTAAATGAAGCATGGCTTGCTGAATTTCTAGCCATCTCAGGAATGATTGACACAGTCGACGCGCGGATGACACCTTATCTAGGTCTAGAACAAATACCTCCTTTTCATTCATTTAGTTTAGTTAAAGGTGAAATAGAGCTTAAAAAATATGGGTCATTTTATCCTAAAGAAGCTTTGAAATTAGATTCAAATGAAGCATATGTAGCCGCTTTTCAAGAAGTGTATCAACGAGCTGTTAACGACAGGCTGCGAACATATCGTAATGTGGGTTCGCAACTTAGTGGTGGATTGGATTCTGGTTCGGTAGTTGGTTTTGCGGTAAAAGAACTTAAGAAAAACGATAAAATGTTGTATACATTTAGTTATGTACCACCGAGTGATTTTGTTGATTATACTCCGAGACATCAATTCCCTAATGAGCGTCCGGCTGTTAAGCAAACAGTGGAATATGTTGGAGGGATAGATGATTATTATGCTGACTTTGAAGGTAGAAGTTCTTTTACGGAAATTGATACGTATCTTGATGTGATGGAAATGCCGTATAAATTCCTTGAAAATTCTTTTTGGTTAAGTGGCATGTTCGAAAAAGCACAAGAAAAGGATGTTGGCATTTTATTAAATGGGGATAGAGGGAATTTCACGGTGTCTTGGGGAACTCCAATAGACCATTACGCAGTACTTTTAAAAAAGTTTAAATGGATTCGATTCTATCAAGAACTTAAATCATATAGTGAAAAATTAGGTGCAGCTAGATCTTATCTTTTTCCTGTGATTGCAAAAACAGCTTTTCCATTTCATAAGAGAAAAACTGCTGGCACTAAGTTAATTAATTCAGAATTTGCTGATAAAATAGGTGTTTTTCAAAAACTAAAGGAACATGGTATCGACGATTCAGGTTGGTTTGGCACGCCAAATATATATCAACAAAGGCGAATCCTATTTGAAGATATTCTTCCTTGGAATGCAGGTAATACACTTGATTGCAAATTATCGTTACGTTATTCCTTATGGAAACGGGATCCAACAAATGATATAAGAGTTGTTCGTTTTTGTTTGTCATTGCCAGAAGAGCAATATACACAAAATGGATTAGATCGAGCGCTTATCCGAAGGTCGACGGCGAAGATATTGCCTGACAGTATTCGCCTAAATCAACGTACTAGAGGTGTTCAAGCAGCTGATTGGATTCATCGGATGATACCAGATTGGGATTCTTTCGTAAATGAGGCGAAGAAACTAACTATGGATCCAAGTTTTTTAGCGTTTATTAATGGAGAACTGTTAGCAAAAGCTATAGCAAAGGCTGAAGAGGGACCACAACAAGAATATCGTGGTTTTGATTATAGTCTGTTGATGCGTTGTTTGATTGTCAATCGATTTATTACTAAAAATTTTTGAAAGGAGGTGATACGTATGAAAAAAGAGTGGAAAGCACCGAAGTTAGAAGTGTTAGATGTTAGTAAGACAATGGGTGGAACTGATTATAGTAAATTTGATGGTAATTTTAATGATTCAGAACAAATCCCTCTAGATCCAGAAGGAAATCCTATGATTGGTGCTAGCTAATATTAGGTGATTGCCTAGGTTTATTACTTATAAAATGAATTAGTAGGATGTTATGTGAGAGCTCTTATTTAATTTATAAGAGCTCTTTTTTATAAAAAAATTAGAAATGAAGAGTGGATGAGTGATGAAACAAAACATGTATAAAGCTTTTGGATTAACAATAGACAGTTATCTACAATTACCAGAATTAAGTGTAGTTATGGATCCTTATTCTTGTATAGATGTTTCGATAAAAACAGGTGATTTAGATGCTATTTGGTCGGAAAAAGTAGAAGATAAGCACACGCTTTATGTTAAAGAAATGTTGATTCTGTTTCGTATTGATAAAGTTGCTACTTTTCTTATTCGTAATGGAAATGAAATTATTGTTTCACCAGTAACAGATACCAGTGAAGATGCACTACGGTTATACCTACTTGGTACATGTATGGGCGCGATATTAATGCAAAGAAAGATCCTACCTTTACATGGTAGTGCAATAGTTATTGATAAAAAGGCATATGCGATTGTTGGTGATTCTGGTGCAGGTAAATCAACGCTAGCATCGGCATTTCTACAAAAAGGATATCAACTTCTTACGGATGATATAATCCCGGTTGTATTTTCAAATCAAGGAAAACCAGTAACTATTCCAGCATATCCTTACCAAAAATTATGGATAAAAACATTAGATTACTATGGTAGAGATACAAGCAAATTCAAACCGATTATTGATCGAGAAACAAAATTCTCGATACCAGTTAGTGATCAATTTACTGACGAAATAACGCCTTTAGCAGGTGTATTTGAGCTTACTAAATCGGATAACGATCATATTTCAATCAATTTAGTTGAGGGGCTAGAGCGATTTCAAATGCTTTTCAAACACACGTATCGTAATTTTTTTCTTGCTAAAGCCAATTTGATGGAGTGGCATTTTCAAACATCCGTACAATTAGCAACTCAGATACCATTATATCGGATTCACCGACCAACAAATCGATTTACAGCGGATGAATTAGTTGATTTGATGTTAGAGACGATTGAAAGGAGTAAAATTTCACATGAATAAAATAGATGTTATATCGATTGATCAACTAGTTAGTCAAGTAGAGGGCAATATTGTAAGTGATATGAATGGGGAAAAAGTAATGTTAAACGTTACAAATGGAAAGTATTATAACTTTGGTATTTTAGGTGGCGAAATATGGGGTGAAGTTGAAGAAGGGATTTCGATTCGAGCGTTGGTAACAAAGCTTGTCGATCGTTATGAAGTAACGGAAAAAGAATGCGAGGAGCAGACGCTTGCTTTTATTAATCAATTAGCTAAAGAAGGACTAATTCGACTTCATGAGTGATTGTTGAAAAATAGGATATGGAGGTGAGAGAGATGAAACACGTTTTATATTTTTTAAAACAAATACATGGTCATACCGGTAAGGTACTTTATATCAATACCATTGCAATGTTAGGAATAGGTTTACTTGATAGTGTTGGCATTCTGCTGCTTATTCCAATGATAAGTATAAGTGGTATTGTAGCGCTTGATGCAGCAGAGTTGCCCTTTGCAAATTTGTTTGGTTTTTTAGATAACTTTTCTACTACTATTGGTCTAATTCTAATTTTGACAACCTATGTAGGTATTGCTATAGGTCAAAATTTGTTAAAAAGACATATTACCATTAAGAATGCGATTATCCAGCAAGGGTTTTTACGCTATCTCCAAATAGATACGTATGGATCGATGCTAAAGGCGAATTGGGATTTTTTTATTAGAAATAGAAAAACAGACCTTATACATATTTTAACTACAGAAATTGGACGGACTAATGCTGGTACACAGGCATTTTTAAATTTAGTAGCCTCATTTATATTTACAATTGTTCAAATAGTTCTTGCCTTTATTCTATCGCCTACTATTACTACTTTCGTTTTAGGATGTGGTTTACTGTTGTTATTTTTCAACCGTAAATTCTTAAAACGGTCCGTGTTATTAGGAAGTAGAAATGTTGAATTAGGAAAACGCTTTATGGGAGGAATAACCGATCAAATTAATGGAATCAAGGATATCAAGAGTAATTCATTAGAAGAGCCAAGGATGGTTTGGTATCGTTCCATTACCAAGGAAATGCAGGACCAACAAGTAAATTTCACTCAATTAAAAGCTACTTCACAAGTTTATTATAAAATTTCTTCGGCAGTGTTTATCGCAATCTTTATTTTTGTTTCAATTCATTTATTTGCAGCACAAGCAGCAGAATTAACGCTGATTATCGTTATCTTTTCAAGATTGTGGCCAAGAGTCGCTGGGATTCAAGGTTCAATGGAGCAAATAGCTATGACAATTCCTTCATTAAAAGTAGTTCGATCGATGCAAAAGGAAACAAATGATGCAATCGAGTTTAAAGAGAAGGTGCGAGCTGTTGTTAAACCGATTCAAATTGAGAAAGGTATTTTATGTGATCATGCGTCGTTTCGCTATGATAAAAAGAAACCGACATTCGCTTTAATGGATATCGATCTATTTATTCCTGCCAATCAAATAACGGCAATTGTAGGAAAGTCTGGTGCCGGGAAGAGTACGTTAATTGATTTGCTAATGGGACTTAATCAGCCAGAATTCGGATTGGTGTTAATTGATGGTATCCCACTGCAAGGTGATCGTTTACTTTCTTTAAGAGAATCACTCAGTTATGTTTCTCAAGATCCATTTTTGTTTAATACAACTGTTAGAGAAAACTTATTGCTTGTTTCTCCAACAGCTAGTGAATCTGATTTATGGGAAGCACTTGAATTCGCTTCAGCTGAAGCGTTTATTGGGAAATTACCAGACGGACTGGATTCGGTTATTGGTGATAGAGGAATTAAGTTATCAGGCGGGGAGCGACAGCGACTTGTATTAGCTAGAGCAATTTTACGTAAACCATCTATTCTAGTATTAGATGAAGCAACGAGTGCACTCGACACAGAGAACGAATTGAAAATCCAACAAGCAATAGAACGATTAAAAGGCACAATGACGATCATCGTAATTGCCCACCGATTATCCACAATCCGCAACGCTGATCAAGTAATCGTATTAGATGAAGGTAAAGTCGTACAACAAGGCGGATACCAACAACTATCAGATGAAACCACAGGTGTTTTTAGTAAATTAGTCAATCAGGCATAGAGAGGAAGCGAGGTGCGGGTGGTTCTCTGTTTCCTTTTGGGAGTTGCATTTTATTGTTTCATCATAAGCGTATAAAAAGGTGCACACATCATGTATGTGTGCACCTTTTTTGGGTTGCTTAATTTTTATGTGCACTTACTTCTGATTTAAGTACTTATAACATTATAAATTATATTTTACAATAACTCATTTTTAGCTTTTATATCTTCCTTATGAAAAGTGTATAGGAGTAGGAGTTTTGACTCAGATGAAAAATATGGATATAATTATTTAAACTATAAAAACAATTACTTGATGATAGATTAATTGTGGGGGACGAGATATGCAATATTTAGTGCAATTTCAAATAAATATTTTTGCAATAATGATTTTAATGGTGATATTTTTAATTATAAAAATGAAATCTAAGGTAAAAAGTTTTGGGAAAAAACTACTCAAGGTAATTATAATAGCCAGTGCAGTCGCCATCGTGATTGAACCATTAACATGGATATTTGATGGGATGCAATTTTTTGGTTCCTTTTTGTTAGAATACTCCACAAATTTTTTATTGTTTATGATGGGACCTATCTTAGGTGGGTTAATGTTATCGTATGTTGACTACCATGTTTTTAAAGCCCCCAAACGAATCTCTAAACGAATATTTTATCAAGGTATAAGTATTATTACATTTATAGTGTTAATGATTAACATATTTCACCCAATTTATTTTGAAGTTGATCCAGTCACAAATGGTTTCAGTAGTGGTGATTATAAATGGATTCATTATTTGGTACTAGCAGGTCTATATATCTATATGTTTCTCTTTGTGATAATAAATAGAAAAAGAATTAAATTCTATGTAATTAATATTTTCTTAGTGTTTTTTATGCTGCCTATAGTTGGAATGGTCGTGCAACTGTTTGATTCAAGATTATACTTTTCTTGGACATCTATTGTATTAGGAATATTGGTTGCCTATGTATTTTTGGAAACTACATCGTCAGAGGAAGACTATCTTACAAAATTATATAATCGGAAAAGTTATGAAAACTATGTAGAGCACTTAATTGAAGCTGATAAGTATTTTTCTGTAATCTTAATTGATTTAGATGATTTTAAAAACATAAATGATCAATATGGCCATAATAAAGGAGATCAAGTGATCGTCGCATTCGCTCAAATATTGCAGAGAGTTTTTAACAATAATTCACTCGTTTCAAGGTTGGGGGGAGATGAGTTTATTGTCGTGATTGAGAAAATGGATGTAGAGGTGATACAATTTATCTCAAGCATAGATCTATTGCTAAAAAAACATGAAGATGAATTTATTAATAGACTATCTTTTAGCTATGGTTACCAAGAATATTCAAAAACGATGAATGCAGATGAACTTTTTACTATTGTTGATAAGAAAATGTATAAAGATAAAAAAACGAACAGTATAGAGCCTGCCACTTCTCACCTTTAAGGAAGCAGGATATCAGGGTTTCTGCTTCTTTTTGGTTTATCTATCAACTTAATTTTCTTTGAGTTAGAAAATAACCGACACTTTTTACGGAATTATAGGTATTTGTCTTATACCTGTTGCAGTGATATATTTGAAATGCTGAATAAAGAAAGTGTGTCATTTTACAGGTGATGAGTTTTATTATGGCATTCAAGAATGAATATCCACAAATGAACATAGTTCGTGAGATGAATCAAAACATCAGAGAATGAATGGAAAGGACGCCTTATGATGAACTATAAAGAGAAGATTAAGTATGAAGAGGTATCGGCTCCTATAATAGAAAGTGCAACCCAACCAGTTGATCTAACGGATGAAACCATGCAACTTCATAAAGAAAAAGTGTTAGAGCGTATGAAAGAGAAAATGATGGATGTTCTTTTAGTTTATGCAGATCGAGAACATGGTACTAACTTTGGTTATCTCGCAGGATTTGAACCGAGGTTTGAAGAAGCTGTCTTGGTTTTGCATCAAAGCGGAAAGACATATATGTTATTAGGAAATGAATCGCTTCGCATGCAACAATATAGTCGAATTCCTGTAGAGGCAATTGCTATTCCTCATTTCTCTTTACCAAATCAACCTATGGGAAATAGTAAGACATTCTCAGAATTAATTCAATCTGCTGGCATTGAAAAGGGTATGAAAATAGGTATAGCTGGGTGGAAGATGTTTACAAGTGAAATGGATGAAAATGAGCAGCTGTTTGATACACCATATTTTATTGTAGAAGCTGTTAAAAAACTTGTTGGGGAAGCAGGACATGTGTACAACGCAACCTCACTTTTTATTCATCCCGGTACAGGAGCTCGAGTCAATATGAATGCTAATGAAATCGCACATTATGAATTTGGAGCATCCTTAGCCTCTTCACGTATGATGAAAATGCTGGACAAGCTAGAACCGGGTATGACTGAAATGGAGCTAGCTGATGAATTGGCAGCTTACGGACAACCAAATAATGTCCAGACAATCTGTGCAACAGGTGATCGTTTTACTAATGCTGTTGTAGCACCAAGAGCTAAAAAGGTTAGTATTGGTGATAAATTTTCATCAACACTTGGTTTCAAAGGTGGGCTTACTAATCGTTCTGGCTACGTGGTTACATCTGCAGAAGAATTACCAGAAGATGTCTCAGATTATCTGGAAGCAGTAGCTCGACCATACTTTGCAGCTAATGTTGCCTGGTATGAAAATATTGAAATTGGTATGACTGGTTCAGATATGTATGAGGTAATTGAATCTGTTCTTCCTAAATCGGTTTATGGTTGGAAATTAAATCCCGGTCACTTAACGGCTGGAGAAGAGTGGATGTCATCACCAATGTACCCTGGGTCAGATATTGCTGTTTCGAGTGGCATGCTGTTCCAGGTTGATATCATCCCGAGTGTTCCTGGATATGGTGGAGCAAATGCAGAAGATGGTATAGCTATAGCTAATGAAGGATTAAGAAAGCAAATTGCAGAAAATTATCCAGATGTATGGCGAAGAATACAAGCACGTCGAGATTATATGATTAAGACGCTAGGTATTCGTCTTAAGCCAGAAGTTCTTCCATTGTCTACTATAAATGGTTATTACCGACCGTTTTTATTGAATAAAAAATATGCATTCAAAGTTAATTAAGTTGGAGGCAGGGGACGGTTCGGGACCGATGATAAAGTCCAACTTTCTCAAAGTAAAAAATATAATTAAAAAACGTGGCCATAGAATCGCTTCTAAGCCACGTTTGTCGTGTGATGAGACATTTATATACACCAAAAATAGACCGTTTTTAAAAATAACTACTTTTTCACTGGTTCCGAACAGTCTCCTGCTTCATCAGTATTTTCCTAAGCCCATATGTTGATATCTACCCCTCGCAATTTGGTAAACACCATATAAGAATAGCCCCATTGCAGTTATTGCAAGCATTAACTGTCCGTAAGGCTCTTGAGATAATTCTGATAGGACACCATCTAGTCCTTTTACTTGATCGGAATTAGAAGTCCACGCTGTTTTAATAAATAAAAAACCAATCATAAAGAACACAATTCCTCGTGAAGCTAGACCTAATCTCCCGGCATTCTTAGCAATTTTATATTCATGCGAGCTCATATCCTCTGTGTGAAATCTTTTGATGAACTTTGTAGTAACTCCCTTGTAAAGCTCTAATAGTCCATAACCAATGATAATTACTCCAATTGCTACTATGATCCATTGTCCCAAAGGTTGTGATAATAACTTAGCGGTTATTGTTTTCTCGGTATTACCACCACTACTTCCTGCATTTATAGCTATTTTAAAAGCACTATAAATAAGTCCGCCATATATAATGGCAATTACCAAACTTGCTCCTCGTGAAAAAAGTCCTTTCAATCCCTTTCCTTTATTTTGTGGATCTTCAATAACTTTAATGAGTAACCACATTTCATATAATAATAACCCAATAACAATTAGCCAGAGTAATATTTCACCAAAAGGCATTCCAGCTAAAGATCTAAACATTCCTTGTGTACCTGATGTGTTGCCACCAACTCCAATCGCTGCCATAAACGTTAATATACCAACCATCACAAACACCAAACCTTTTGCCATATATCCGATTCTTGCAAGGCGTCTAATCCAGGGCTTCAATTCTTCTTTAGCTTGTTCTGTTGATGTCTTGCTAGAGTTTGTTATTTCCATAAGTCACCTTCTTCCTATAATAGTGTTTCATATTAACATTCCCTTTCTTATTAAAAAAGAAACCAATGAAGCAGGGGACGGTTCGGGACCAGTGAAAAACTAGCGTTTTTTTCTATGTTTCTTAATAAATCTTTATCTGAATGACCATGAAACTCTAAAAATGTACTTTTTTATTAAAACAGATGAATATGAAGAGGACACTATTGCTGATATCCTCATCATATTAACTGCGATTGCAGCTAATTTTGATTGTATGGACACACTTAATAGACCATACCCCCTGGCTCTGGATAGGCCGTGAAATCTTTTAAGCTCCGCATTTTTACCTTCAATTGAAGCCCTTTTTTTATATTTTTCCTTGAACTCTTCTGTCTTCTGATATTGAGACATCTCATAGTAATCTGTTGTGTTCAACCCAATAGTTAGAATTCTTCTTGCACGCTTTTGTGTACACAGGTCATGAAACGGACAAGTTTTACATTGATTGAGCTCAAAATAATATTTATAGCCTTCTCTTTTTCCATCCTTTCTGTTTGAAATGTAACGTTTTTTGTCTACAGTCGTATTGCCTTGACTACAATACCATTCATCCGAATCTTTATTATAGGTATATTCGCTTTCGTCTATTCTGTAAACGGAGTGACTTACTGGTATATATGCCTTCGCCATTGTTTCTTCTATAACATTCAGAATTGCCTTTCTGAAATAGGCTTTGTCACCGTAGACTTCTTCCACCTTCACACCAGATCGCTTTGTTTCTTCCAACATTTCTTTGGCATAACTTCCATCCATATAAGCACCATTCGCGGTTCGAACAGATGTAATAATTCGTTCATCTGTTGTCATGACAAACTCCGTTTTATAACCATAAAAACCTTGGGTTTTACTTTTACGACCAACTCGTGCATCTTCATCAATGAGAGAACGGACCCCTTTTTGATGCATAAATTTAGGATCAGTAAGAATATCTTTTGTTTTTTGAATAATTTCTGACGTTTTTGATTCTTTCTCAGAAGTCTTTTCTTCTGCTTGATCAATCACTGTTTCCAAATAAGTCTTCATCACAGTTTTTGCTTCGTTGTGGTCCTCAATTTCTTTATAGTTAGGTGCCGATGGCACATTTTCTAATGGTTTTTCTGTTTCTTCTTCGTAGGTCTGAATAATTTTTTTACCTAAATGTTTCATTAGACGCTCTGGTGTTTTCTTTATTGTGTTGGCTTCCATGTGTGTGGCATCTATACTTACACTTTTCCCCTCAATGATGCCTTTATCTACACATTGCCTAACAATTTCCGTAATCATCTCGTCAAGCGAGCCTTCTACTAAACGCTGTGTTCTAAACTTCGAAAGCAGACTTTTATCTGGAAGATCGTCCTCAGGATTAATACCGATAAAGTACATGTAAGCTAAATTCAAACCGGCTTCTTCGATAACTTTCTCGTCAGATAAATTATAGAGATGTTGCAGAAAAAGGAGTTTGCACATCAATTCCGGCTCTTTCGCCGGTCGTCCAAATTGCTTACAATAACTGTTCTCTAGTAATTTATTGATAAAGCTAAAATCTACTACAGTTGAAATGATCTTAAGTATATGATTTTCTGGTATTTTACTATATAATATAGAGTGAAGACTTAATTGTTTTGGCTCTAGTCGAAGCATAGAAAAAAACCCCTAATGGTTTGGTATTTGGTCATACTAATTATACCATTCAGGGGATTTTTTCTCGTTGAAATATCGCAAAAATTTGGTAGATTTTATTAAATTTTAGTGAATTTGAATAATTGAGTTAAAGTCGTAGACTTTTTCACTGGTCCCGAACCGTCCCCTGCTTCCCTTTAAATAAATTTATCAACAACTTTTGCTACTCCATCGTTCATATTTGTGTCTGTTACGTAATCAGCTATTGCTTTGATGTCATCTGGGGAATTTCCCATTGCGACACCGAGACCGGCAAATTCAATCATTGCTTGATCATTGTAACTGTCACCGATAGCTATGACTTCCTCACGTTTAATGCCACAAGCTTTGATTAAGTGGTCAAGGCTTGTCCCTTTTGTTACACCTTTTTCCGTGAATTCTAGAAAGTATGGCTTCGAACGCATCACACTAAATTCTTCTGCTAATTCAGCTTGAAGTTTTTTTTCAACATTCTTTAATTTATCAGGAGCGTCCACCATTAAGATCTTAACAACGGGTTCAGAAACAAAGTCTACAAAATTAGGTACTAATTTTATTGGTAGTCCAGTAAGTTCAGCTTCTATCGTTGTATAGGGATTCTCGGCTTCTGTAATAAGTTCATCACCTACATAAGTATGGACAAAAACATCTTCACGACGGCTTAGGTCATAAATTCTTTTTATATTTTCTACAGATAAGGTACTGCTCAACAACTCTTCATTAGAATGACAATTTATTATCTTACCCCCATTAAACGAAAGAATATAACTCCCATATTTCGCTAAAGAAAGTTCTTCGGCAATTTTTTTCATGCCAAACGTTGGTCGACCAGAGGCAAGGACTACTTTTATCCCTTTTTCTTGTGCATTCATCAAAGCTAATTTTGTGCGCTTAGAAATTGTCTGATCATTGCGCAATAACGTGTCATCTAAATCTAGTACTATCATTTTATAGGCCATTTAGTTTAATCCTTTCTATTTGCAACATTTCTTTTAATTCTACTAGATTTTATAAGAAAAAGGGTTGAAATGATAAAAATTCAAGATTATTTTTTCTGATTAATACGTGTTATATTAGAAAGAAGTTGAGGAGGCTATTCTAATGGACACAATAATTTTTGATGTGGATGACACATTATATGATCAAGCGCTATCCTTTCATCATACGTTCAGAAAGATGTTTGAAGGATCATTTACATATGAAGAGATTGATCAGATATACAAAGTTAGTCGTAAATATAGTGAGATCTTATTTGATCAAAGTGAAGCAGGCGAAATATCAGAATTCGATTGGCAAACGGGTCGTATTATAGCTGCCTGTAAGAATTTTGATATACCTATAGATACAAAAAAAGCAGCAGCTTTTCATGAAGCGTATGTTGATGAACAACAAAACATCGCAATGTTTGAGGAAATAGAAGAGCTGTTGGATTTGCTTTATAAGCAGGGTAAACAGCTTGCGATCCTAACAAATGGAGAAGAGCAACATCAGAAGCGGAAAATTGAGCAGTTAAAACTTAATAAATGGATTCCGGTCGAGAATATCTTTATTTCTGGAACCCTTGGTCATGCAAAACCGAAAAAAGAAGTCTTTCAGATTATCGAAGAAAAGCTCCAGCTTGATAGAACAAAAACTGTATATATCGGGGACTCTTTTGAAAAAGATGTTTTAGGAGCAAAACAAGTTGGATGGCATGCAATCTGGATGAATCATCGCAAAAGAGAATTGCCAGTTGATGCTCCGTTTAAACCAGATCAAGAAGTGTTTAGTGCAAAAGAGCTGTTAGGATTATTTGTGTAAAATCGAAAAAGCCACATTTAAATGTTCACTTTAGGGATCGGTCCAAAACTGATTCCTATTTTTTATTGTATCAATCTGTAGTTTAATTTAATGTATACAGACAATAGTTCTTTTCCGATACTAATATAATATCCTCAATCAAAACAAGGAGTCATCATTATGAGAAAAAGAAGAATGTTTATTTTGGCTGGAAATGGTTTATCTGTTGATTTGATACACTACTTACAGTTGAAGCTTGATACCTCCTCACCATTAAAATCTTTTCATAATCCAAACATAAAATTTGATCCGTTTATTAATAAGCTGGATACAATCAAGAATAAGTTAATGCCTCTCTCTCATAATCAATCTGATTTTGATGCGATGAATGAATTTTTAGATTTTGGCCATTGGAAAAAGTATGACCAGCAGAATGAATCCGAATTAAGGAAATTCCTAGCTCTATCTTATTCGACTTTTCAATTAGAAATGGATAAATATAATTTAGTGCAGTGGCCATGGACAATGTGGATGAAGAAATATAGAAAAGATATAATCGGTTTGATATCTTTTAATTATGACTTGATTTTAGAGAATGCTTTTAGGCAAGCACATCCTATCACAGGATATCATCGAGTTGGTACAAATAATGAAAGAGGCGGCATACCATTATTCAAGCCACATGGGTCAATTGATTTTGAAATAGCTCCAGATTTAAGGACGGCTGAAGATAATACTTCTACTTGGAGTGCAAGAATGAATGGGAATCAAATACATAAATCAAATAGAAAAGGTTTTGTGACAACAGTTTCCTATCATGATGTAGATGATTTTAGATTACAACCGGACTTAATACCACCGACGCAGGAAAATTACCATAAAGAAAGAGCATGGATTCAAGATCTATTTAAGAGCTATTCAAACTGTGTGCAACACTTTGATGTGAATACATTTGTAATAGTTGGTCACTCATTTGGAAATCCGGACAGAAAGGAAATAAAATATTTTATTTCTGAACTACCAAAGGGTTGTTCCTTTTATATTGTTAATCCTTCGTATAACTCCGAGGCTATTCAAGAATTGATTGCTTTTATTGAATCGAATCGTCATATAGTGAGAGAAACACGAGAATATGGTCCGCCTCATTTAGTGTAAGTAAGATTCAAAGTAATTGCTATGATCTACTAGATTGAAACACCCCTGTGCTTGTAATGCAATAATGTGATACGATAATTGAAAGAATTAGACGGTATATTATTCCTTTTTATATGTCTGACTGCCAGGAGGTAATGATGAAACGCATATCCTACTTATATATTTTTTTACTAGTATTGTTTATTGTGGGGCTAGCTTTTTCTTTTTCATTTTATAAGAAAGCGGATACTTATGATGAGCGATTGACTAATGCCAGACCATCTTCATCTCTTCCTACCTATCACTTTTCCTTAATCGGTGAGGAAATGGATCATGATTATTGGCGTTTAGTTGGGGATGGAGCAAAAACGACAGAGTCCATATACGATGTGTTTGTTGAATACGATGGACCAAATCGATCAAATCCAGAGGAACAACTGGAACTTCTTGATATGGCGATTAAATCAAAAGTGGACGGGATTATTGTGCAAGCATTGAATGAAGATTTCACCCCAATGATTAATAAAGCCGTGGATGCAGGTATTCCTGTTATAACGATTGATACTGATTCTCCGACAAGCTTACGTTCTGCTTATATTGGTACTGATAACTACGCTGCAGGACAGTTAGCGGGAGAGGCATTAGTCAAAGATACTGATGGAGAAGCAACTGTAGGAATTATTACGGGTAGTTTTGATAATGTACATCACCAACTTCGAATAGAAGGATTTAAAAATATTGTGGATCAAATCGAAGGAATTAGGATTGTTGGGATTGATGAATCAAATATCACAGGCGTGGAAGCTGAGGAAAAAGCGTATACCATGTTAGCGGAGCATAATGAAATCACAGCATTTTACGGTACGAGTTCGTTTGATGCGAGCGGCATTGTTGCAGCAGCAAATTCTTTAAATCTACAAGGTAATTTGTATGTAATTGGTTTTGATACACTGGATGAAAATATAGATTTATTGAAAAACGGTGAAATTGACGTACTTATTGAACAACAACCATATGAAATGGGTTACCGAAGCATTGAAATTATGCTTGATATTATTAAGGATAGATCAATTGAAGAAATCAATCATACCGATGCAACCGCTATCCGCAGAGTGGACTTAGCTGATTGGACAAGACCAAAGGACGATACCCCATGATTAAAATACGGTCGAAGCTATTACTTTATTTTATTGTTCTCTTATTATTCATTTTAGTTCTGTTTTTTGTTCGTGAACAAAACGATCAACAAGTAAAGGAGTTATATGAAGAAAGTTCGAATCATTTATTACTATTAAATGATATCACCAACATAACGGATCAAATGTATCAATCTTTACAACTTTATGTAAAAGAACCGATAACAGATAACCTTGATTCATATAAGCAAGATAAAGAAGAGTTACGCGACTTACAACAGACTTTTACGAATAGAGAAATGTTAGGTATAACAAAGAAAAACTATCTGAATATAATCACAAGTTTTATTGAACACACGGATCAGACAGTTCAAGGAGTAAACGATCAGGATATTCAAAATTATTCGATTCATTTAAGTGAAGCAGAAAAAACATCAACATACATTCATTCACAAACACTCGATCTTATTAATAATGAACTATCAAACTATCAGGGTATATACAAGCTTGAGGATCAAAAAATTCAGCAAACAAAAAATATGGGCACTGCGATATTCATTTCTTTTATCGTCCTTAGTATTTTATTTGCAATTTGGTTTTCTAATGGTATTACGAGAACGATTGATCGCTTAACAAGGGCGGCACAAGAAATATCTTCTGGATACTTTTCTGGAAAGGATGTTGTCATTTCAAGAAAAGACGAACTATGGTTTTTAACTAAAACATTTAATGAAATGAAAAGAAATATCAGACAATCTGTAGCGGAAATTGAAGAAAAGGCTAGGCTTGCTCAATTATTAAAAGAGATGGAGTTAAAAAGTCTACAAAATCAAATTAATCCACACTTCCTTTTTAACACACTAAATACAATATCTAAAACATCAATTATTGAAGGTGCGGAGCGGACAAATGATTTAATTGCATCCGTCTCAGCGTTACTTCGCTATAATATTGGCAATATCGATCGAGATACATTTCTAAGGGATGAGGTGGAAGTTGTAAAAGAATATTTCTTTATTCAAAAAACGCGTTTTGGAAATCGTGTGGAGTTCACTCAACATATTGATCAAACGTGCTTGTTGACACCTATCCCATGTCTAACCCTCCAGCCAATTGTAGAGAATGCTTTTATGCACGGCATAGAATCGATGGCAGCTGGAGCCAAAATCGAATTGCGTATTTATCAAGATGGAGAAAGAGTCGTAATTAATATTAGCGATAATGGTGTTGGTATGGACCAAGATACAATTGATCACCTATTAGAAGAAAGAGAAGAGCCAGAACTCGTTCTATCCGAAAAAAGATCAGGACACTCAACAGGGATTGGACTAAGGAATGTTATTGATCGACTTAAATTATTTGACAAAGATAGTGAAGTTACCATTTCTTCGAGACTAGGAATTGGTACTACTGTTTCGATTTGGTTAAAGAAACAACAGTAACAGGGGGAAAGTAGCTTGATAAAGATAATGTTGGTGGATGATGAACCATTAGAAAGACAAGGATTAGGACTTATTCTACAAAAGAATCGTTCCAATTTTGAAATTGTAACAGAAGCTGGAAATGGTGAAGAAGCGGTGGAATTAGCTTTAAAACATAAGCCTGACTTGATTTTTATGGATATAAAGATGCCAGTTTTTGATGGTATTATAGCAATTAAGAAGATTCTAGCTGTTATGCCTAAGATAAAGTGTATTATGGTTTCTGCATTCGACACATTTAATTACGCGCAGGAAGCCATGAAGTTAGGTATAAAAGAGTATTTATTGAAGCCAAATAAAGTTTCTAATGTCTTAGAGTCATATGATCGCATGGTAAATGAACTGGAGAGTGAAAAACAGCAAGCAATCAAAAAAGTTGAGATCGATCATCGTCTTGAACGAGCTAATTCCGTGGTGGAAATGGAATTTGTCATTTCATTGATGATGAATCATGTGCATGAATTTAGTGAAAAAGATTGGGATCAATGGTTGCAATTAGAAGAGAGCCAAGGTTTTGTTGCGGTTTTTTCTTTTGATTCTAGTACGTTAAAACCGAGTCGAGATGAAAAGAGTGACTGGTATCGATTACTGAAACAATCACTAGATGAACATGACTATCACTGTCTTGTTGGACCATTAACTGGATTTCAAGTACCTGTCTTTACTTTATTTCATAGCCATCATGATGTAACGTTAGAAATGAGACAAGCATTCGCACGATCAATCATTCATACCGCCCAGAATAAAATTGATCAAATTCGTCTGCTAGCTGGAGTCGGTGCAGTGATAACGAATGTGAATGACTTTTCTCAGTCATATCAGGAAGCAAGTTATGCTTTAGAGTTTGTTCATCACCATCAGAAAGCTTCCTATTTGGTTTATAGTCCTAAATTAAAACAAACACAACAAGCGTTAATTCCATTTAAAGTAGAGAAAGCATTAATTGAATCTATTAAACATGGAGACCTACAAGAAACATTACAAAGGTTTGATTCTTATTACCAATTAATTCAAGATGCATCTAATTATAAAGTGAAAATCATGAAGAAGGCACTAGAAGATTTTATAATTGTATTAACTCGTTCGATGAAAGAGCTTGGGATAATGGAAAATTTCCAGATGAGCTTCACACATTTAGAAACGTCGATGCAAATAAAAGAAGCAACAAAAACCCATCTTTCTTATATCGTTGAGCAAATTTCGAATTGGCGTACAGATGGTGTTCAAGGCTTGCTAATTCAAGCAAAAGACTACATCGATTTTCATTTTCATGAACAAATATCATTAGAGGAAGTGGCCGAAGAGATTGGTCTTAGCTCTTATTACTTAAGTAAATTATTTAAAGAACGTTTTCAAATAACCTTTATAGACTATTTAACAAATACGAGACTTGAAAAAGCGAAAGTTCTGCTGTTAGATAGTGTTATGCCATTAAAAGAAATAGCACTGACTATCGGATACAAAGATCCAAATTATTTTAGCCGTGTTTTCAAGAAAGAAACAGGTTGGAGCCCACGTTATTATCGAGCTAACTATCAACAGTAACAAAAGACGATTAGTTCATATATAAATGCATTGTGATCGACCTGAATGGGACAAGCTTATACTTGTCTCATTTTTTCGTTTCACAAGATAATCTAGGTTTTCACAAGAATGTACAGACGAAAGCGCTAACAAATAAACGAATTCTTGATAAATTAAATATAAGTTAAAACGAAATATTTAAACGGAATCATTTGTAGGGTTTAGCTTAAAAAAATGGAGGGGGATCATCATGGTAAAAAAACATTCTTTTTGGTATGTAATTTTAATCACGGCATCTGCTGGTATGGGTGGTTTATTATACGGTTTTGATACGGCAGTAATTTCAGGAGCAATTGGCTATTTACAAGTTTTATATGATTTGAGTCCAGCGATGGAAGGTTGGGTCATTTCATGTGTAATGATTGGTGGTGTTTTAGGTGTCGCGATGTCAGGCTTTTTAAGTGATAAATATGGAAGAAAAAACATCCTTATCATTTCGGCAGTGTTCTTTATTGTTTCTGCCCTTGGTTCTGCACTTGCTATAAACGTAACAATGCTTGTTTTTGCTAGAATACTAGGTGGATTTGGTATTGGCTTTGCTTCTGCTTTATCTGTTACGTACATTAGTGAATGTGCTCCACCTGCAATTAGAGGACGTTTAGGTTCACTTTATCAATTGTTTACGATCATAGGTATTTCGGTTACTTTTTATATTAATTTTGGTGTAGCAAATAGTGGAACTTATGAATGGGGTCTAGAAACTGGTTGGCGTTGGATGTTGGGATATGGAACTTTCCCAGGAATTATTTTCTTGATTCTATTGTTTTTTATTCCAGAAAGTCCAAGATTCTTAATTAAAAAAGGAAACGAAACAGAAGCATTTCAGATATTAAAGAAAATTAATGGAGAAAAAGTAGCGATAAAGGAAGCTAAAGAAATAAAGCATTCTATTGAAGTGGAAGAGAATACTTCAGTTAAACAGTTATTCAAGCCTGGTCTTCGGGCAGCAATGGGTGTTGGGATATTTCTAGCTTTGTTTAATCAAGTAATTGGAATGAATGCGGTTACGTACTATGGTCCAGATATTTTCCGAAGTGTTGGTTTTGAAAATAACACAGAATTTTTGGCGACAAGTATTATTGGTAGTGTACAACTTGTGTTTACTGTAGTTGCGATTCTATTAATTGATAGATTAGGAAGAAAAAAATTAATGGCTATCGGTTCGAGTTTAATGGCGATCTTTATGGTGCTAATTGGATGCGTGTTCTACTTTACGCCAGAAAACAGTGGTCCTTTACTGATAATTTTCATTGCAGGTTTCACAGCTGCTTTCTGTGTTTCCATGGGACCAATTCCTTGGGTTATGATACCGGAGATTTTTCCAAACCATTTACGTGGAAAAGCTGTTGGAATTGCAACAATGTTTCTTTGGGGAGCGAATTGGTCAATTGGTCAATTTACACCAATGCTAATTAATGGCATGGGTGGTGCATTTACATTTTGGATGTTCGCAGCAATTAACGTTATCTGCTTTACATTTGTAATGACAATTGTTCCAGAAACAAAAAATAAATCCCTAGAAGAAATCGCATTGATTTGGAAGCCAAAGAATAAAAATGGCCAAGATAAAATAGCAAGTGTACGTTAATAGTGAATGAGTAATTTCAATTTCATCTATATGTAGCTTGGTAATAGGATAATAATTCAGGAAAAAAGTAAATAAGGCGATGAAATAACCGATCTCTAGTAGTTGTTAATTCAACAATAGGTCGGTTATTTTATTTGGTGAAAAATTTGAGTTTACTATAATTAATTACCTGCAGAATTATCTATGCCTTCACCAGTAGAACGTGTATTTTTTACTTGTTTTAACGTCGCTACTATTAAAAAGCTGACAATAACAAGCAATAGCCAAGAACTTACTTTTCCTAAGTGAACGAGAGTCCAGGCTTCTGCTTGGTTGGGGTATTCCCAAGCACTGAAAAATGTTGCAATGTTTTCAGCTATCCAAATAAAAAATCCAATCAATACAAAAGATAAGGAAAGTGGCATACGGTAGAACCTGCTTCCTACTTCGAACACTACCCATGTTCTCCAGAAGACAACAATAACTAGTGCGGATATGAACCACCTAGTATCAATCCAAAAATGATGTGTGAAAAAGTTTAAATAAATGGCTGCAGCAAGTGGAACAACAAGTAAAAAAGGAGGCCATTTAATTAAGCGAACATTAAGTCTCCGCCATGCCTGACATAAATAGCTGGCCACACTGGCATACATAAAGCCACTATATAATGGCACACCGAATAATTTAGAGTAACCTTCACCGGGATAGGACCACGAGCCCATATGTACTTTAAATAGTTCAAGAGCAAGTCCGATTAAATGAAAGATAGTAATCACTTTTAATTCATCCCACGTTTCCAGACGTGTATAAACCATCAAGACCTGTGTGACGAGACAAAGCAGCAATAACCAATCATAACGAGAAAGTAGCGGGAGTGAAACTAGCTTGGTAAGTGCAAGTGAAGCAAAAATGACAACTGGAAAGATACAGGACAATGCTTGTTGCCAACCAAATAGGTAAAGTTGTTTAAAGGCTCGCATGAGATTTTACCCTCCATTATTTTCATAATCCATTTTGAAACATTACTTCATAGCATATTTAATTAATAAACTCTTTCTCATTAAAAGCCATTTTCCAGCTGTAGTAGTCATTGTCGAGATTTTTATGATAGCGTAAAAAGGCATTAAATGTGTTGCCCTTTTTACTTGTTAATCCTTTAACGTGGACAACTTCTTTTGTTAACAGCGTCTTTGCCATTGTTTTGGTTACACACTTTTTCATCGTTGCTAGGAATTTATCATTCTTCCATAATACGAAGGTACAACCGTTTTTCCAATTGCTACATCCGAAACCTTTTACGCCTTCGATCACATGACTTCCACATGCAGGGCACTTTCCAAGTGATTCCTTAGAAGTTGCTTCATTATTTTCGCTTCCAGGGATATTTCGAATTGTTATCGCTTCTGTTCCCTTTATAGTAGAAACAGCGTTAGTGGTGAATGCATATACTTCATTAAGAAATTCATTTTTGCTGATTTTGCTTTTTTCCATATCGAATAAGGATTTCTCTAACCGACCTGTAAATTCCAGATCAAATAATTGTTTGATAGGAAAGGATTCTACCAATCTTTTTCCTAATGCAGTACAGGTTAAGTTCTTTTGTTCTGTTGTAATATAACCGACATCTTTAAGTTTTTTAATTGTGTCAGCACGGGTTGCCGCGGTACCAATACTAAATCCTTGTAAAATTGTTCCCATTATTGCTTCACTTGTTTCACTATCGTCATCTTTATAAGACTTCCCACACGTTTCCATAACACGGAGAAGCGTTCTCTCGGTATGCTTTTTGGGAGGTTTTGTCGCATGGGTAGATAGTTCTGTATCTAATAGTTGAACTTTCATATTTACTTCTACGGCAGGTAAAAGTACGTCCTTTGTTTGAATCCGCTCTACCTTTTTCCAACCTTCTGTAATTTGTACTTTTCCCTTTGTTTGAAAGAACCCTGCTAAGTTGACGTTATCTACTTCTGTTTTAATTGTTGTTTCCTCATATTTTGCAATTGGCATAAATTGCATGATGAAACGATTTTTAATTACGGTGTAGACAATCTGTTCATCGCTTGTCAGGCGTTTTGGAATCAGATAGGTTGGTATAATCGCACTATGACTCTCTACTTTTGCATTATTAAATATACGTTTATTCTTTTGAAATTTAATTTCATTTCTATAAGGTAAATCGGTCGAAACAGCTTCAAGGACTTTTGCTGTCTTATCAACTAAGCTCTCTTCTAAAGCAGTACTGGATGTTCTTGGATATGTAATGAATTTCTTTTCATAGATTGACTGGGCCACTTTTAAGACTTTATCTGACGTCCAACCTTTATATTTGTTTGTAATATAACCTTGTAAGTTAGATAGATTAAATAAAAATGGTGGATATTCTGTTTTTTGTTCAACCTGTTTATCTGTTATCGTTGCAGGTTGATTTTCTATCTGCTTTTGTACCGCTACTAACTGTGTTTTATCCTTGAATTTAGCATTTTTTTCAATATATGTACCTTGATATACTTGGGTTTCAACTGTCTGAAAATTTGCATTTAACTTGTAATAATCTTCGGGTTTAAATTGTTCAATCTCACTATCTCGATCATAGATTACTTTTAAAGTAGGTAGCAGTACACGGCCGATATTAAGTACCTTCCCTCTACCTTTTTGGAACTTCAAGGTTGCGACAGAAGTCAGATTAATACCAATCACCCAATCTGTCCATTGCCGGCTTAAACCTGCATGAAGTAATGGCCTCATTTCTTCGTTAGGCTTTAGATTCTCCATTCCACGTAGTATTTCTTTTGGTGTCCATTCATTTAAAAGTAAACGGTAAACCTGCTTCTTTGTTTTGCTATTGTAAATGATACTATCTCCAATCAGTTGGCCTTCTCGATCGAAGTCACAAGCAGAAACAATTGCAACAACATCTTGTCGCTTAATAAGGGAATGAATGATTTGCAATTGTTTTGCTGCCCCTGCATCACGTTGTTTCCGATTTCGTGGATTACTTTTCACTTTATATTGAAATGCAGGAGGAATAAATGGGAAGTTATCCAATTTCCATCGTGCCATTTTTTCATCATAATCTTTCGAATCATATAACTCTAGTAAATGACCGAAAGCCCAAGTGATTATATATCCATTGCCATCAAAATAACCATCTTTTTTCTCTTTTACTTTTAATGCATCCGCAATATTTTTTGCTACCGAGGGCTTTTCAGCTATAAATAATTTCATTGTTGTACTCCAATCATTAAGGGATTTATTTATGTTTGAGGGTATGGAAATGTGGTGAAGCGATTAATATATGTTTGTTTATTATAACACGATATTTTCTTTGATTGAGAGAAAATCTTGTCGGGATGGAAATGGAGGCATCAAACAGCTTTGAAGTTGGAGGTGGGATCACAATAGCTCTATCATAGATTTATTTTTGTACTATTCACCGACATGCCAAATCTCATGGTATTATAAGGGGGACTATTTTTCTTTTTTGAAACCTTTTGACCAATTAGACGTATTCATATGTAGAACGAAGGGAGTTTTTAATATGTTTGATAAATTCTTTAAAAAATTAAAACAATACACTGGTAGCAGTAGTAAGAGAAAGCATAGAAGCTATAACCATAGTTCGAGTCGCCGTAAATATAGTCGTCATAGTAGTAGTGGTCATCATAGACACTCGCCATATCAAGGGAGTAGTCGTTATAAAAGAAGAGGACACGGAAGCAGCAGTAGTTAAGACTGACTTTCTAAACAAGCTATTGTATGATTAATATCATCTAATGCTGCTTCCGTATGTGAGTATGGTTGTTCGATACTTAGTAATCTCTTTAAACAATGCGTCGTTTCTGGATGAAGCGTTAATTCTTCCGTCCAAGAACGACCTTTTTTTACGTTAGAACTGTAATTAGAATAGAGTAAAAACAACAACAGATCGCCTATATCAAAATAATCTTCTCTAAGTAAGTCAGTCTTTTTCTTCAAGTTACCTTTTCCTGGTGTATGTTGAAATAATTCGGCTAATCCAAAATCTATCATATAGGTTTTATTGTTTTGTAGAATCACATTAGGTATTCTGAGATCTCCATGAATCATCCCCATCGAGTGTACATAGGCAACAATTTGTAATAAGTTTCTAATTAATAGTAACGCTTCTCTTTCTTTAAACTTGAGCTTGTCTGTAAATAAAATATCTTCTAGATTACGTCCTTTTATATATTCCATAGAGAAAAAGTGATTATTTTCAAATATAAAACGTTCATAAAACATTGGAATATTAGGATGATCCAATTGTTCCAGTATCTGCGTTTCATGCTTGTATTGCTCATGCATGATTGTCTTTTTTTTACTTTTAGTCATTTGTTTTAGTACACACAATTGTTCACTTTCTATGTTTTCACATAAATAAGTGATCCCATAACTACCCATACCTAATGTTAACTTCACTTGGTATTTGTCTGCTAACAGATCCCCTCGGTTATAGCGCCGGTCTGTTAATAATCTATATCCCTGCCCAACCATTTCGAAAGCTTTCATCAACTTTTTCACCGCGTTTTCTAAATATAATTGCTACTTCATTATACTTCATTATTCGCACTTAGGGGTAAGAATATGGTTACTAATACTTGAAACAAAAACGGTTTCTATTTAGTCACAAAAGATAAGTACTGACATAAAACACCTAACTTAATAAAAAAAGAGTAGCTCCGTATCGAAGCTACTCTTTTAACACTTAATTATTTTGTTTTAAAGCTTAAGAAGCCATCATCTACGGGTAGTGTTTGTCCGTTGATTGCACTAGCATCTTCACTAAATAAGAATGATACAACACTCGCTACTTTATCTGGCTTAATTAATTCACCGCGCATATGTTGTTCTGCTAGGAACTTCTTCGTTTCTTCATCATCACCAATGATTGGTGTGTCAATAAATCCAGGCGCGACACCTACAACGCGAATGTTATATTCTGCTAATTCTAATGCTGCAGATCTACTCATCATCACAACAGCTGCTTTTGCTGCATTATAATTAAAGCTTCCAACTGCTGCAAGTGATCCATAAATAGATGCAGTATTAACAATAGTACCCTTAACGCCTAGTTCAACCATCTTCTTGGCGCCATAATATAAGCCATAGTATACACTATGCTGATCAACATCAATTACTTTATGATAAGATTCGGGATCCATCTCTAAGAATGGCTTTACGAGGCCAATTCCAGCGTTATTGAATATACCGTTCAACGTTCCGAATTTTTCAACTGTCCAGTCAATTAAGGCCTTGATTTCATCCCCGTTAGCCACGTCAACTTTATATGAAGCGACTTTTCCACCAGTTGCTTCGATTTCTGTTACTACCTGTTTTGCACCTTCTTCATTAAAGTCCGCAATAACTACACTAGCTCCTCTAGCTGTTAGCTTTAAAGCAGTTTCTTTACCTATTCCGCTAGCTCCACCTGTTACGATGATTGCTTGTCCTTTTAAACTTTCCATTTTAAAGACTCCTTTTTAAAGAATAGTTGTTTACTAATAAAATTATACGCTTCTTATTTTACTTTTGAAAATAAAAAGATTATAAAGTTATTGATGATGATCCTTGTAAGAAGTATAAAAATTACTTTGGGAGTAATATTAAATTTTACTATTAGTGTGAACCTTTCACTTAGTTAATGTAATCAAGTACATAGATATCAGCATAAATGTGATATAGTTGTCTATACCAATTTTCATTGTGATATAATATTACTAAAATTATAATTTAATGTGTTAAACCTTATTAATCAAACGTTTATTAGTGATTTTATTTTAACTAATCTTAACTAAAATTGTCTATACAAATAAGTGGTATTTAATATTTTTAACTAATTGCTTTAGTTAACTAGACAACTATACATTATGGTGATATCATTATTTATATATTAAAAATTACTGGCGGTGAGAAATTGAATAATCATAATATGCTACTTACCAATTTGGAAGTTTACACAGATAATGGCAAGATCGAAAATGGTTATATTAAAGTAGTTAATGGAACAATAACCGAAGTGGAAGATATGGATAAACTTACAAATCATGAGGGGTTTGAATTAATAAGATTACCAGATCATTCAAAAGCAATTCCTGGAATGATTGATGTTCATATTCATGGTGTTAACGGTGCAGATACAATGGATGCAACGAAAGAAAGTTTGCAAACCATTGTCACTTCTCTTCCATCTGAAGGGACAACCAGTTTTTTGGCGACAACCATTACCCAAGAGCAATCATCAATAGAAAATGCATTAAGTAATGCAGGTGACTTTATAAAGAACCAACAATCATCAGGGCAAGCTGAGATATTAGGTGTGCACTTAGAAGGTCCTTTTATCAATCGAAAAAGAGCTGGCGCACAGCCAGTTGAACATGTGATTGATCCTAACCTAGCGTTATTTAAAAAATGGCAAACTATTGCGAATGATACGATTAAACTAGTGACATTAGCCCCTGAAAAAGCTGGCGCAAATGCACTGATTAATTATTTGAAAGAATCAAATGTTATTGCTTCTATTGGTCATTCGGATGCGACGCTTAAAGAAGTTGATCAAGCAATTACAGCTGGTCTAACGCATGTCACACATTTATTTAATCAAATGCGTGAATTCCATCATCGCGAAATTGGTGTTGTTGGCGCAGCCTTACTTAGAGAAGAATTAATAACCGAAATAATCGCAGATGGTATTCATGTTGAACCGGAGGCAATCAAATTAGCTTACCAACAAAAAACGGCAGATCGATTACTATTAATAACAGATGCGATGCGGGCAAAGTGTTTAAAAAATGGAAGTTATGATCTAGGTGGACAACAAGTAACGGTTATAGATGGTAAAGCAACACTTGCAGATGGCACGTTAGCAGGTAGTGTACTAACTATGGCACAAGCATTTAAAAATATCATTACTTTCACTAATTGTGAAATAGAAGATGCAATTAAGATGTCCTCAACGACACCGGCAAAAGAATTAAACGTGTATAATCGAAAAGGCAGTATTTCAACTGGTAAAGATGCTGATATCGTCATTCTGGATGAACAGTTGGATATTACTATGACGCTATGTCGAGGCGCACTTGCATATAAGAAGGAGATATAAAATGAAACTTATTACGGCAACGGATTATAGCGATATGAGCAGAATTGCTACAGAACTACTATTAAAGCGTATCAAGTCATCAGACAAACTCACGCTAGGTTTAGCTACTGGAAGTACACCAATTGAAACGTATCAATATATGATAGATGATTATCAGCAGAATAAAACGGATTACCAGCACGTAACAACGTTTAATTTAGATGAATATGTAGGTGTCGGTCCAACTGATCCAACTAGCTATTATCGTTTTATGGAAACGCAGCTATTCGATCCTATTCATTTACCGAAAGAACAAACCCATATTCCGAATGGTTTAGCTAACAATTTAAATGATGAGTGTATGCTTTATGAGAATAAAATCAAAAATCAAGGTGGAATTGACCTACAGTTGCTTGGATTAGGAAGTAACGGTCATATTGGATTTAATGAGCCAGGAACGAAATTTGATACTAGAACACATGTAGAAACGTTGACTGACATGACGCGTACTGCAAATGCAAGGTTTTTTAATAGTCTAGAGGAAGTACCTACGCATGCAATTACGATGGGAATTAGCACCATATTGCAAAGTAAAGAAATATTACTATTAGTATCTGGCAAAAAAAAGAGTGATGCACTTACAAGATTACTAAAGGATGAAAAATGGGATCCGTCGTTTCCAGCCTCTGCATTGCACCATCATCCAAATGTAACGATTGTTGCAGATGAAGAAGCATTGCAGTATGCTAATGTTAATTAAATAAGGCTATTTAAAGAGATAATCTATTCATTGGATCAAATGAATAGATTGTTTGCACGTTTGAAAGGGGTAACCGAGAATGATTGATAAAAATTCACCCGTTCCAATCTATCACCAACTAGAGCAACATATTAAACAATTAATAGAAAAAGGTGATTTAAAACCAGGTGATATGATTCCATCTGAACGTGAATATGCTGATAAGTATAACGTAAGTAGAATGACAATACGCCAGGCAATTGTGAATCTAGTAAATGAGCGTTATCTTTATCGTGTAAAAGGCAAAGGAACATTTATTAAGGAAAAAAAGTTAGAACAAAGTTTACAAGGACTAACTAGCTTTTCTGAGGATATGAAATCAAGAGGTATGAAAGCAAGTAGTAAGTTAATCAGCTTTGAGATTATTCCTGCTGACAGCAAACTAGCAAATCAGTTGGGAATTCAAGAACATGGTCCGGTCTATGAAATAAAACGAATTCGTTTAGCTGAAGAAGAACCAATGGCACTGGAGCGTACTTATATTTCTGCAAATAAAGTAAAAGGCTTAACAGAGGAAATCGTACAACAATCTCTATATGAATATATGGAAGAGAAACTTCTTTTGAAAATTGCTAAAGGCACGCAAGAAATTGAGGCAGCTATTGTAAACAATGAAGAAGTGGAATACTTAAAAATTCCAGAACATTCACCGATTATGTTAATTCAGCGTGCAACTAGTCTTGAAGACGGCACAATAGTTGAAGTGGTCAAATCCTCTTATCGTGCAGATAGATACAAGTTTATGATTGAATTAACGAGGCTTTAAATTTCTATGTATCGGGGTGAATGCAATGAAAAAAATACCTATTACGGAATCGGTTAATGAAAACAGTTTAGCGATAGATGAAATGGATGCAATGGATATTGTTACATTAATGCTTGAAGAAGACCGCGTGATATATCAAGGCGTAAAGTCCTGTTTACCTCATATAGCACGTGCTGTTGATTTAATCGTCTCCCAATGGAACAAAGGTGGACGTGTATTTGTTGTTGGGGCTGGAACAAGTGGGAGAATTGGTGTACTTGATGCGGTCGAGCTAGGACCTACCTTTTCCGTTTCAGCAGATCGTTGGATAGCGATTGTTGCTGGAGGTTATGAGGCGATGTGGCATCCACTTGAACAGCATGAAGATGAGAGCGCTAAGGTTATGAAGGAATTAGAACAGTATAAATTAAATTCGCGTGATGTTGTGATCGGAATAACTGCTAGTGGATCAACCGCATTTGCACTGGCGGCAATCAATTATGCGAATGAGGTGGACGCGGTGACGATAGCGATAAGTTGTAATCATGAAGCAGCTGCTTCTGCTATAAGTGATTGCGCAATTGAAGCTGTGGTTGGTCCTGAGGTTATACGCGGCTCAACTCGGTTGAAGGCAGGTACAGCGCAAAAGACGATTATCAACATGTTGTCTACAGCTACAATGATTCGACTCGGAAAAGTCTATCAAAATCAAATGGTAGAAGTACAACTTATCAATAAAAAGTTAGTCAAACGCGCTGAGCAATCTTTAATGGCGATTACAGATATATCAGAACCTGAAGCAAAAGAACTTATGAAAAAAACAAGAAATGATTTGAAAAAGGCTATTTTTATAAGTATGACAGATGCAAGTGTTGAACAAGCGGACAAATATTTACGAGAATCAAACGGACACTTGAAAAAGGCATTACATGATTTCTTCTAGTAATCCTGCCTGTTTAGTCACTTTCTGAAATGAAACGATCCGGAAAAAACGAACATTAGTTCTTTATTTGTATGCTCCTTTGATGTATACTTATAGTAACTATATGAAAGGGTGGTGATTATGATTGCCAGCGTTATTAACAGTTCATGAAGATAGGCCTATATACATGGACCACGATCAGTTGTTCAAGCAGTTGATCGGTACATTTTTCGAAGAATTTATATCGCTATTTTTCCCCGAGATTCACCAACAACTAGATTTCTCATCCTTAAAGCCCCTAGCAGATGAAGTATTTACTGATTTAATTCATGGAGAAAGACGCCAAGCAGATATGGTGATGGAAGCAACATGGAAAGAACAGGATACACTACTCATTATACATGTAGAATCACAGAGTTATCCGCAAGAAAATTTTGATGAAAGAATGTTTCAATACTTCAGTTTGTTGTATACTAAATATAGAAAACCAATCCTTCCAATTGCACTATTTACCTATGATGCGATTCGAGATGAACCAGACGTTTTTGAAATGACATTTCCTTTTCACCATGTATTAACTTTCCAATTTTTAAAAGTTGAATTAAAGAAACATAATTGGCGTACTTTTTTAACGTCTGATAATCCGATCGCAGCGGCATTATTAAGTAAAATGGGTTATAAACAGACAGAGAGAATACAAGTGAAAAAGGAATTCTTACGTATGTTAGCGAGAATGGAACTGAATCCAGCCAAAATGGAATTAATATTCGGCTTTTTTGAGTCGTATATGAGTCTAAATCAAACAGAGGAGGAAATTCTAATGGAAAGTTTGCGAGAATCCAAAGATGAAAGTCTAGAGGAATTCGTGAAAAAACTGCCTAACTCCTGGCGTGATAAAGGTTTGCGTGAAGGAAGGGAAGCAGGAAAGATCGAAGGAAAAATAGAAGGAAAAATAGAAGGAAAGATAGAAGGAAAGATAGAAGGCAAGATCGAAGGAAAAACAGAGGCACTTGCAGCTGTTGCTATTCGATTAATCACAAAATTTGTAGCTCCCCTTCCAGATGAGATGGAGAAAAAGTTAAATGAACAAGAAATCGAGACATTAGAATTGGTTATCGACCATATAGATAATTTCAAAAATATAGATGAAGTAAGAGAGTACTTGAAATAATTTTTAGGTTCAACAACTTCTTGAAATATAATGGTGTCTGATGAGTCTTGTGGAGAGTAATCGCTGCAAGGCTTTTTTGTAACATGCTATAATTAATTGATAGTTTCATTATTTAAAGTAATAATCGAATCTAGTATAGATTTAAAGTAGAGGAGAGAGATAGATAAATGGCTTTCAATTTTTCTGAGTACTTAGTTATTGGTATATCTTCTAGAGCTTTATTCGATCTTAGAAAAGAAAATGAGATATATGAAAAGGATGGGGTAGAAGCTTATTCCAATTATCAAATTGAACATGAGGATAAGAAATTAGAACCTGGATTAGGTTTTAGTCTTATTAAAGGCATTTTAAAGTTAAATGAAGTGACCGAAGGAGAAAGGAAAACAGAAGTAGTTATAATGTCTCGTAATAACCCTGATACAAGTCTTCGTATATTTAATTCGTTTAAAGAATATGATTTAGATATTCAAAGGGCTGCTTTAACAAGTGGTGCATCATTAGTACCTTATTTAAATGCTTTTGATGTCGACTTATTTCTTTCGGCAGATGAATCAGATGTTCAAGAAGCAATTAATGCTGGAGTAGCGGCAGGCTTAATCTATCAAAATGATACTTCTTATCACGAATCAACATTGAAAGAAATAAGAATTGCTTTTGACGGCGATGCAGTTCTGTTCTCTGATGAATCGGAAAAAATCTATAAAGAAAAGGGATTAGAAGCATTTGAGGAACATGAAAGGAATAATGCGAAAAATCCATTACCAGAAGGGCCTTTCGCTAAATTATTAAAGACTTTGGTATTCCTGCAAAAAGAGTTTGGATCAGATGAAAAGACGATTCGAACAGCTTTAGTCACAGCTCGGAATTTGCATGCCCACGAACGTGTTATTCGCACTTTAAGATCATGGGATATTCGAATTGACGAGGCATTTTTTCTTGGAGGGGCTTCAAAAGAAAAGATTCTAGAAGCATTTGGAGCGCATATCTTCTTTGATGATCAGGAAGTTCATTTATCAAAAAACATTCCATCAGCCAGAGTACCCTACAAAAATAAATAAATAGCAGTAAGTTGCACACACAGTCGTTCTCTCTCCGTTCCCATATAATATTATAAAATATGAAATGGAGGAATCTGGTATGCCTTGTTATCCTGGTTATCGTTATTGTGGTCCTGGTTGCAGCGGTCCTGGTACGCCGGTTAATCGATTAGATGCAATTTGTATAGAACATGATGCTTGTTACCGAAGATATGGTCAAAAAGTGTGTGATGATATCTTCTTAAGACAAACGAGTCGATTAGCAAATCAACCTAATAAAATAGGGAGAGATGCTAGATTTATGAATAGAGTTATCGGAAATAAACGCAATAGGTACTAATATTTTTCATCATAAAAAACTGTTAGCTTTAACAAAAGCTAACAGTTTATAAAATAAAGTCCCTTATTCCATAACAAGTATTGGTTTAATCGTACTACCATTCTTCGAGTCTTCAAATGCTTGTTTCACATCTGTGTATTTGTATAATTTCACTAGTTTATCGAATGGGAAGAGCCCATCTTGATAGAATTTCACTAGTTTTGGTATAAACGTTTGTGGAACAGCATCGCCCTCTATGACACCTTTTATCGTTACGGCTTTAAAAACCACATCGCTTGTATAATCCAATGTCACATCTTTTTTACCTACTGCTACTGAGGCCAGTACCCCTTTAACACGTAAAGATTTTACGGCTTGAACAATTACGGTGTTGACACCAGTGGTTTCGAATCCATAATTGGCGCCACCATTCGTAATTTTGTTAATTTTTTCAACTGGATCTTCTTTTGTACTATTAATAGTGTGTGTTGCGCCTAATTCACGCGCCAACTCTAAACGACTATCATGAATATCAACTGCAATGATTGTAGAACAGTTACTAATCTTCGCAGCCATTAAACCACTTAAACCAACGGCACCAGTACCATAAATAACAATGCTAGATCCTGGTTTTGGTGCTAAAGAATTAAGGATTGTACCGCTACCTGTCATAATTCCGCAACCTAAAGGACCTAATAGTTTTAAATCTACATCTTTTGAAACTTTAACAACATTTTTTTCATCAGCTACAGAATAATGTGCAAAAGACGACTGACCAAAAAATTGCGATATGTCTTTTCCTTCTGTTGAATGAAGTGGTGTTTCTCCGTTCTCATCTGTACCAGAAGTATTTAACGCGATCATGTTTTCACATCCACCGGGATTTCCGCTTAAACAACCTTCGCAATGACCACAATAGGAAAATCCTAAGACAACGTGGTCCCCTTTTACTACACTTTTTACATTACTACCTACTTTTTCGACTATTCCAGAACCTTCATGTCCTAAAACAGCCGGATAAGGTGTTGGTATGGATCCATCGAGCACCGTAGCATCAGTATGACAAATACCAGAAGCAACAACTTTTACTAACACTTGATTCTCACCAGGATCATCCAATGCTATCGTCGTATAATTAAAATGTTCTTCTTCATTTGTAACAATTGCTTTAATTTCCATTAAATTCCCTCCAGTTATTATTTTGAAAAGTTTGTCTGTGAATTTTACTAGAATCTACTATTGTAACCATCTGATTTACGATTAAATGAAATCCATACCTCCTTTTCTAGTATAATACAATGTTAACACACCATTTGAAAGCGCTTCAATTAATTCAACTTGATCTTTTAGGATGAATAGTCTGTAAGGATATCTAATCATTTCTGATGAAATCTATTATGATTTGAAACATATGAGTTCTCTAACCATTGATTATGTATTAACTAAACAGCGGATTATCCTCTAAATAATCTGCTCATTAAGCATGTATTAAAAATGATAAGAAAATGAAACAATGTACAAACATAATATTTGTTACAATGAAAGAAAGTAGAAAAATGGACTTTTAAGACATCGATAATGTATATGTGCAAAATGAAGATGCACATTTCTAAATACGTGCTATGGGGGATTTAAATGACAACACTAGAGAAACAACTGATCAGTAAATCTTTTTATAAGACGCTTATGGAAAGCAATGAAGAGGAACATCCAATTAAGGTTTTGGGTGAACAATATAGGATAGCTCAACAGAATGAGACGGACGATTTAGCTTCGATTCGCTTTGCTCAGGGTGAAGTTTACTTCTTGAATAAAGACTTTGAAACGGCTATTTATAAATGGAAAAATGTATCAAATGAGTTACAATCTTGGGCACAATTAAATATTGCCGATGCGCATTATGAAATGCATGCATTCTCTATTGCTGAGGAGAATTATAAAGAAATTGAAACGGATTCAGATATTTTGAAAATAGAAGTATTCTTGCAATTAATGGCACTTTACATACAACAGGGGAAGCTTGATATGGCAACAGAAACAATAAAGAAAGCGGTACGTCTAAACCCAGACGATGCAGATGTCACGAATACTGCTCGTACTTTCTTTGAGGAAAATCATGATTATGATAATGCAGTAGCGCTTGCGGTTGATGAAGTTATTCGAACGCAATCACCTGTTTGGGTAGACTCTTTAGAATCGTATATAAGACAAGGACATACAGCTCAAATGGAGCCAGGCTATTTTAGTGATGTCTTGATGGTGGTCTACAATAGCGATCATGTTCGTTTTGAAAGTCTTACTGCTGCACTATGGAAGAGCTATAGGGAAACAGATTATTACTTCACTTGGCTAAAAGAGATCAATGACTTGATTTTGGATACTGCACCAGAGTATGGGCTTATTTGGAAAGATCTTTCTCTCCTATATAAAGAAACCTATTTTTCATTGATAAACGGGCAGTATGTAATAAGGGAGTTCTCTTATTTAATAGCAAATCATTTAACAAATTGGATCAAATTATCTACTGAATCAGACGCTTTGGTTGCGTCAGCTGCTGTACTTGCTTGGAACGAGGTTTTCCCTTCGGATCTTGAAGATTCTGTAGTCAATGAGGCGGAAAATTTGGTGCGTAATGCTGGAACCTATCCGAGGCTTTTAAGTGATGCTTTAGACCTCTTTGAATCGATTAGGAAATGGGCTGACAGTAAGAGTTTATCTGTTAGTAAGCGAATGGAAGCGATGGTTAGTGAGCTATTGGATGTTGATCATCACCACTTACTTGTTGCCGGAACAGCAAGTAGTAAAAAGTCTGTTTTTGTAAATAGGTTATTAGGTGATGAACTCGTAGACCATGCAAGCGCAGCTACCATACTTTTTAAAGATGCTAAAGAAACGGATATTCAGGCGATTTCAGATGAAGAGATTAAAAACATTACTGATTTGAGTGATTTGAAAGATTTTTCAAAACAGAAGGATACGTTTATTCGTTGCGATATGCCACATTCCTTTCTAAATGAAAATAAGCTTGGATTGCTTGTGGGTAAGGGTGAGCGATTTAGAGATATGCATGTAGCCGATAGTATCCTATTTGTCCTTGACGCTGATACTTCTCTAACAGGGAAAGAGTTGGATACAGTTATCAGAATAGGCGAACGCATTCCAACAATGCCAATTCATTTTCTATTAAGTAAGAAAGACAATTTAATAGATAATGAGATAGTGGAACAAACAACGACAAGAATTACAAAATATTTTCCAGGTGCAAAAATATTTACTTTTTACGAAAATGAAGAGACTACAGGGTTATTCAATGAGTTATCTACGCTTGTTCAATCCTTAAATTTGAAAAATCAAAATGCACAATCAAATAGTCTTCTTTATTATATGAAGGAATCAATTGCCTATCTGCTTGAAAAACGCGTAGAAATGGAAAATGATATCGTTGACCATATCAAATGGAATGAAGAAATTGTCGCAAAGCTAAATGGCGCATTTAATCAATTAAGTGATATGGAAGAGAATCAAGTTCGTGTTACAAAACACGCTTATAGTACGATTAAAAATGAAATGAAAAAAGATATAATGAAAAAAGTACCAGAAATCCTCCGAAATTGTTCTAAGATGGTCACGAAAGATAGTGATTTTGGTAAAATACATGTCGAACTAAATGATGAAATGAATAAACAAGTGACTGCCTATTTAGAAGGTACCGCAATGCCAAACTTTCGAGCGGCAATTCAAAGTTGGATTGTGGAAAGTGAAGGGGCGTTCAATGAAAATCAGTCCTATTTAGATGAGATGAGTGAAAGTTTCAATCAACTATATGGAGAAGAAAAGATCGTTCTAAATTGTGATTTTAAAGTTATCGATGATTGGCGTCGTGATGTAGATAGAATGACACTTGGAAGTGTTCAACTTGAAAAAAATAATATTCTCATGCGTTTTACGCAATCACAGTTTTTATTAAAAGGTGCTGGAAAGCTATTTGATGCACTATCGCAAAAGGAATTGCTTCATAATAAATATAAGCAATACATTGAAAATAAAGACTATAAGGCGACAACGATAACCATTACGAATAATTTCATGCAACAATTCGAACTATTTGAGAGGTCGCTAGAACGAGATATTAGTATGTTTTTCAAGGAGCCAATTGCCGTATTAAATAGAACGTTAGGGGAAACAAAAACGGAGATTGAGGAAAATAATGCAGCATTAACTGGCATGCAAAAAAATCCAGAAATCTACCGTGACCCACTTAACTTGTTTGAATTAAAGCTACGTCAATACGATTGGATGGCAGTTGCTGGAAGAGAATAGATGCATAGAACCTCTCAAGTCTCTTGAGAGGTTCTTTAGTGTTATGTAGTACCTGTCTTGATTTAATTCGTATTTGTTATAAAATAAAGAATATTAGCAATAGTATGATTTAAGTTAGAAAACAAATGCATTATGAAAGGCTGATTACGATGAAATCATATCGACCAACAACTATGGGAATGAATGGCATGGTGACCACACCTCATTATTTAGCTTCACAAGCAGCAATTGCAACATTACAAAAAGGAGGAAATGCTGTTGAGGCAGCGATTACAGCAGCATCTGTCTTATCTGTTGTTTACCCGCATATGAACGGTTTAGGTGGGGATAACTTCTGGCTTATTTATAATGCGAAAACAGGCGTAACAAAAGGATTAAATGCAAGCGGGAAGTCTAGTGAAAATGCTACGATTGAATGGTATAAAGAAAAAGGACATGATCGTATTCCTTCACGAGGCTATGAAGCTGCTAATACAGTTCCAGGCGCGCTTTCTGGTTGGGATGAGGTTTATACATACGCAAAAAATGAAATGGGCTCGGAGCTTAAGTGGTCGGAGCTGTTACAAGATTCGATTGATTACGCGGAAAAGGGCTTTCCAGTAACACCAAGTCAGGAAAAATGGACAAGAACAAATATTGACTCTACACAACAGGAGAATCGTTATCTACAAAGGTTTAATGGATTTAGAAAGACATATCTTAAAGAGAGTAAAGATATCTATCAAGCGGGAGAAGTTTTTAAACAACCTGATTTAGCTAAAACGTTGAAGGCTATAGCAGATGAAGGTGTATCAGCGTTTTATCAAGGAAAGATAGCTGATAAAATTGTTGCCGATATGAAGAAGAATAGAGGGTTATTATCGAAGGATGACCTCGCTAACCATCGTGCGGTATGGGTGCACCCAATCGAAACAGATTATCGTGGTTTTAAAGCTATCAATCTACCACCAAATACCCAAGGTCTAGCTTCTCTTATGATTCTTAATACGCTAAATCAAATTGATTTTAGTAAGGTAAAAGAAGGAGAAGACCAGTATATTCATTATATTGTCGAAGCAACGAAAAAGGCATTTGAGGCTAGAGACCAATATGTGACGGATCCAGCGTATATGGAGGCGCCGATAGAGCAGCTGTTATCTAAAGAATATGGAGAAGAGATTGCACGAGGCATTGTGGAAGAGGAAAAGGCAAAGGAACTGGCTAGCTTAGATCCAAAAGGGGATACAGTTTGGTTTGGTATTGTTGATTCAGATGGTAATGCCGTTTCGATTATTCAAAGTATCTATCATGATTTTGGTTCAGGAATTATACCTGAAGGAACAGGAGTCTTACTACAAAATAGAGGAAGTTTCTTTAATCTTGATGAAAACCACATACATGGTTTAGCACCAAATAAAAGACCATTCCATACACTTAATCCAGCTATGTTACTAAAGAATAATAAACCACACTTGGTCTACGGCACAATGGGTGGAGAAGGCCAACCGCAAACACAGGCTGCTTTAGTTACGCGCATAGTCGATTATCAATTTGATCTTCAACAAGCGATCGAGGCACCAAGATGGCTTTATGGCCGAACGTGGGGAGAGGAATCAAATTCACTTAAGGTAGAAAAACGTCTTTCCGAGAAAACAATAGCTGCTCTAAGACAAAAAGGACATGATATCGAAATGGTACCGCCATTTTCTGATGTAATGGGTCATGCTGGAGCAATATTAGTTAATCAAAAGAATCATGTGAAATTTGGAGCTGCGGATCCTAGAGGAGATGGAGCAGCACTTGGATATTGAAGTAGAAAAAGAGAGAAGCGGGATACATGTCCTGCTTCTCTCTTTTATTAGAATCTTTTTGTAGCTAATCGTAAAGCAGGTTTATTGTTTTGACCTGTTTCTTTGTTAATTTTCAAGAAAATCTTTTTGAATAGTGCTTCCATTTCAGGGTATTCCGCTTCTGTAATAGGGATTACTTTTGACAAAGAGCCATTTTCTAAGATACCTTCTACAATAACACACTGTTTTTCTAATTTATTCTCACACTCTAGTGCTAAAAATTGACGATCATGCCGAACAAAATTACATACTACCATGTAGGTAGCGGACGTATCTGGATTACTCGGATCTCCGACGTGAATCTTTGTCGGTTCATCAAAAATAGGTCTATCTAATCCATTTCTTTTTCGTTTATAGTCGCTGAAATCAATTACATTGTTTTTCACTGACATCATAAACTCTCCTCGCTTTCTGGATTAGTAGTACATGACTGCTTTAGTCTTACTAGTAGAGATGAGAAGGCTTGATCCAATTATATCACCTTATGTTAGAAAAAAGGGAGTTATTCTTACTCAGTTCCAAGTAAAAGGATAGGACAGGAAATAATTAACGCATGGCTAGTATTAAAAAAATAACGATTCCCCAAAATGGTAAACAAAGTAGTAACCCCCATCTTAGTCCCTTGAGGAAATCATTTTCTTTCAATGTAATCTTCTCCTTTACGTATTCTTACTGTTAGTCTCGCCGAATATACATGATTTTAGTCTAAGGAATATACATAGTTAGACATCTGTTGTAAACAATAACTAAAAAAAGAGGTATTATATCATGACAGAAAAATTATTAGCTGGAAAAGTAGCGTTCATTACTGGTGCTAGCTCTGGAATTGGTAAAGCAGCTGCTATTCGACTTGCCAAAGAAGGCGCAAAAATTGGCCTAGTTGATTTAAAGGAAAAAAATGCAGAAGCGGTCAAAAGTGAAATTGAGGCTACGGGTGGAGAAGCAATCATAACGGATACAGATATTTCAGACCCAGAGCGAGTGAAAAGTAGTATCGAGGAAATTGTGCGTAAGTGGGGAAGACTCGATATAGTTTTTGCTAATGCAGGAATAAATGGGAAGGTTGCACCTATTGAAGATATAATGCCTGAGGAATGGGACCAAACACTGACGACAAATTTGAAAAGTACATTTCTCACAGTGAAGTATGCTATTCCACATATGAAAGAAAAGGGTGGTAGTATTATTATCACGAGTTCTATTAATGGCAATAGAACATTTTCTGGGATCGGGATGTCAGCTTATAGTTCCAGTAAAGCAGGACAGGTTGCATTTGGTAAGATGGCAGCTTTAGAGCTTGCTACTTATAGGATTAGAGTTAATATTATTTGTCCAGGTGCGATAGAAACGAATATAGGAAAGAATACGTTTGCTGAGCAGGATAATCTCAAAAAAGTTCAAATACCGGTTAATTACCCAAATGGAAGTCAGCCATTAGAACACAAAGCTGGTGCTCCTGCTCAAGTGGCGGATTTGGTTTGTTTCTTAGCGTCAGATTCCGCAAGTCATATTTCAGGTACAGAGGTATATATTGATGGGGCAGAATCCTTGTTATGAACTAGTACGTTGATTCAAAGAAAAAGCATCCCGGAGTTTTAGGGATGCTGGATAATATGTCTTCTTTCTTCACTTATTTCATCAGCTCTTTTAGCAACTACCATCAAGCTCATTATAAATACACCTATGATACCAACAAGTAAAGCGCCTAGAACAAATATGATCATGGTCGATCCCTCCTGTATTAAGGTAATATTTTCTATAACTTTATTATACACCATATTGTAAGCGTTTACTAAATAAAACATTCTTCTCTTTTCGTGTTATTTTGCACTAGTAGTTAAGTTATTTCAATTTAATCTTTAATAGTCTGAAATTGACAAATGATTGATTTTATATTTCAATTATAAGGTCGCGTATTTTATATTCTTTTAAAAATGAGTCGACGATTAGTATAAGTAGTCTTAAATAATAGGATTAATCATATAGGGGGTTAGCAAGATGAGTTTAACGAAAAAAATATTTATTGGTCTTATACTTGGTTTAGGGATTGGCATACTACTACATTTTACAGCCCCTGATTTATTTACTACGCTGGATAGTTATCTATTTAGTCCTCTGGGTACTGTTTTTCTTAATTTAATTAAGATGCTAGTTGTTCCAATTGTTTTCTTCTCGATCACATTAGGAACTGCTTCCTTAGGTGACCCAAAAAAGTTAGGACGAATTGGTGCTAAAACACTGGGCTTTTTCTTAGCGACAACAACTGTTGCCATTTCAATCGCAATAGGGTTAGCTTACTTATTTAAACCAGGAAATACAGGAATCGATACATCAGGTGCTGAATATGAGTCTACTGAAGCGCCATCTGTAGTAGAAACGTTTACAAGTATTATCCCTACTAATCCAATTCAATCAATGGTAGAAGGAAATATGTTACAGATTATTACGTTTGCTGTTTTTGTAGGCTTTGCTTTAGCGGTGCTCGGTAAGAAATCAGAAGGTATTTATAAATTAGTAGAACAAGGAAACGATATTATGATGTTTCTTGTAAATATTATTATGAAATTTGCGCCATATGGTGCATTTGGTTTATTAGCATCAGCAGTTGGTAGAATGGGATTAGATGGGCTGGATGCCATGTTCTCTTATATGAGTGTTGTTTTAATTGCCTTATTAATTCATGGAATTGTAACGTATGGTTCAGCAATTATGTTGCTTGGAAAGATGAATCCAATTTTATTTTTCAGGAATTTCTTCCCAGCTATGACTGTAGCATTTAGTACATCAAGTAGTAGTTCAACACTACCAATTTCAATGAAAACTGCGCAGGAAAAATTAGGTGTACCTAAACCAATCAGTAGCTTTGTTCAATCATTAGGGGCTACGATTAATATGGATGGCACAGCTATTATGCAAGGTGTGGCAACGATATTTATTGCTCAAGTTTATGGAACAGAACTATCGTTTGCACAATTGATTATGGTCGTTCTAACAGCTGTACTTGCTAGTGTTGGGACAGCTGGAGTTCCAGGTGTAGGTCTCATCATGTTAGCGATGGTACTAGAACAAGTATCCCTACCTGTTGAAGGAATAGCATTAATTATCGGTATCGATCGTTTACTTGATATGGCTCGTACTTCACTTAACATTACAGGTGACGCAGCATGTGCTGTCATCGTAGCCGAAACGGAAAAGAAATATGATAGTGAACCTAATTTATCCGAAAATTCATAGTGAAAACCTAATAAATTACTTTTAGAAATAATAAACCTGTACGTAACATTTCAATATGTTGCGTACAGGTTTTTAGTGGTTTATGTGCTTCTCTCTCAATGATACATGTTATTGCAGATTCGGAAAAATGGAGATTTTATTTCTTCCAGATGTCTTTGCCTGGTATAAGGCTTGATCCGCTTGTTTTAATATATTATTTTTGTTTATCATGCTGTTAGGACGGACAGTAATTAACCCAATACTTAATGTTACATACTTGGAAACTGGGGATTTCACATGAGATATTTGTATTTTTTCTACTCGTTCTTTAAGTTCCTGCGCAATTTTTTTTGCTTTAATTTCATTGGAATTAGGTAATACACAGACAAATTCTTCGCCACCATATCGCGCAACTATTCCTTCTGATAAGCCTGTTATACAACTATTTAATTCAGTAGCTATTTTTTTAAGACACTCATCTCCCAATTGATGTCCATAATAATCGTTATAGTCTTTAAAGTAATCGATGTCTAAAAATAATAGAGACAGGAATTTATCTTCACGCACGCATATTTCATATTCTTCTTTATAATATGCATCAAAACGTCTCCGGTTGGGTATACCTGTTAGACCATCAATTAGTGCCATCTTTTTAAGTTTGTCGTTAAGTTCTTCTAATTTAACATTAGCCAATTGAATTTGTTTAGTACGCTGGTCGACTTTAGCTTCTAGTTCATTATTTAATTTTGATAGATCCTTAGTCAGATTAACTGAGAGTTCAAGTGAACTTGAGAGTCTTTTGGATAGAACTATTGAGAAAGAAATAATAAAGAGTGCAATTCCAATAGGATAGAAATTTAACTCAGGATAGGCAAGAATAAAACCAAATGTATCAAAGAGAACGGAAGCCATTAAAAGAATGATTCCGACAAGTAGATATACAGCTTCATTTCTTTTATTTCTAAGAGATTTGGCAGCGACAAACAACACATAGAGTACACCTATAATTATAAATATTTGAAAATAGGTTAAAAAATGATAATAGAATTTTGCATTAGTAAAAATGGTTAATAACGCGTATATACTGGCGACGATGATAGTTATTAGAGTGAATAATCTATTACTCTCTTTTGGATATAGGCGATATATTACCATTCCAAATAAGGGGACATGACTATATAGACTTATGTATTCTAGTTTCATAAGAATATCCCAATCAAACATAGGGAACATTTTTGTTATAAAAACTTCACCAACCAGCAAATAACGAAATCCAGCAACTAAACAAAATAATCCAAAGTATAAGAAATATGATTCAGTTTTCCTGAATAAACCTAAACTAATATGATAAATACCGGATAAAATTAAAACTCCAAGTAAGATAGATTGTACAAAAATTTTTTTGGAATTACTTTGATGGATGGCTTCAAATCCGCCTAGTTTAATAGATTCCCACATGCCACCTGCGGCATTGTCGTAGTTAGATATTTGCATTGTGATAGTGAATTTATTATCTTCAGGCGCAAAATAAACAACTTGGGTATTTTTCTGTGCAACACTTGTATCCTTGTTTGTGCCAACTTGTCCGCTTTTAGCAAGAGGTTTATCATCGATCCATATAATATAGTTTGAATACATAATGGGAAGCATTAAACCTAACACCTCGTCTTTCACGTTGGTAACGCTTACTTGGAAAGTAGCGAAACCTTCTCTAGGGAGTGACGACCCGTTTACAGAAGTGGTATGCCAGTTACTTGGTAAAGATATTGTACCGGTTGGTTGTATAGATGGATCATTTATGAAATCAACTGGTTCAAGTAATTGGTTCCAATAAAGATCCCATTCGCCATCTAATTGAATTAGAGAATTCGTATCATGCCATTTAGATAGATCCAATTGGCCATTATTAGCTAAGTATTCAGACTCAGCTAGTTGATTCGAGCATCCTTGTAGCGTCAGTATAATGAAAAACAGTATGGGTAAGATCGATCGTCTCAGTTTCATTATTTATCCCTCTCTAGCCAAAATCTGATTAACTTTAAATTATATGTATAAGAAATCCGCATTGTAAGAATATCATGGAACCAAGGTGCTGTCACTGTCTGATCTTTAATGTTATTAATAATAAAAAACGGCTAATAGTGTGGCTATATAACGGTGACCCAATTGGATTTTTTTGCATGGATGGAAAGGGGGTTAGGCATACAGTAATAATAAGAGGGGATTCGGTTCATTCAAAATTTCAAGGGAGAAGTATAGGGATATTTTAATCAGAATAATATAATGCTACATAAGTACTATAATGTGGTAAAGTTATAGTACTAAATACGAGGAGTATTATGATGAAAAGATTATTTAGCTTTACTCTGTTAACTACTATTTTTATATTAGGAGCCTGTGGAATATAGAGCAAGAAGATTCTCAAGTTGAAAAAGAAGTGAAAGAGGAAAGTGCAGTAAGTGAAGCAGCAGTAACTGTAGCAGAAAGCCAATTAAGTGTAGAAGTAGAGGAAAGTGAAGTAAGTGAACAGAATAGTGAACCTATAGGTAATGAAACGGATCCACTGAAAATTGCTATGAATCTGGTAGAGCAGGAGATGTCAAAGCAAGTTGGATTAAAAGAGTGGGAGATCACCGAAAATTACATTACTTCCGATGAAATCGTTGATAATATAGCTGATTATGACAAACCTGTGGGAGAAATGAGGAAGTTGTGGGTCTCTGGGAATGTTAAAGCAACTGCTACCGATGAAGAGGGCGGTGCTACAGGGGATTTTGGTTATGAATTGCAACTCTATCAAATGAAAGATGATCCGACATGGTATATTGGAGAACATTATGGGGTCTTAATTGGTCTTATCGTAACAGAGAAACCAGAGGTAGACGAAACAGGAATGGAACTTAGTGATAGCGAAGAACTGCCGACTTCGAATGTACCTATGGACAGTGATGAAACAGTAGAATATGATCAGGAAACGGAAGATTATTATGAGGGATTTTAATAATAGTATCTAGTTTTTAAATATAACGAGCGATTATACTTTTTTGCATTAATACATACTATTTAGAGAGACTATGATCCAATAAGACTCTAGACGTTTACAGAAAAGAAACAATTTAAACATTCAATAATCCATTTTTAATAAATGTATTTAATGAGAACATAGTGAACTATAACTTTATTTTTCAAAATCAGGCGCTTCTCTATACAAGAGAATGCGTTTTTTTTCTATAGGTTTAGTCAAAGAACTCCTGCTTTTTTATTTCCAACGTTAAGCGTATTTTTTCTCTAATCTCTAATATAGCTTCCCTATTACGCCTTTTCATGTACTTTACTGAATAGTAAATAATTTGATATATTAACAAAAAATTCATATCTAGTTAATAGTTGAACTTTATACTTATCATAATGAGATTATGAGGAGGTTCACTATGAGAAAAGAAACTAGAAAGAATGTAACAAAAGTTTTGGCATCTCTCTTAATTTTTTCTGTAATATTTATGGATTTTGCAATGGTTTTCCCTACTAATAGGGTGCTAGCTGTAGAGTCTAATAATATGACGGAAGACTCTGAAGTAGAAATAGTAGAAGAAGATTCCTCCACAGACACGGATCAAGAACTAGACAAAACGGAACAAGATAGTGAGACTGTTGTTGAAGAACCTGAGCAGGGTGATCAGCCGAACAGTGATGCTGAACAGGAAGGCGAACCATCACCATCCCAAGAGGAAGAAGGTATCTCTGAGCCAGTCGTAGAATCACCAGAGGAAGTACCAACAATTAATGAAGAAGATACATCTACAGATGAGGAAGAAACAGATAAACAAGAATCAATAGATAATCCAAAAAGTGAAGAAGAAATTGACTTTAATACACTACCGCAACTACTTCTAACAGAGGTTATGCCAAATAACAATGGAACAGATGATTTCGAGTATTTTGAGCTATATAATAATTCAAATCAATCGATCATTCTTGACCCTCATAACCTTGCTATTCGTTATACAGACGGTAGTGGGAAGGAGGATGTTCAAATAGATTTCTCTGAGGCAACAATTGATTCCGGCCAGACACTTGTATTTTGGCGAAATGCTGCAGGCAGCGAGTTAGCTGATTTTAATGCCCATTACGAGACGACCTTATCTCAAGAAGATGTTGTCGAATATACTGGAACAGGTTTCAGCAATAGTGGAAACCGTGCGCTAGTTGTCAAGAACACGAGCAACGAGGTTATTATTTCTGCGAATTATTTATCTGAAGATATTGCTAGTGGGAAAGTTGTAGACTATCAGTATCCGACAACTGGAAATGAAATGGTAAAGTACCAAACACTTAGTGATCCGAATCCTGGTTCACTGATTAATGAACAAGTGCCAGATCAAAAAGTGATTCTATCGGATCATACAGCACCTACCATTAATCATGAGGAAATAAAGGAAATTGAAGCAGGAAAAGACATGAAGATCGAAGCGAGTATAGTAGATGATCAAGCTGATATTTCTGCAAAACTTTACTATCAAACGAATAAGCAAGATAGTTATCAGATGATAGAAATGACCAATATAGAAAGTAATACCTATCAAGCTGTCATTCCTAGTGATGAATTACGAGCTGAAACACTAACCTATTATATTTCGGCTACAGATTCTAATCATCGTGTCTCCTATCCAACTTCAATAGACAAACGGATAGAAATTTCAATCAAAATGGAAGAAGAAGTAGACGAAGATTTCAATAATTATCCTCATTTGTTAATTACAGAACTTGCACCTAATTCAAAAGGTGGTGGAACAGACAATTACGAGTATTTTGAACTATACAATAATACGAATCAGTCACTCTCATTAACTAATTATACGTTTGTCTATCGATATACTGATTCAGGAGTAGATGTTCCATTTCAGATTCCAGCAACTACAATTGAATCTGAACAGACACTTGTTTTTTGGTATAACAATAGTGGAAAGGAGCTAAGTGACTTCAATCAAAATTTCGATCGCGACTTAACAGATAAACAGGTAATTGAAGTTACCGATACTGCATTCCCAGGCTTTGCTAATGGTGGGAATCGCGCGCTTTTAATAAAAGATAATCAAGGAGAACAGGTTACGTATGCTGATTATCTTGGAATTGACAATGATAATACTGGAGCTGTTATCGCGTACCAGTATCCGCGAGAGGGATCGAATATGGTTAAATATAGAACTATGGCTGATCCCACACCAGGTATTATTGAATCTGAACAAGTACCGATAAGCACGGTATTAATTCCTGAAATAGAAAAAGACACCGAAGCTCCACAAATGTCACACACACCGGTGACAGAAGTTGATGCCTTTACCTCGATTGAATTAGAGGCAATTATTACAGATGATAAAGCTATTCCGGTAGCGACTTTATATGTTAAAGGTGAAGATGACGAGCAGTTTACTTCATTTGCAATGAGTCCAGACCCGGAGAATCCTAGTAATTATGCAGTAAGTATCCCCGGTGTATATGTTGAATCGGATATAACATATTATCTCGAATCAACAGATGGAACAAATATAAGTAAATCAGACGAATATAAGATAACGGTTCGTAAAGAGGATGTGGATTTTAGCAAGGTGCCTGGATTGCTTGTTACAGAAGTAGTTCCTGATAGTACAAATGTCGGAACTGCAGATGGTTATGAGTTTATCGAAATTTACAATAACACAGATCAAGCAATTAACTTTAAAGATTATAAATTGCAATATCGTTATGGTTCTGATCCAGAAAGTGATATTACGTGGCCGTCCATTCCAGTTGATGTTGTTATCCCATCAAAAGAAACACTTGTTTTTTGGATAGTTAATGGCCAGAATGATGCACAAACTGTGGCGGATTTTAATTCGAATTATAATACGAGTTTAGTGGAAAATGAAGATATTGTTAAAATATATAGTGCTGGTATGGCAAATGGAAGTATGCGCGGTTTACTAATCGCAACTAATACAGGGCAAGAAATTTCGATCGCTTATTATAATGATGTAGAAACAATCGATGATACACAAGCTGATAAAGGTATTGTTTATAAATTTCCTGTAGATGGATCGAACGTCATGGACAAGATTAGTGCTGGATTGATATCTGCAACTCCTGGAAATGTTGAAGCATTCCAAGTACCAAAACAGCAAATTACAATGCCAACTGATGAGCATGCACCAACGATTGAAAACCTTACGGATGAAAATGATGTGTTACAAACAGATAATATAGACATTTTGGCAGACGTACAGGATGAACTGGAAGTTAAGACAGTTCAAGTATATTATAGAACGAATGAACAAGAGACTTTTCAAACGGCACTATTAACAGAGGATTACGATGATATGCTCTATCACTATCGGATATATTCACCAGAAATAATTGGGAAGGAATACGTCGAATATTATTTTGTTGCATCAGATGGGGTCAATCAAGTTACAAGTGACAGCTATCAAGTTAAAGTGACAAATGATTTAAATGATTCAAGTTTACGTCTAAACGTAAGCGAGGGAGAAATAGTAAACGGTGAAAAAGTGATCAAAGGTACCTCTAAGGATGACCTCCCGAATGACATTACCTTGTCTATTGATGGTGTAAAGCAAATAACGAGTCTGTATAATACAATTGAACATAAAGCCTATTTTGCATACGAGGTTAGTGGAATTAATACGTATTTCCAAAATGGTGTCACAATTGGTGATGAGATTATTCATATATTTGATGACTGGATGGCACAATGGGAAACGATTACTGTGCCAATTGAAGCAGATCAACTTCAAATTGGAGAGAACACGATAACGATACGTGCAGGAAATAAAGCAACGCCATGGGAGGGTGATCCTGGTGAAAATCGGGATGATTATAATCTTAGAAATGTCCGTCTCGTATTAGCGGATGGAACAATTTTAATTGATCCAACACATGGAGATCCAAATCAGGTATATGATATGGGTGACGATGGTACCGACCGGATTTCAGAAGACTTTATTTTTACAGTTAAGGATGAATTAGCTTCATCACAATCTTATCTTTGGGATACAACAACTATTTCTGACGGTGAACATCTGATTACTGTGGCAGATAGTGATGAAGAGCTCCAAACGACTGTACTTGTCGATAATACCGCACCAACGATTACAACAACAATAGAAGAAGGAAAAGAATATAAAGGCGCATTTGAAATTGATGCGACAATTTTAGATGAAATTGCAGGGGTAAAGAACAGTGAAGTATCGTTAGATAATAAGAAAATTGAGCTACCTTACCAGACATCATCGGGTATGTTGCCTGCTGGTAGCCATCAATTAAAAATAGAGGTAGAAGATCATGTTGGTAATACAGCTATATTAGAGGTTGATTTTTCAGTAGTAGATGAAAATCCAAAGAAACCTGGTAGTAATTCAGATGAATTAAATGATTCTGTTACTGGTGATCCTGTTTTAAAAGTGCGCGTTACTGATCCGGAAGGTGACGATATGGACGTAGCTTTTTATCAAGGATACCAATATGAGCCGAGTGATTTGAATCAGGTAAAATCATTTAGTGGTGCATCAGATGTGGAACCGCCAAATACACCAGTTCCAGAAGGTGAAGCAGAATTTAGTGAAGCGGATATTTCTTTGACTTCTAAACAGGATCAGGAATACATGATAACAGATTCAACCACGCAATTTCCGTATCATCGTTTTGATGTCACGGTAGATAGTAAAGTGGATGAAAACGATATTGTTGAGTTTGTTTGGAATGGTAACTCTTTGTCAGGAAGAAAAGTAACGATGTATGCATGGAACCATTCGTTGAGTCAGTGGAATATCGTTGATTCTGAAGTAGCAGGAGAAAATGATTTTGAACTAAAAGGCTCAGTTGTTGTAAGCGATTTTGTAAAAGATAGTAAAATTAATGTCATCGTTCAAGATGAAATCCCAGAGACTCCTGAGGAATATGATTATACATTTGTTTGGATGTCAGATACACAGTACTATTCAGAAAGTTATCCATATATTTATGATAGACAAACACAATGGATTGCAGAAAAACAAGAGGAAATGAATATTAAATATGTGTTTCATACGGGTGACCTTGTTGATGAATCTGATAAGGAAGTTCAATGGGAAAATGCAGACAATTCGATGCGTACATTAGATGAGGCAAACATTCCATATGGTGTGCTGGCAGGAAATCATGATGTCTCGCAAAAAACAAATGATTATACAGCATATTATAAGTACTTCGGAGCCGATAGATTTGAAGATAGATCTTATTATGGTGGATCATATCAGAATAATCGTGGTCATTTTGATCTCATTTCTGTAGATGGAAATGATTACATTATGGTTTACCTTGGTTGGGGAGTAGAAGATGAAGGGATTAAATGGATGAATGACGTACTTGCTGCATATCCAGATAGAAAGGCGATACTCAATTTTCATGAATATATGCAGGCAACTGGTACACGTCACCCGCTTGGTGAGAAGTTATACGAAGAAGTTGTTTTACCGAATGAAAATGTATTTGCGGTTCTTTCTGGTCATTATCATGAGAGCCAATTATTAGTAGACGAAATTGATGATGATGGAGACGGAAATACAGATCGTAATGTCTATCAGATGTTGGCTGATTATCAAGGAGGTCCAGAAGGTGGACAAGGCTACATGCGATTACTTCATTTCGATACGGATAATAATCGAATCATGGTTAATACCTATTCGCCTTACCTTGATGATTATAATTATTATGATACAGATGCCTATCCAGGGAAAGATGAGTTCGTATTGGAGCTAGACTTAGCAGCCACAGATAAGCGTGTTGCTACAGATTATTTTGCTGTTAATGTATATAGTGATACAGAGATTGGTTTGGTTAAGGACGTCTCAAGTGGTGAAATAGCGGAAGTAACTTGGAAGGGACTAGAAGAAGATAAAACCTATTCATGGTACGCAGTAGTCACCGATCAATTCACAGGTAAAACGACATCAGATATCTGGTCCTTTATAAAAGGGGACGATATTCCGATTGAAGTTCCTGTTGAAGAAGATAACGAGGATCAAGAGAATGAATCACCAACACCTACTTCTCCTGTAGATGAAAATGATCAACCTACTCCTCCAGAAGTTCCAGGTGAAACGGTTGAGAATGATGGCGAAGATATAATAATTGAACCTGTTTCGAATGAAAATACGTTAAATGAAATAAAAAATGAACAGTCAAATCCTCTGTATGTTGAAACAAGCGATAGTGATGACGGAGGAACAAGTGGACTTGCAAACACGTCGACAAATATGTTTGATTGGCTATTAATTGGTTTCCTAAGCATCATCATGGGTCTAGTATTACTAGTCTATTACAGATACAGAAGAAAACAGATGATTATCTAAGAATAATAACTTAAAAACGCCTTCGTTGAGTGAAAAGCGAAGGTGTTTTTTTTTATAATTTCTGTACTAATAATTAATTAGTAAAACAAGAAGGAAATAGTCGCAAGGCACTATTATAGAAGATAACGTCTATTTGAAGTACCTTGTAACCCCAAATTATTCTTTAATCATAGTATCCATAAGTTTACGCATTTTTATTAGGAGCAGACCTTTTGTTTCCTCAGCAAGATCAACTTCATCCATAGATTTCTCCATAGTGTCTAACCATAATGCAGCATTTTCAGGTGTGGTTTGATAACTGTGTCTTTCTAGAACTTGTTCTTTTTGTTCTTCGTCTGATGTGGCATGTTCCTCATTTAATAGACGTGCAATAAAAATCTTTTGTCGTGCTTTAAGCTTTTCAATATCTACATTTCGTTCAGCGAACATCGTAGTATAGTAAGACTCTTTTGTTAGGTTTTGATAAAAATTTTCAACCAACGCATCAATTACAGACTGATTTATAACGTTGTTAGAAACTTCTACAGTCCCAACCTTATAATCAATGTTTCCAACAATTGATTTTCCGATAAAACAGTTATCTTTAGCTGTATCTGCGACTTGTTTGTAATTAGAAAGCATTAAATTGTCCCCACCAATGATGGTAGGATGAACGATTAATTGTTCGAATTTAGTTGTTAAAGGATAACCGGTAACAATCCCTTCTACACGAACCTCAACGTGATGAACTGGTAATTTATTATTGACCAAGCTACTGTATAACGTACCACTATAGCAAGTTGCAACTGCGCTAATTAACAAGTCTTCTGGAGTAGTTCCAGAGCCTTTTCCCCCCATTGAAGTGGGACTTGAGAATGTGATCGGTCGCTCGTTAAGTGTTACTGACCCTTCACCATCACTTCCGGTTCCATGCCAATCTACATTTGCTTCAAACTTTATATCTGCCATGATCTATTCCACCCTTTCCTCGTGTTTCTTCATTATATCGAACTTTTATGTAAGAATAATTGATTTATATCATTTATTTATTTATTTTTTAAAAATTAAGGCGATTTTGTGATCAATGCTAAGAACATTATGTGTGATTGACTTGTACTTAATCTGGATTTGCTGGAGGTAAGGTTGTAACCTGATTTTTATACATAAAGGTTAAAATAGTGGTACAATAACATTTGTTTTTGTTTATCTCTCATGATTAATGATTTGGAGGATATAAGGATGTTCCAGTTTATAAACCACAGAGCAGCAACGCTTTTTCCTGGTTACTTTGCGCTAGTAATGGCAACGGGTGCATTATCAATAGGCACTCATTTACTAGGGTATGTTTTTTTCGCTAATGTCTTACTATATATCAATACAGTTTCTTATATTGTTCTATGGGCTTTGACACTGCTACGTTTGTGTAAATATTTCAAAAAATTATTAAGTGATATAACAAGTCATACTATAGGACCTGGATTCTTTACATTAGTTGCTGGAACATGCGTGTACGGCAGCCAACTAATTGTTGTTGGTAACATTATTGTGATACCTTTGATCCTTTGGTTCATTGCAATTTGTTTGTGGGTGATTGTTATGTATACCTTTTTTACTGCAGTCACAATAAGTAAAGATAAGCCTGCTTTAGCCGAAGGTATCAATGGTGCTTGGTTAATTGCTACCGTTGCAACGCAATCGATATCTATACTTGGTACGTTGTTATCACCACACGTTGAAACAGGCAGAGAGGTTATTCTATTCTTTACGTTGTGTATGTATTTTCTCGGGTGTATGCTTTATTTAAATATTATTACATTAATCTTTTATCGCTTTACTTTTTTAGGATTAAAATTTTCAGCATTAACGCCACCATATTGGATTAACATGGGTGCTGTTGCTATTACAACGCTAGCAGGTTCGACGCTTATACTACACCGAGGCTATTGGGAATTGATAGATGTATTTTCATCCTTTTTAAAAGGCTTCACCTTATTTTTCTGGGTTGCAGGTACTTGGTGGGTTCCCTTACTACTCATACTGATGATATGGCGTCATATTTATCATCGCCACCCTTTATCCTATGAGCCACAGTTATGGGGAATGGTGTTTCCATTAGCAATGTATACAACAAGTACATTGCAATTATCAAAGGCACTTGAAGTTGATTTTCTAAGTTTCATTCCGAAGATCACGGTGTTTATAGCTATTATTGCGTGGTCAATTTTATTTTGTGCTCTTATAATAAATCTCTATAAAGGTATAAAAACAGAAGTAGTTTCAATTAAGGTTTAGAATAAGTAAAAGTACATTTAATTAAGCTATAAATCATAAAATCATGTGATTATAGGAGTCAAACGATTAGATGGATATTTTTCCATCTTGGTGCTTGACTCCTTTTTCTTTTCTAAAAGTTAAATGGTATAATTATCAAAAGAAATAATTTAAAAATTAAAGGAGAATTTTATATGAAAAGGGTTGGAATTGTTGGTGGATTAGGTCCAGAATCTACCGTTGATTACTACCAGTCTATCATCGCTAAATACCAAGAACGGATGCAAAGTAAAGAAGTTCTACCTGAAATGTTTATTAATAGCATCAATATGTATCAAGTTTTTGAATTTATTAATAACAAGCAACTAGATGGGTTAACGAACTACCTTGTTGATGCTGTTAAAAAGTTGGACGCCGTGGGGTCTGACTTTGCGATAATCTCGGCAAACACACCTCATATTGTATTTGAAGAAGTCCAAAAACAAATCCCGATTCCAATGATAAGTATTGTTGAGGCCACATATAATAAGACTTTGGAGTTTGGCTTGAAAAATATTGGATTAATCGGAACGAAATACACAATGGAAAATGACTTTTTTAAATCTCCATTTACATCACGGAATAAAAAAGTCACTGTACCAACGGAATCTGAACAGCAATATATCCATGGTAAGATTGTAGCGGAACTGGAAAATGGGATTGTGAATAATGAGACCAAAATAAACTATTTGAACATAATCAAACGGATGAAAGAAGAGGAAGGTATCGAAGGAGTAATTTTGGGCTGTACAGAACTTCCCATGATTATTAAGGGAGAAGATTTGGATATCCCCGTTTTTAATACTACAGAAATTCATGTCAACCGAATTGTAGATACAATTTTTAGATGAGCGATTAGAAAGTAATTTAGTTGAAATCGATTATTTATAATTATTTTTCTAGGGCCTACACCTTTTGATGTAGGCTTTTTGCTATACTAAAATTTTTTAAACATAATTGAAAATGTACTTAGAACTCGAATGAATTTGAGTGATTGAGGCGAATTATCTTATGATCTATTATTATCCAAATAAAACTACACAGTGCTCAATTAATAAAAATCGACAATCGAATAATAAAATGTCGAAACAACACTAAATATCACGTTTTTTCGTTGCGGTGTCAATAATTTGCTTGTATTATACTTGTATATCAATTTTTTTTAGCTGACACCAATATCTACGAAAAATTTTATAGAATTGACCTCTTTCATTATATTTTGGTGTAAGATTGGATACTGCGGGAAATGATACTATTTTTATCCATTTTTGAAAAAAATAAGCAGCTCAAGTACTTAAGAACGTGAGGTGAATGGAGATTATGCAGTATAAGAGAGAGACAGCGTTTCGTTATGCTTTTGAACAACCAATTTCTGCACTATTTAGAATAGAAAACATTAATGGGAATTCCGTAACTACTTCTGCTGGAGAAGCTAAAATAATTGACATAAGTACAGAAGGGGTCAAATTCACTTCAAAATTGAATATACCAGAAACAGACAAGTCGATCCATCTAGTCATATCTTTTGAATTAAATAAGCAAGAAATGAAATTTAAAGGGATAATAGTTTGGAAGAAAAAAAACCATACTACAAATGATTATGGTGTTAATCTAATGATTGAAGAAAATGCTAAAAAAGAGTTAATAGAACAATTGAAAATATATTCAAAAAAAGTAAAAGGTAATATTGATTAAACTTATTCTTAAATTAATTGTTTGATTTATTTGAAATCGAATATTTATAATTATGTTTCTAGAGCCTACACCATTTGATGTAGGCTTTTTGCTATCCTGAATTCTAATTAATTAATATTTTTCGACAAAAAATTTAAAATACCCCCTCAAATAAAAATAATTCCACGTATTAATAGTAGATTCCTAATTTCAATAAAAACAAAGGCAAAACCATTGAAAGGTGGTGACGCTAAGCTAGAGGGACTAAAAGGTAAATATGCCTATGTCAGCCAGTTGCGATAAGTGAAATAGATACGTTTTTTGGCATTATATTATTCGTGTGAGGGAGAGAATTATTTTGAAAATAAAAGACATATGTGCTACCGGTTTTTTGATAGTCGGCGTATTATTTACTAGCAATTCTGTATATGCAGAAGTTGATACGAGTCAATTAAATGAAATTGAGGACTTGAACAATGAGGATGTAATAGAAGATACAGGTTTAACACCAGATAACTTCTTTTACTTTTTAGATAAAGCAGTAGAAAATTTGCAATTACTACTTACAACTGATTCAGAAAAGGAATCGGAGCTTTTACTTCAAATAGTAGCAGAACGTTTATCAGAATCAGAACAAATGGTTGATGAAGAGCAAGAAGAATATATGAGTGAATTAATTGAGGAATATTTAGTTGCATTAGAAAAGGCACAAGAAGAGGTTGCAGAAGTTGTATCCAATGAACAAGTTGAAGAGGATATCAAAGAAACATTAGCAACTGAATTGGAAGACTCCACAACGGTAACAGAGGAAGTAACAGAAACTATAGAAGAAGAAAAGTTAGTAGAATTTGAAGAAAGGCAACAAGAAGCTTATTTAGTAGCAAATGTTGTAAAAGACCTTGATCCCGAAAAGGTTGCGGAATTACGTGCTCAAGAGCTTGGGTTTGGTCAAATTGTTAAAGTGGTCACTTTAGCAGAAGAGAGCGGTAAAACAGAGGAAGAAATTATTGCTTTATTACAAGAAGGTAAAGGATTTGGTGAAATAGCGAAAGAGTTGAATATCCACCCTTCTCAAATCATGAAAAAGGTAATGGCTAAAAAAGAAAAAGAAATGGAGCAATTGCTAGAAGAAGCGAATGCGTCTGGTGATGAAGAGGCAATCTCGAAACTATCTACTTCATTAGCAAACCTTGATATAAAGAAACTAGATTTTAACGTCACATATGATGAATTGACGGTTGAAGATAAAGCGGTTGTGGATGAAACAGAAATAGAAGTAGTTTCTGATGAAACAACACAAGATGAGGCAAACGACACGATAGTTGAAACGATAGAAGAGACTGAAAATGAATTAATAGAGGAAACAACATCAGAGAACACAGAAGAAGTGGTTGAAGATGAGGTAGAAAACGAAAGAAAAGAAGAAACAAACGAATTGTCCAAAGTAGCTACTGAAGTTGCAGAGGCTGAGAAACAGGCAGCTAAAGAAGAAAAAGCAAGATTAAAAGAGTTAGAGAAAGAAGCGAAACAACAAGCAAAAGAAGAAGCTAAAAAAGAGAAAGAAAGACTAAAAGTATTAGAAAAAGAAGCAGCAGAACAAGCGAGAGAAGCCGCAAAAGAAGCAGCAGAGCAAGCGAGAGAAGAGGCAAAAGAAGCGAAAGAGAAATTGAAAGAAGAGAAGAAAGAACAAGCTGATAAAGCTAAAGAGGCAGCAAAAGGAAAACAAAACAAAGAAGACTAAAGGTAAAATGAAGGAGCCCTATTTTAGGGCTCCTTAAGTCTATTATATTGTTCTTATAAGTAAGAAGATTTAGATGATAGATTCAAATATATGAATAGACAAGTTTTGGTTATTTACCTATACATAAAAAAATCGTATGCTTAGAGTTCAAATGACTGATGATTGAGGGGTGAATAGGGTGCATGAAACTGAAGTGAATCACTATATAAAAGCTGCATCAAATGGTGATGACATTGCTAGAGAGAAATTAATTAATCATCATAAACCCTATATTATCAATACAGTTGGACATGTTTGTAAAAGATTTATCACGTGGAGTGATGAAGAGTCTAGTCTAGGATTACTAGCATTTGATCGCGCAATTGACACATATGATAGTTGCGCTAATAAAAGCTTTCTAAATTATGTATATTTACTTATTAAACGAGAGTTAATAGACTACTTTCGTCGAGAAACTAAGCTAAAACATATACCATTAGAAGTAGAATCAATTAATAGTGAGGATTCAGTAACTGTTTATGATGTTGATCATTCTATGGATACGTATCACCAACATCTTCAACAAAGAGAATTAGTGGAAGAAATTCTGGAATTAAGCGAAATCTTAAAACAATTCAACATTGAATTTGAAGAATTGGAAGCATGTTCCCCTACACATCGGAAAACGAAAGCAAACTTGATTACAATTGCGAATGATTTTATTCAAAATCCAGAGTTAGTAGATTTCTTTTTAAAAAAAAAACGTTTTCCTGTTACTAGATTTATAGAAGTGTCTGGTCATCGATTAAAAACGGTTGAGAGACATAGGAAGTATATCGTGGCTTTGGTTGTTGTACGACTGCATCCAGAATGGCGACAACTATCTGCCTATATACAAGTAACATTCGGAAATGAGGGGAAATCATGAGGTCAAACCGGTTTAATGGAGTCGTTATAAAAGTCACTGCACACTATATTACAATCTTGTGTAAGGATGGTAACTTTAAAAACATGCCGCGTTCAAAGAATGAATTTCCACAACTAGGAGATTCATATACTATTAGTGAGAAGCAGTTCCCAAAAGGCGAGATTATCAAGAAATATTTATCCCTTGTAGCTATATTGTTTTTAACAGTTATGAGTTATTATATAAGTACATTTATGACAAAAGATGAATCGTATCTTTTTGCTATAGATATCAATCCAAGTATTGAAATTTACACAGATGCTGACCTTAATGTAACAAAGGTGAATTCCCTAAATGAGGATGGACAACTTGTTATGGATTCCATTGCATACAAATATAAGCAGATTGACATTGTTTTAGAAGAAATAATTACTGCTGCTGTAAAAGGAGATTACTTGAAAAGTGAAAACGCCCAGGTAGATGTAACAGTTGTTTCTTTAACGGAAAAAAATGACGTGGATATCAATAAAGTAAAAGAAACTATTGATCAATCTTTAATTACGAATGCAACAACTGCGACTGTTCAAGTTAAAAATGGCAGTAAAGAACTAGTGGAAGATGCTAGAGAAGCGAATCTATCAATAAATAAGTTACAGTTATATAACCAAGAGATACAAGGAATAGAAGTACAGCCCGAAGAGCTAAGCGATAATTCTATTACTAAAGTTAATGAGGATATTAAGAAGGAACAAATAGATAGTGAAAAAAAGAAAAGTGTTGAAATAGAAAAAGCAAATAAAAATAGTTCAACAAAGATTGAAAAGGCTAAAAATGATATTACTAATAGCCAAATTAAAAGGGAAGATCAACAAGTTAATAAGCCGGACAAAGTAGAGTCTAATAGACAAGATAAATTGACTGAAGCGAAAAAAGAAGAAAAGAAGCCTGTTGAAGTTAACAAACCTAAAACAGAGAAAGTAACTAAGGAAATTAAAAAGAGTGAAAAAGCTAAAGAGAAAAAGGAACAACAAGCTGACAAGAAAGAAATGCAGGTTATAAAGAAGGATAAGACTGAAGTAGATTCAGAGAAAAATACTTTAAAAGTAGAAAAGTCTAACATTGAAAACAGCCCAGAAAAAAAGGGGAAATCTCCTAACTAAGGCATTACAACCGAATGTTATTATAAGACAAAGAAAAGGACGGATAAAAGTTGAAAAAAGGTTTTTATTATGTATTAAAAATGGCTCCAAAGTTTTTTCAAGTAGTTTTAAATGTTTCATTGGTTATTTTAGCTGTTATTCTATGCTCCCTGCTAGTAAAAGAACTGTTTGTTTTTGCAAACGTATTGTTGACTGATGGTACAAACGATTATAAAGTTTTCGTATCTGGGATTCTCGTATTTTTCCTATATTTTGAGTTTATTGCAATGATTGTCAAATACTTTAAAGAGAACTATCACTTTCCTCTCCGATACTTTATGTACATTGGAATTACTGCGATGGTAAGATTGATTATTGTTGATTATGATAAACCATTAGATACTTTAATATATGCGCTTGTTGTGTTAGTTCTTGTCATTGCAAACTTCATTATGCATATGACTCCGCGCGAAAGACCGACCACAACGAAATTGTCTAAAAAAATAAGCAAAGAATAACATCAGTTACACCAGGGAAACCTGGTGTAATGATTAATAGTAAACATCCCACGTACAGATACTTGTAAAAACACCACTAAATAAAATTGTTATTGCAGAAAGTAGAAACGAACTTGACGATAGTAATAGGCTACCTAAGCAAATAATGAAAATATCAAGAATAAAGATAATAATGACAATATTAACTTGAAATCTTGCTGCTAAAAATTGAGCTAGTAAATCGGTTCCGCCCGTACTCGTTTTATAACGTAGCATGATCCCCATTCCTGTTCCTGTAAGAATGCCACCCAAGATCGCACTTAATATAACTGGAATTGGATAGTTAATTGGAAAGAGCTCTGGTAAGGAAGCGAAATAATCGATAGCAAATGATGAAAGTAATAAGCCATGTAAACTACTGATAAAATAATTTTTATTATGAAACAATGCAAAGATAAAAATGGGAAGACTGACACAAATAATAACCAACCCAGCCTTTATGCCTGTTACATATTTGATGATTAATCCAAGTCCGATTACACCACCATCAAATAGTTCAAATGGAACTAAGAAAAAATTAACTCCCACTGCTATGAAAACACTTCCTACTTTCTTTATGAAATACATAGATAACGTCATCTCCGACATTTTTGGGACATGTCTATCTATATGTTAATTATCTGTAATTGTTTCCCATAAAAAAAACAACATGTGGGTAACCATGCTGTTAATGATAATAATCTTCTATTTGTTTTTGAATACTAGTAATATTTTGTTTTGAAATTTGTGCAGGTTTCTCATAATTATAAAAATAAACCATATAGCTTTTACCGATCGTTTGGATATATGATACATGACTAAGGTTAATGATAAAAGAGCGATGAGACTGGACAAACTTTTCTGGTAATAATGTTTTAAGTTCCTCTAATGAATCCATTGAAGGGTAAGTATGATTTGTTGTGTGAAGAATGGCTTTTCGACCTTCCTTTTCTATGAATAATATATCTTCAATAATGACATAGAAAAGCGATCGATTAAACTTAATCGGAATTTTTTTGTTTATTTGTTTTGGTGGATTTATTATTCTATCATTTTGCAATCGTTGCTTTGCTTTTTCTAAAGCTTGGAAGATTCGATCCTTTTGTATCGGTTTTAAAATGTAGTCTAGTGCATTAATCTTAAATGCTTCAACTGCAAAATCATCATGTGCTGTCGTAAATATATAGCATAGATTTGGAATTAGTTGCTGACATTGTTTGATTGCATCTACACCTTTTAATTTAGGCATTTCTATATCACATAAAACAAGATCTGGCTTTTCCACCATGACTTTCTCAACTAATTCCTCTCCATCAGCTGCTTCAGCAACTATTACAAAAGAAGGTTGAATAAGCGAAATAAATTTTCTTAATAATCTTCTAGCTTCCTCGTGGTCATCAGCAATAATAACACGATATTTTTGGTCGGTCATTTATACCATCCCTTAATTGAAAGTAAAGTAATTCAATCACTCTTAGTATACTTCAATTAGTTATAGTAAAAAAGGGGTAACTTGTTGGTTTATTTATCCAGAAATAGAATCAAGTAGCCAAGGTGGCTCTGCTTGATTCTATTTCGCTAATCTTCCAGATCAATGTCTAAAATTTCATGTATGGTTTTGGTGAATTCTTTTACATCGATTGGTTTTGTCATATAATCAATAAATCCAGCGTTTCTTGCCTTTTCTAAATCGCTTGCCATTGCATTTGCACTGATAGCAATGACAGGGATTTCTTTTGTTAACGACTTACTTTTTAGTTTCGTTAACACCTGATAGCCATCTATATCTGGTAAGTGAATGTCGAGTAATACTAAATCTGGAGCAATCGTTTCTGCTAAGTCTAATCCCTTTTGGCCGTCAGTTGCGAAAAATAATTCTACGTAAGGAAACTTTATTAGAATGCTTTCGACTAGACGAACGTTAGCCATGTTATCCTCTACATAAAGAATGCGATAGATAGATCCACTTTTATCAGTATTATATGACGTTAAGTCAACTAGTTGATCAATTTGTTCCAAGTTTTCCGTGTCATATATGTGAATTGGTAATTCGATCCAGAAAGTTGTTCCCTTTCCTTTCAAGCTATTGACGTGAATCGTTCCATTTAAGAGTTCGACTAATTGCTTCGCGACTGATAAACCAATACCTGTACCCTCAATATATTTATTTTCTTCATTTAATCTTAAAAATGGTTCGAAAATATAATCTAATTCATCATCATTAATACCTATTCCTGTATCTGTAACACTTATTTCTATTTGTTCGTTTTGTTGTTTAAAATCAATGAAAACAAAACCGTTAACTTTATTATATTTAATTGCATTTGTTATTAAATTTAATAATATTTGTTTTAATCGAGTCCGATCAGCTTTAACAAAAAGTGCGTCATCATTTTGTGTGTTATTTACAATTGTGATGTTTTGTTTCGCGGCAATTGGTGTTGTAATGCCGATCACATCTTGAAGGATCGATGTGATATTTATAGGCTCCATTGAGATAGATAACTTTCCTGATTCAATCTTTGCTAAATCAAGGATGTCGTTAATTAAAGATAATAAGTGATTTCCCGCTTTTAAGATATCGCTAACGTTCTCTTGTTGATCCTCTGTTAAAGGTTCATTGTCATCTAATTCTAAGAGCTGACTAAAACCAATAATAGCATTTAATGGTGTTCTAAGCTCGTGGCTCATACTTGATAAGAATTCGGATTTAGCTAAATTTGCTCGTTCTGCTTGTTCTTTCGCATTTATTAGTGATTTTTCCATTGCTTTAATTTCAGTAATATCGCGAGCAGATAAAGATACATTCTCAAATGTATTTTGTTCGTCTACAATGATTGGAGACATTCTTCCTTGTAACCAAGTACCACCTTCTCCTTCAGGTGCTGGAACGAATAGTTCCAACACAGTTGCATTTCCTGTGCTGAAAACTTCTTCTAAGTTATTAGAGAACATTTTCAGATCAGCCCCTGATAAAATGGCGGAAACAGAGAGTCCAATTAACTGATCTTTTGGTAGAAATAACTTTGATTCATCACTCAACCATACATTTAAGAATGTACCATGCTCGTCCAATATAAAAATTACATCTTCAATCGAATTAACAAGGGAGCGCAAATCTGATTCGCGTTGTCTTAACTCTGCCTCAGCTACAAGTAAAGCATCATTTTTAATACCTAATTGATCTCCCATTTCAACAATTGCATCAGCAGTTTCTTGGATTTCTATAACTTTTATAGCTTTTGTGGATTGATAGTAGTTCCCTTTCCCAATATCTTTTGCCATCGTATTAATCTGAATAAGTGGTGAATGAATGGTATTGCTCATTTTATGAGATTGTTTATAAATGTATATGAAGAACAAAAGGTAAAAGAAGACAAGTCCAGCAAACATATATATACCTACATGTGCTAATTCCACACTCAACTGATCAAAGTCGGAAAATACATTCGTTAAGGGAACAAATACTATTAATTTCCAATTCGTATCATCAATAGATGTCCAAGAGACAAAATGTTGTTTATTAGCTAATTGTAATGAAGTAGTTCCACTGCCACTCTGGTTCATTTTTGATGTTAGTTGGGCAAGTTCTGTTTGATTATTTATATTGAATTCTTCAGGTTTAAACGTATTTTCCTCAATGGCTTCCTGATAAGTATGGTCATCCAAGTTAACAATAGGAAATGTTTCTTCCCCTTGTTCAGGCATCGCTAAGATCGTTCCATCATCGCTTACTAACAGGCCATTACCGCCCCAAGGTAATTCTATATCTAATATTTGGTTGACTATCGTATTGAGGGTTATATTAATCCCGACAACAGCTTCTAACTTATTATCGTTATAAACAGGTGCAATAGCAGAGGTCATCCAATCGCTACTCGCTGGATCTAAATAGGCCTCAGTCCAAATTAATTCTTCATTGGGATTATGTTCTTTGTCTGCTTCATAGAAAAAATTATAAGAAGGAATGTCCATTAACGGAGAATACTGATCAATGACATTAAAATAAGGGTACCTAACATTTAACGAATCATAGGTATTTATATAAATGGCATTTGCAAGTGGTTGGGAATGATAAATATCCTTCATCACGTCTTCAACAGCTAAAAGTTTATGTACTTTTAGCTCCTCTTTTTCACCAATAGGAACAATACCACTATAGAAAATAGCAGCCCCATCTTGATTAGTGTTTGTTTCCGTATAGAGGGCACCATCACCAGTGGTTTGTAGACGGCTTTCATTCTCAGGCTTTATTACAACATCAGTATTGGTTTGTTGAAAGGCTCTTTTTACTTGTTGTTTATATAGTTCCGTTGCATTCGCAACGCCATTTAACTGATTTTGGATTGAGGTGGCTTCGTTTTCTGCATATTCTAGAAGTTCTTCTTGTGTTTCCAATTCAAAAAAATCTCGTGTTTCACTATAGGCATAACCATTCACAAAAAAATAGATACCAATGAACACTAATTCTACTAATACGAGAGGAATTAGTGCAGTTTTTAAAAAGGTACGCAAAATCCATTTAGATAATGGTTTGCCATTACCTTTTTTATCCATAATCAACACTATCACCATCCATTAGATAAAAGCTAAAGTAGTTTTCTAAATCAAGTATACTAGATTTTAATGTAAACTGGCCTATTTTTCAAAAGAATTAAAGTGGTAAATAAATCTATCAACTACTTAACTAACTTGATAGCTGTTATGATCGCCTTTCTTGATTTCCGTAAAGTAATCATTATAGAAACAAGTAGGTTTTTGTATGAGAAGAGAGGAAGATAAGCCTCTGTTTTCGATCTCTTCTTTAAGAAGTGCAATGAATTCATTGGAGCATTTAGCACTATAAGATTTTTGGTATGCTTCTATTAAAAGTTCATTACTCAATTGTTTAATTGGATTAGAATATTTCATTTGTATTTCTCCTTTCGGTGTTGTCGAGTGATAGATAGGTAAATAGTTGTGTTATAACTCTATAGTAGATCAAATAGCCCTATTAATAAAACTTATTCATGCAGATATTTGCACCATACATGCAGAAAAATGTCATATCCAGACGAAAACTTTGACTGAATATGTCGATACAGTCATGAATTTTTAATTAAGTTTTTATTAATTTTATGCGACAAATAGATACAAATTTGATTTGTGTGTAAAAAAAAGAGGAGGTTATATAATAGGAAGGCCTACGAAAAAGGAAATACACTACGCTTTCTGAGCGAACGGGATTTCCGTGATTTTAATAAGAATTAAAAGAAATTACAATAATCTTAAGCAGGAATATTTATCAACTGCAACGTAACCGCCATGTTGATTTTCGCTTCGGCCAGTCGCTTTCCGCGGGCAAGTCTTTTCGATGGGTCGAGTAATCGCAGACCCAACGCTTCAACTTCCTCGGAAGCAAAAAGCGCTTCCTGCGGGATTTTCAGCTGTTGCTTTTCCCGCAGGAGTCGACTGTCCTACGCTACAATCAATCAGCATAACGTGAACAACTGTCATAAGCACAATAAAAATTCTGACCAGTAGACGATATATCACTTTTAACACCTATCCAGCGGAGCAGTGCCCACGGAAAGCGAGCCCATTTCACTGTGGAGCGGGTAAGGTCTTCTGTTATGTCGCTGTTTCTATCTATTGTGAGGTTAAAAAGATTTGATTTTCAAATGAGTAAATCATTTCATTAGTATGATTATTTAACTTCAATTAAAGTTAAATAAAAGTCTCCAATGTTACCCTTTTTATATAAATTAGTTATCGATGTAGAGTAGTTCTCGATTGTTCCGATAAATGTTAGATTTTTTTCTGGAATGTTCACATCGAAACTGCCTTTATATAGTAAAGTAGTTACATCATGATACTCTTCATGGCTTACCTTAAAATGAACCGTGATCCTCAGATGACCAGTTTCTGTGTTGTTTTCCTGATAATCAACTAAGGTAATTGATCTGTTATCTAAAATAAGTTTTGTAACCAAAGAATCATTCCTTTTTGTTTGATTTATGAATTGCCCTTATTCTACATGTATTTTATCTTTAATCCTAACAAAACAAGTTAGAAGATAGTAAAAAACGTTCTTCTCAATTTATGAAAAGAACGTTTTTGTATTCGTGCATGAACTTATAACCTACTAACAGTTTCATCAAACTCTGCTTCTATTTCAGATGATGGTTTACCACCTAAAAGACTTATGACGATAGCAACAATTAAGTTGAGTAGAAAAGCAGGAACAATTTCATAGAGGTCAAATATTCCTCCAGAAAGGAAATCTCCCCAAATTATAACGGTTAGAGCACCAACGATAATCCCTGCTAACGCTCCATTTCGAGTCATTCTTTTCCAAAATAACGCTAGGATTAGAACTGGACCGAATGCACCACCGAAACCAGCCCAAGCATAACTAACGAGAGTTAATACAGAACTTTCTGGGTTAGTTGCTAAAATGGTTGCAATCAATGCTATAACAGCAACTGCAATACGACCGACCCATACAAGTTCCTTTTGAGAAGCATTTTTACGCAATAATGCTTTATAAAAATCTTCCGCAACAGCAGAAGAAGAAACCAGTAGTTGCGAATCAATCGTACTCATAATAGCTGATAAAATAGCTGCTAATAAAACGCCAGCGATAATTGGATCAAATAAAATTTGTGAAAAAGCAATAAATATCTTTTCAGGATCAGCTAACATTTGGATGCCAGCTCCATCTGTAGCAACTTTAATACCAAATTCAGAAAGGACACCAACGTCTTGTGTGCTAATAAAAGCAAGACCTGCAAGGCCAACAAAGACAGCTCCATACAAACCTAGGACCATCCAAGTTATACCAATGAAGCGTGCTTTTGGTACATCTTTAGCAGAACGTAGCGCCATAAAACGAGTTAGTATATGTGGTTGACCAAAATAGCCTAGTCCCCATGCTAGAGATGAAATAATGCTCATTACACCAACACCTGCCACCATATTGATGTGACTAGGTGAGATATTACCTACAGCATCAATCGTAGCATCCCAACCACCAACGATAATAACTGCTCGGATTGGAACAACAATAAGTGCAATAAACATAAGAATACCCTGGATAAAGTCCGTCCAGCTTACTGCTAAGAATCCACCTAAGAATGTATAGGATACGATAACTAATGCGCCGATCCAAAGTGCTTGGTCATATGTTAAACCAAACGAAGCTTCGAATAATTTTGCACCACCAACCATACCGGATGAAGTATAAAAAGTGAAGAACAACAAAATAACGAGTGCAGAAATAACGCGTAATAAATGCGATGTATCGCGGAACCGGTTTTCTAGAAAATCCGGGATGGTAATGGAATTGCTTGATACTTCTGTATAGACACGTAAACGTTTAGCGATGAATTGCCAGTTTAAATAGGCACCTATTGCGAGCCCCACAGCAATCCATGCTTCTCCTAAACCTGAAGCGTAAATCGCACCTGGAAGTCCGAGTATTAACCAACTACTCATATCTGATGCACCCGCACTTATTGCTGCAACACCAGGACCTAGACTTCTTCCGCCAAGCACGTAATCGGATAAATCATTTGTTAATCGATAGGAGATAACACCTATAAGTAGCATACCGAGTAAATAAATGATAAATGTTATTAATGTAACTGTAGACATGATTTACTTTTCCCTCCTTTCTGTAAACATAGAAATAGCTGATAAAATAATTAATATTGGCATGGGTATAAATAACCAAAACCATGTAGCACCACTCAGTGCGAAATCTTCCATGAGATAGCCTCCTCTGCTTATTCATTTTGTTCGCAATGCGTTTTCTTGACACCAAATAAACAAAACATAAGTAACAGCATAACGTAAATTGAAAGAAGATTCAAATCATTGTGATATAATTCACATATTTATGTAGAAGTAAAGAAATTATTATATCAAATAGCTTTGAAATAACTTCCACTCCTTAAGTGGATTTTTAGTTATACATTCTTATGCATATTTTGATCGTTAAATAATATACTACTTATATGTTTTCAAATTCTGATTTATCAGTACAAAATTTGACGTTTATGTGTCGAAAACGTATAATTATTACTTGCGCTTCTTTTAATGTTCTTAGTTATTAAAAATAACAGACATAAAAAGGCGACACAATTGTATAGTAAGCAAGCGGATTGTTCTAGAACTTTACGTAATTATTTAACTGGAGATTTGGTAGATACTGAGCTTTAATAATTTGTTACTAATCATTAGTTGATTAATTTACATCGATTTGTCTACAATACATATAGAAAAAATTGTTGGCACTTGCTTCTAAAAACTAGGAGGAAAAGAGTGTATAAAAACGAAGGTAAAACAACGACGGATAAACCCGTATTAATTATTAGTGGAGGGTTATTGCTCTCATTTGTTGTATTAGCAATTATCGATTTAAGTATGGTAGAAAGCTGGATTAATACTTCATTTGCTTTTTCTGCTAAATATTTTGGCGCTTATTGGGAGCTATTGTTACTAGCAAATTTCGTAATTGGAATTATTTTAGCATTTACAAAGTATGGGAATGTGCGACTAGGTAAAAAGGATAAACCTGAAAATGGTTATTATCGTTGGATCGCAATGATACTTTGTACACTACTTGCTAGTGGAGGGGTATTTTGGGCTGCCGCAGAACCGATGATGCATTTTATCGCTAACCCACCATTATTTGATGATAATTCTTCAACTATGGCTGGCGTTTCACCTGCTTTAGCGCAGAGCTTCTTTCATTGGGGATTTCTTGCATGGGCTATCCTCGGAACATTGGCTACAATAGTTTTAATGTACTTACATTATCACAAAGGATATCCAATGAAGCCAAGAGGAATGCTATATCCACTTTTTGGTGAAAAAATATTCAAAAAAAATAGTATTATAGGTAGCGCTGCAGATATTATTTCAATTGTAGCTGTTGCTGCAGGGACTATGGGTCCAATCGGATTTCTTGGATTACAGTTAGGTTACGGTTTACATTCTTTATTTGATATTCCTAATACACTTACGACCAATATCATTGTAGTTAGTGTACTAATTGTTATCGCTGCAATTTCAGTTGCAACTGGAGTTGATAGAGGTATTCAATTCTTAAGTCGAATGAATGTTGGTTTAGTTGTATTGTTAGCGCTTTGTGTGCTGATGCTTGGACCAACACTTTTTATCATTAATATGTTTGTTTCAGCTGAAGGATTCCATATCCAAAATATGCTAACTATGGCTCTATATCAAGGTGATCAAGGTTGGTTAGGCGGATGGACGATATTCTTTTGGGGTTGGTTCCTGGGATATGGTCCAATGATGGCGATTTTTATTGCTAGAATATCACGAGGTAGAACAATTCGAGAATTAGTAATTGCTGTTTCTATAATCGCTCCACTAGTAACTAACTTTTGGTTTACAGTTGTTGGAGGAACAGGAATTAAAGCTGAATTAGATGTCCCTGGTTCAATTTCTGGACCACTTGCTGAAGGTGGAATGCCTGCAGTAGTAATGGCAATTATGGATTCATTGCCATTAGGGTTCTTTTTAGCAGTAGGATTCTTACTTGTTACATTAGTGTTTGTTTCTACAACAGTGGATTCAATATCCTATACAGTTGCAGTATCCTTAACTGGTACAGATCATCCAAGCAGACTTATTCGCGTATTCTGGGTGTTGATTTTTGGATTAATGTCAATTATGCTACTTGCGATTGGAGAGAATAGTGTATCTGCTATTCAAAACTCTATTGTTGTTACCGCAGTACCTGTATCAATTATTATGTTACCAACACTATGGGGTGCAGTACAGGTTGCACGTAAATTAGCTGTTGAACAGAATATTGTAATGGCTAGTAAAAGTAAAAAGTAAAATAGTTTATGTCTCACTCTCTAATTGTGCAAAGTTCAGTGCATATAATTAGAGAGTTTTTTTTATTCTGGCATAACTGTTCGAAAGACCGTCGATTGAAATCGCTAGAAAGTATGCTAAAGATCTTACATTTAATTCTTCTAGATAATTTGTATTTCTATGTCGGTTTATTTCCGGGGAAATAAGATAGTGTCATATCGTATGTGTTTATTTTGGTTTAGAAATTATGGCATAACCATAATTGGAAAAAACAGGTTGAGTTTTCACGTTTTATAGGTTACCATAACCCTGAATATAAATGTGTTTAGTGGGGTGAAGTAATGAAAGATTTTTCTAGATCAGATCGCGAAAAGATTGTAAGAGAAGAAATGCGAGCATTATCAGATCAGGGATTAATTGATGAGGAAGAATTCATACATATTATGGATGCTTATAAAAAACATCAAAACTACCAACTGCAGAAGACAGAGAAGAAAGAACGACTTATCCAGAAAGATATAGCGCCAAATATGAATCAGAAAAAAACAATTACAAAATCAGAGAAACAACCAAAAGAGAAACCTGCAAAAGTAGTAAAAGGAAAGGAAGAAGTGAGAGAACGAAATATTATTTGGTTGTTAATACTAGGTGTTATCTTTTTACTTATTAGTGGTTTAGTTGTAGCTACAAGTACATGGGCGCAAATGGGGCCATTATTAAAAGTACTCGTATTATCATGTGTTTCTGTATTTTTCTTAGCTTTGAGCGGGATTTCATCTAAGTTTTTAAAAATAGATAAAACAGCTTTTGCTTTTTTAACGTTAGGAAGTTTATTAATACCGATTGCAATTGTGGCAATTGGATACTTTAGTTTGTTTGGAGATTACTTGTCGTTAAGAGGGGAGGGAAGATTTTTATTAGGTGCAATGGGTAATCTAATTCCTTTACCATTATATGTGCGGAATGCTTGGAAACATCGTTCTAGATTATTTGTCTGGATTTCATATTTGTTTTTAACCTTTTCAGTAGGTTTTCTTATTGGATTTACTCCGGTATCTGTCGATGTTTTCTACCTATTGATAATGGTGTTCAACGCGTTACTTTTATACTTATATCACCATTATCGTAGGGCTCCTAAAGTAACGTTATTTGTAAAAGAACTGCCTAAGTATGCACAGTTGAATTTAATTGTGTCAACATTACTGATGTTAGTAATTTTTGAACAATCGCTTTTTTACAGTTTCAATATTCTATTAACCGCCACAATTTATATTGCAATGGTGTTTGTTTATAACACAAAAGAATATCAATTTGTATTCTCTGCATTATTTGCATATGGTGCTTATCAATTAACAGAATCCTCTTGGCTAGGTTCCATTGATTTAATTGTTTATGGATTGATTGGTGTATTTTATCTGGTTTTTGCACAAATCGTAAAAAGTGATGTATTTATATCACACATGTTTCGCTATACCAGCGCTGTAATTTCATTTTTTGCTTTTATTTATATTAGTTACCAAGGGATTGTTATAAGAACAAATGAGGACTCTTTGATTTTATTAGCTGCTTACTTGGTTATTACTTTTACCTATACCTATTTATCTTATATAACCAATCGAGTAATTTTCAGCTGGTTAGCGACAATTTTTCTATACACATTTGGTTTGCAACTTGGAGATATATTACTTGATTATTTGATAGGTATCAGAATGGATTTGTTTCTATTTTTTTATGCTATGCTGCTATTTATATTAATTGGTATAGGTGACCGAATTGTATTTTTGTTGCCGATAAAAAGAAGTGTTTTCTATTTGTCTGTTGCTGCAATGGTAGCTTCCATGATGTATGCAACTCTTTTTGGACCACTTATACAGGCTTCACTTATGTATACATTATTCGGTCTTAGTGCATTGTTTGTTGTTTCTAGCAAAAATAACATAGAAAGAGAAATAGCGAAGTGGACGAATGGAGTCAGTTGGTTGTTTGCTTTGTATTGCTTAAATCCAAAGATTGGAGAGCTGATTTCAGGATACACCGTCTATTTAGATCTTCCATTTCATATTGCGATTTCATCACTTATCCTACTGTTCGTTAGTTTAATTTGGCGAAGATACAAGAAAACTGGATTAGCTAAAGCTGCCTTTTATATAGGTCAAGGTAGTTATCTATTTGGATTATCGTCTCTTGTCGGTCTCTCTACGATTGATACGACCTTTATTCGGCCTGTCTTACTCTTAGTAGGTATTGGTGTATTTATCTGGTTAGTAAGACAGACAAAACTGGACGCATTATGGTTTCTTGTAGCAATCACTACTTTTTGCTTTTACGCTTCTTTACTAAGCACTTTTTCAATTCAAGATTTTGATTCTATTGTAATTTTTCTTTTGTTTGGCCCATTGGTCTTACTTGTCGTGGAAGGGTGGCAAGGAAAACGTCTTCCTGCATTAAAACCATACTTTTTTTGGATTGCACAGGTTATTCAATTGAATGTAATGTTAGTTATTTTGATTGATCAAGCTTTTTCGCAAATGATAAATCCACTATTCTTGTTTGTTCCGTTGGGTGTTTATATATATAGTATGTTAATGAAGAAAAAAGAATGGACGATCAAGCTATTTCTTTATGCAGCTTTGACTTTGGTTACATTTATTCTAATTACGACCGTTCCGTATTATAATTTATTTGAAAATGTCTCACAAGGTTACTATTGGTTTTGGTCTAGCATTCTATTCTTTGTAGGATGGTTCGTTGTAAATAAGACTTGGAAGGAAAGAATGGAATGGTATATTATTCCTTTTTCTAACTACGGTTTATATACGATTCTTAGCGTATACGAAGTTAATTCATTAGGAGGGGTTTTATCCGTTCTATCTTATGTACTTCTTAATGTTTACTTTTTACACAGGAGAAAGTGGTTTGTTGGTTTAGTGATTCCTTTAACATTATCGTTAGGCATTTGGGAACAACAACGCTATTTGTATCAAGATACTCAGTTGTTTTTAATTAGTTTGGCTAGTTTTTTTATTCTATTTATTGCAGGGAAAATCTTGTTTAAGAGCCTGTACCAATGGAATGAAGAAAGTCGCTATATTGATTGGTATTCTATTGTAGCTGTATTTTATCTTGGTTATTCTTTCACTTTTCTTCAAACATTTAATAGTGTTTGGATACAGATTATTCCATATGTGTTACTAACGATATGGCTATTTGCGCAAGTGAGAAGGTTTCAATATCACATAGCGCAGAAAGCTATTGTCACATTAGGTTTGGTTAGTTTTCTGCCAACTTATTATTCTATTATAGAGGAATATCTCTCTTTTATTTCGGAACTTTTTCATACGGAATTTAGGGTTTTACCTGTTCTTGTCTTAGCAATTATTTTGAGTCTGAAGACTTGGAAAAACTATAAAAACATAATGTCACCTATTCAATCGCTCTCTTTATTGTTAGTGACCGTCATTTTAGTAATGGATGCAATTTCGAGTAATACGATATGGGATGCTTTAATTGTCGGAGTTCTTTCCTTACTATCTTTAGTGATAGGAGCTCAATTTCAAATTAAATCTTACTTTTTTATTGGGTTTGGTACACTTCTCTTTAATGTGATCTATCAGACTAAACCATATTGGGGCAATATGCCTTGGTGGGCGTATCTATTACTTGCAGGTTTCCTATTAATTGGTATAGCAAGCTATAACGAGTGGCAAAAGCAAAGAAAAGAAGAGGGAAGGCTAGTAAAGAAAGTGAAAAAACTAGTCTCGAAATTCAAGGAATGGAATTAACGTCATCAAAAATAGAAATTTTTTATTAGTGAGAAAAACACGCGTCTATCATCTGAATAATGGATAGACGCGTGTTTTTTAATGATGATGTGGCGGTAAGCCTTTAGATGAGTTACTTATAGCAAATCCTTCTTGTGGAACAAAGAAATATTGAATCCAGACGCCATCTAAAAAGTCTTCTCTAGCATCTAGTAATACATCGATATCTTTATCCGTTTTAACAATTTCATCATGTTCTGTCGGTGTATCTAACATCACGTCATAGTGCGCATGATTTCCGTGCATCTCCGTTACATATACACGAACCATTTTTCCTTCTGCACCATCACTTTCCAACCAACCTCTAAGTATTTTTGCAGCATTGCGATTCATTTTACATTGCATGTTCGACACCTCATTTCTATATCTATTATTACCGTGTTAAAGAAAAAAATAAAGTGATTTGCATAAACCAACTATTTAATACAGTGAATTTTATGGGAAATATTTTGTTTGAAGTCAAATTATAGTTATAAAGTACCGCATAGGCTGCTTATTTATGATACAATCGAACTATATTATAAAAATGAACTTCTGCATTGAAAAGGCAAACTTATTGAAAAATAAGGACGCAAAGTAACAGGCCTAAGGGAAAACTATGGTGGCTGTGTTACCAAATGGGCAACGATAACTGGTAATTCTAAGGTTATTTCCATTGGGAATAGCCTTTTTATGTATGTTGTGACTATCTGGATCGGGGTGAAGTGCGATGTTTTCCTCTAAACGAAAAGCGATTTTATCCGCTTTTAGTATAGCTTTTAGTTATTATATTGTCTTGTTACTTTTACAGGATCATGATTGGCTACGTTCTTTTCTTACTATTAGTCTACAAGCTATACTCGGAATTATTGCTTTATTTTGGTTAAACAAAGCATATCGTATTACTACTGATAAACAAAGGTATTTTTGGCTGATTTTAAGTATCGGTCTATTTTTTCATACAGTTTCTAGTATTAATTGGTTGGTAGCTTTCCTAACACTGGATTCTATGAAGTATCCTGAAGCATCTTTTTTATTATGGTTACTAGCTTATATTTGTTTTCTAATTGGGTTACTTTATAAAATTAGGGTTATTAAAACAACTATTTCTACTACTCCCTATTTATTTACCGTAGTGGTTTTTATGACTTTTACAACTTCAGTCAGTGCGTATTATTTAATGAGTCCAATTCTAGTTGCTCAAGGAGAAGAGATATTTGGCACGGTGGTCACCTTACTTTACCTAATTTGCAGTATTAGTATTTTGTTTGCGATTTCAAATTTATATTTCCTATCACATAATTCTAAAGAAAAGGAGATCATGATCTTTATAATTGCTGGCTTCTTTTTTCAAGTAGTTGCTGATATATACTATACGTATTTAAATGTAATGGGAGGATATCAGATTGGAAGTCTTGTGGATGTTGTTTGGTTTTTCGCTTTATTAATGATTGGTGTCTCAGGGAAATTCGTGCATTCAAATACAACAGAGTTAGATTGGAAAGTCATTAATTACTTTAACAACAGAGAAAATGCCTTACCTTATATTAGTGCGATTACATTATTAATCCTCGTAACACAAAGTTATAATTGGGAACTTAATGCGTTAAGTATAGGATTAAGTGTTACCTTTTTCATGATTATTGGTCGCCAACTAGTAGTTATGCGAAAAAACAGTAAGTTAGTAAGTGAGTATAGAAACTTAGCTTATCATGATACATTAACAGGTTTGAAAAATAGAGCTTCCTTTATTGAAGATCTAGGATCGATGATGGAAAAGGCTAAAGAATCTAATAAACCGTTGGCGTTATTGTTAATGGATTTAGATCGCTTTAAGAGTATTAATGATACATTAGGACACCAAATTGGAGATCGTGTCTTACAAATAGCCTCAGACAGATTAAGAAAAGTATTAAGCAGTACGGCAGATGTTTATCGAGTTGGGGGAGACGAGTTTGTTGTTATTTTGCCAGGTCAGAATCAAAAGGATTGTAGCCATATTGCCGATAACTTGTTGTGTGTTTTTAACAAACCTTTTTTAATTGATTATCATGAAATTCCCATTGCACCCAGCATTGGAATTAGTATGTATCCAACCGATGGGTTAGACGGACTTAAATTATTTAAACATGCAGATGCAGCAATGTATGTTGCGAAGAGTAAGGGAAATAAATATCACTTTTTTAATGCAGAACTAAATGCACATATTACGCGCAAAATGACAATTGAGATTGAGTTAAAAAAAGCAATTGAATTAAATCAATTATCACTTTTGTATCAACCAAAAGTAAATATCCAATCAGGTGCGATAATTGGAATGGAAGCATTGTTAAGATGGAATCATCCAGTATTAGGTCAAGTCTCACCTGCTGAATTTATTCCCATAGCAGAGGAAACGGGACAAATATTTTCGATTGGTGAATGGGTCATGCGTAGAGCTTGTCAGCAGAATATAGATTGGCAAAAGAAAGGTTTTCAACCGTTATGTGTTTCCGTAAATATTTCTGTCCAACAGTTTGAACAAGAAAGCTTTGTTACGATAGTACGTGATGTTTTAATTGAAACAGGTCTTCCAGCAAACTATTTAGAATTGGAAATAACAGAAAGTATTATGCATAATATTGAATCGTCCATTGAGGTTTTAAACGGTTTAAAAGAACTTGGAATTGAAACTGCTATTGATGATTTTGGTACAGGTTATTCGTCATTACATATCCTAAAAGAGTTACCTATTAACACAATTAAAATAGATAAGTCCTTTATCGAGCATATAGAAAATGCAAAGGATCTTTCTATTGTAAAAACAATTATAGATATTGGAATAAACTTAAATTTAAATATAATTGCTGAGGGAATAGAAACACACCAGCAAGCTAAAGCTCTCTTAGAGTTACAATGTGGATATGGACAAGGTTATTTATATGCGAAACCGTCAGATGTTAATGCATTTGAAGAGATTCTTTTAAGTTCTTTTGCAACAGAAACCGTAGATTGAAAAATGCTAGTTAATGAAAGTAATCGTCACAGTCAATGATTGTGTCGGTTGCTTTTTTATTTTCTAGTCGTTTCAATCGGTAACATTTGTCCATTCTTGTACTATTCGTGATAAGAACCCGCTCACATTATAGATAATCGTATATATATATGGTGTAAGATAACTTAGCCAAAAGGGGGGAGAACATTGACAGATGGGGATATCCAAAACCAGTTGAATCAAATATCAAGTGACTTGATTCAAGTACATGTCTCTGATCTTTTTAAGAGACTAAATATTTCTAGAAATACAGAACTGTCAGATGATGAAAAAAGCAACCTTAAAAAGTCGGTTGAAGGACTTAAAGCACAAACAGAGGCTTTTTTAGCTGATCAACAAAATAGTGAAAAAACGATGACTGTACAGACAGAGGCATTAATTGAAAAATTGCAGCAAATCAAGCGCAATAAAGACAATTCTGAGTCCTAAAAAAAACAAGGAGGTATTTTTGTGAGTAGAACGAATAATCAATCAAGAGCGGTTAGTCAGTATGCAGACCAAATTTCTGACATTGAGCAGCAATCAAAAGAGGCAATTTTTATTTTGAACTCCACAGATGTAACGGTGGATACGACTGATACCCAGGTGGCTGTATCATTGCAAGCCGCCTTGCAAGTAGCGATCGTTATTGTAGTAAACATTTCAATAGCGAGTAGTTCAAGAGCACAAGAGGTAACAGAAGAACTTCTAGGATATTCTAGAATTGATCAATCTAACAGACAACTTATTGTAATTGACGGAAGTGAATCTGTTAACGTAACAACTACCGATACGGATGTTGCAGCATCCATCCAAGTGCTTTTACAGATTCTTTTAACACTTGTTGCACAGTTAGACATTCTTTAATAAAAAGAGAAGTTCTCCTTTCCATTAATTAATAATATCCTATTGGTCCCCCTGCTACTGAACCATAATAATTGGTTCAGTAGCATTTTATGTTTCTTTAATTAAAATGTACCTAATTTGCGAATAATTAATAGTGAAAATAAGGAATCTCACGGTTAACATCGATAAATTCAGACGAAAAAATCACAGGCTTAACGCAATCTAGAAATAAACAACACTTTCTTAATGATAAATTCCAATTGTGAGAGGTTCATAAGTTAACGTAGCAATTACCTTTCCATTACAACAATCATCAACTGCGACACAAGGCTCGCTCTAAAAATACACGACGCTTTCCGCAGGCACGTCTACGTCTTCAGCTAACTTCGTAAAGTAAAAAGCCCTCCAGCGCAGATAACTGTGGAGGGCTTGCTAATATTACTATTCTATTTCTGATAAGATAGTGCTGTTTTTCTTATGATCTTTGCAGCATCTACCATTGTTTGAAGTGCTTCTATTGTTTCAGTTTCATTCCTAGTCTTTAAACCACAATCGGGATTAATCCAAAACTGATTTGGTGAAATCGTTTGTAATGCTCGGTTAATATTTTGCTTAATTTCTTCTATACTTGGGACACGAGGACTATGAATATCATAAACACCAAGTCCAATTTCCTTGTTATAGGTATTATCTTCGAAAGTAGCAATCAAGTTCCCGTGACTTCTTGACGTTTCAATTGAAATTACGTCTGCATCAAGCCCATCAATCGCTTCAAAGATATCTTCAAAATTCGAATAACACATATGGGTATGAATTTGTGTATCCACTTCAACTGATGATGTAGCTAATCTAAATGCCGTAACCGCATCGTCTAAGTAGGCAGGCCATTTGTTTCGATCTAATGGTAGTCCTTCGCGTAATGCTGGTTCATCCACTTGAATAATTTTAATGTTACTTTCCTCTAATATTTCTATTTCTGCCTTTAATGCAATTGCAATTTGGTTTAGAACCGTCTTACGAGGTAAATCATCATGCACAAACGACCAATTATAAATAGTTGTTGGTCCAGTAAGCATGCCTTTTACCGGTTTTGTTGTTAAGGATTGGGCATATACAATCTCTTTTACTGTCATCGGTTTTGCAAAAGAGACATCACCGACAATTACTGGTGGTTTTACACAACGTGAGCCATAAGACTGGACCCAGCCAAACTTGGTAACAGTAAAGCCATTCAGCTTCTCACCAAAATATTCCACCATATCTGTTCGCTCAGGCTCTCCATGAACGAGAACATCAAGCCCAATCTGATCCTGTATTGTTATCCATTTCTTGATATAGTCACGAATATATTGTTCATACTCTCCTGTTGTTACATGTCCTTTTCGCCATTTTGTTCGTACTTTTTTCAATTCACTTGTTTGCGGTAAACTGCCTATTGTTGTTGTCGGTAACAAAGGTAATTGGAAATACTGCTTTTGTTTTTTTATTCGTTCTGAAAAGATTACTTTCCTATTTATATCGGTATCTGTTAAGTTTTCAAGCTTTTGATGCACTTCTTGATTTTTACCGAAACTTGCATCTTTCCATTGTTTAAGCGATTCAGTAGCATCTTTTAAAGCTGATTTAACAAGATCTCGCCCCTTATCTAATGCTTTCGTAAGCGTAACGATCTCGGCTAATTTTTCATCTGCAAATGCTAACCCGCCATAGATAAAAGGATCAATCTCTTGCTCCAGTTTTTTTGTTACTGGAACATGTAGAAGGGAGGTAGACGGTTGAATAATTAACTTATTTGTTACAATTTGTTTTAACTGCTCTAACACATCTAAACGTTCTTCTAAATCAGCACGCCATATGTTACGACCATTTATAATGCCTGCTGCTAAGACTTTATCATGTGGAAATCCATGTTTTTGAATAAATGAAAGGGCATCACCATGAACAAAATCTAGGCCAATTCCTTGTACAGGGAAATCTACTACTTTTTTATAATCCACTACATTTTCAAAATACGTTTGTAACAGAATATTTATGTTAGGAACTGCTTTATTTATTGTGTCATACGCCTTTCTTGCAAAAGTTAAAATATGTGGAGATAAATTCGTACCGAAAATGGGTTCATCTACTTGTACCCAAGATACCCCAGCTTGCTCCAACTCTTTTAAAACTTGAATGTAAAGTGGTATGAATGTTTCTAGCAACTTTTCAAAATGTACATCATCTTGGATTTTTGCTAATTTCAAATACGTAATTGGGCCTAATAACACGGGTTTTCCATCAATACCAAATTCTTCTTTTGCCTCTTGATAGAAAGAAAGTGGATGATTTTCTGTCACACTTGGTTGGATATTTTCTAACTCTGGTACGATGTAATGATAATTCGTGTTAAACCACTTTGTCATTTCCGATGCAACTGCGTTTTTTGTTCCGCGTGCAACGGCAAAATAAGTGTCTAAGCCTACCTTGCCACCTTTATAATCAAAACGTTCTGGTATGACACCAAACATAACAGAAGTATCTAATACATGATCATATAAAGAAAAGTCACCAACTGGAATAAGATCAATGCCTTTCTCTTGTTGCTTTTTAAGGTTATTTAGTCTTATCACTTTCGTTATTAAAAGTAATTCTGTTTCTTGAATTTTCCCTTCCCAAAATTGCTCGAGTGCTTGTTTCCATTCTCTTTTTTCACCGATTCGTGGATAACCTAGATTGGAACTAATTATTTTTGTCATGTATAAACCTCCATTAAAATAGTCTTATAAAATTATTTCTTGCGCATTTTCAACCTTTTGTTTGATATAACTGGAAAGTTTAACTGTGATGTCATAGCGCATAAATGGTGTTACTAAATAGATGCCATTAAAATGTTCAAAAGCAACATCGATTAATTCTTTTGCTACTGACATACCTTCTTGTTCTGCCAGTATTCTATTATCACCTGTCGCCTTCATTCGTTGACGGACGTCATCTGTTAGTTTCATACCTGGTACTTCATGATGTAGGAATTCTGCATTTCGTGAGGATGTGAGTGGCATAATACCAATATAGATTGGTTGTTTAATATGTTTAGTTGCTTGTTTTAGCGACTCAATTTGTTCGGGTTGATAAATTGGTTGGGTCAAAAAATAATCTGCTCCACAATCAATTTTTTTCTCTAGCCTACGTACTGCTTTATCAAGGTGATGAACATTGGGGTTAAAAGCTGCTGCGATACGAAAGGATGTTTTTTCTTTTAATGACTTACCTGAAAATGAGATACCTTCATTACATTGTTTGATTAGCTTAATCAATTCAAAAGATGTAGCGTCAAATACCGACGATGCACCTGGAAAACCGCCTATCTTAGTAGGATCACCAGTAATAGCTAAAATTTCATGGATACCAAGTGTGTGTAATCCCATTAAATGAGACTGTAGTCCGATTAAATTACGGTCACGACAAGTTAAGTGAAGAAGAGGCGTGATGGCTATTCTTTGTTGTTTCATTAGTGTGGCCATTGCTAGATTGCTAATTCGTGGTGTGGCTAAAGAATTATCAGCAAGTGTAATGGCGTCAACACCAACGTCTTTTAATGCTTGCACACCTTTTAGATATTCTTTCGTTTGTAAATTCCTTGGTGGATCTAATTCAACAATAATAGAATGTCTCTGTGTCACAATTTGAGCTAGATCTAACTTTTTTCGAGCAGCAGGCTCCTGTACTTCTATTATTGGAGGGTGCTTAACGTCCGTCTTTTCCAATAAGGGAGTGAAACCTTCGACACCTTTTTTAAGGGCTACAATATGTTCAGGAGTGGTACCACAACAACCACCAAATAACCGCACACCTTGATTACGAAATTCTCTAGCACATTGTTCAAAATAGTCTGGGTTATTGTTATAGATTAACTTTCCATCACTGTATGCTGGTAAACTCGCATTAGGATAAGCGGAAAGGTAAGCTGTCTTCGGTAAGGCCACTGTTTTTAAAGATTCAATCATGTAGTGTGGACCTAATCGGCAATTGACGCCAACGATATCTGCACCAGCATCGTCCAATTGTGTTAATGCATCATTTAAAGGTGTACCATTCTCTAATAATCCAATTTCATGCATCGAAATATTTGTAATAATCGGTAGATTAGTTGCTTCTCTAGCAATTGCTAACACGGTTGTTAATTCTTCTAGGCTATAATACGTTTCTAAAAGGAGCCCGTCTACACCTTCTAATAAGAGACAATAAAGTTGTTCGCGAAAAATTCGCTTGATTTCCTCTATAGTGCCAAGTTTTTTTTGACTTCCACGAATACCACCGATTGTTCCAACAACAAATGTATCCTTATTTGCTGCTCGTTTAGCTATTTTTACTGCTTGCGTGTTGATTTCTTTTACCTTATCCTCCAAGCCATAACGTGCCAATTTAATATAATTTGCACTGTACGTATTTGTTTGAATAACATTAGCCCCTGCTTCTACATACGCCCTATGTGTATGGAAAATTTCTTCAGGATGGGTTACATTTAATTCTTCAAAACAACGATCAACACCATGTGAGTAAAGCAAGGTACCCATAGCACCATCAGCAATTAGAATCTTTTCCTTCAGTGTGGTTAATAAATCCAATCGATCAAACCCCCTTGTTTTTACTTTATCCAGTTGCAACTAACTAAAGTTAATTTTTACTTTATACGCAACAAAAAACCCCCCTTCCATTAAGAAGAGGGGCAGTATTATAGTGGTTTATATAACGACAGCCTAACTCTTCTCATCTTTCAAACATACGTTTGACGGAATTGGCACAGTACTTTTATATAAAAGTAAGCTGCCGAGGTATCATAGGGCCGTTCCCTCCACCTCTCTTGATAAGAAGACTAACTATTTAGTTTTATGTTCCCTGTTATAGTAAGTTACATTCTAAATAATGTCAACTACTATAATGTAAAAATTCAAACAATTTATTTACTAACTAATATTGTTTATTTTTTTAAAATTATAGAATTTGGAAAGGAAAGCCACTTCAAGAATACTTATTTTTAATTTCCTTCTAGTATTTCCATTGTTTTATCCAATATTTCTTCGTCTTTTAAGCGGAACTTGAATTCAACTCGGCGTGAAGCTTCTGGACTGTAGTCACCATTTTCATCGGTGCGACCGTCTGAGAATGATTTACCATTTACCGTTAATTTTTCCTGCAAGTGATCTTGAATGTTTTTATATGGGAATTCATCCCCTAGTATATATTCTGCTACACTATATGCTCTATCTTGGGATAGCTTTAGATTATATAAATAGCCATCTGTGCGATCAGCATGACCTTCAATAATAATTTCTGAGATATATTCTTCATAGCCACTTGCTAATAAGACGTCTAAATACTTTGGAACAAACTCATCTAAAAATTGAAAGGAGTCATCCTTTAATTCTGCACCATCATACTCAAATAAAATTTCTGTGTCAAAGATAATTGCACCTGTTTTCTCATCTACCTCGATGCCTAAAGTAGAATCTTGAAATTCTGCATTTAAGTCCTTTACAAGTTCTGAGCGTACTCCCATAATTTGATCAATTGTTTCTTTCATTTCTTCAATTTGAATGGACTTAATAACCATCATTGAAATAAAGATTAATACAAAACACAGTAAGATCGATGTTAATAAATCAGTGAAAGATGGCCAAAAATGATTCTCTTCCTGCTCGTCCTTAAACAACCGTTGATATTTATTAATCATGTTGATTTAGACCACCCGTACGCCTTGTATTAAGGCTTGTTGCTTCCTGGCTGAAGGTCTGTAAATGCTGGTTTAATTTATCAATTTGTTGGAGAAGTTCCGTAAATGTTTGTTGTGTATAACGATTATTACTTTGTTGAATGTCTTCGTTAATCGTCCGAATTTCCTTAAATTCTCTTTTTAGATCCTGATTTGTTCCCTGTGCATATTCACTAATATTTCGAGCAACCTTATCTAACTTTTCACCAAGTGTTCCTTCTAAAGTAGTCACATAGTTAGCAAGCGTATCTTTTAATACACCAACATTTGCTTCGAGTTGATTTTCTCTTTGAATGAATGTGCTATTCATTTGTGAAATAGTGGTATTTATATCTGTAATAAGCTGCTTGTTCTTCATTCCAATTTGTTCATAGGTGTTTGTGGCTTCACGTACGTGCTTTTCAAATGAAACAGAATCTGCATTGTGTGCTTTGAGATGATTATTAAAATCTCGATTAAATTGTTTTAATTCATCAAAGCGATCAGATAGAAGGTGTTTATATTCTGTTTGTGCTTGGTTAATGGTTTCTAGTACATCTGGTAATTGAACTAGTGATCCTTCTAAGCTATTAAAACCGTTAGAGAGTTCGCTTAAGTATGTTGTAATTCCGGCTAGTTTCGCTCCTAGGTCTTTGCCGAATATTTGTTTAAATTCTTTATTTTGTTCTTCCATATGACGCACTAAACGCTGACTTTCTTTACTTATTGTTTGTTGGCCATCTAAGATAGAAGAGGTGAATGTTTTTAAATCAACCACGGTATCTTCAAAATGAGTTAAGGTATCTATTTGTGTTGTCGAGACTTCTTCGATTTTTTGATACGTATGTTCAAATGTACTTGCCATTTGTTCATTTCTTTGATCAATTTTCTTAAAATAAGAGAAGAGTTGATCGAAATTTTTGTTTAGTTTTTTAGATGCATCATCAAAGCCGTTTGTTACCTTATTCATACTAGTAAATAGAAGTTGAAAGTCATGTAGATTAGTAGATAATCCTTCATTAAATGTAGCTAAATCTTTTGCGGCTTGTTGTAAGCCAGAAGTATAGTCTTTAAAACCATCAAAAGAACTTTCAATACTTTGTAAGGATTTTTGGTTTGTCTTTTGAAGCATGAGAATGGAGTTATTAATACTTTCCGAAACTTCAATTAGTTTACTTATTCCGTTCTGTTCGTTTTCAGTTAAATTTGTTTCAACTTTTAACATAATATCAGTTAGGAGAAATTCTGTATTCAGCGCTTTGATCATTACCGTCATAATTAATGAAAGCCCCATACCGGCAATACTTGTGTAAAATGCTACATCAATTCCTGATAAAACACTTGCGACATCTTCAACAAGCTGATTTCCACCTGAATTAATATTTCCTAATGACATGGTTAAGCCAATAAATGTTCCTAATATCCCGATTAAAATAAAAATAGATACGGTCATTTGAATCATTTTAATGAGACTGACAATAGGTATACCATAGACACGCCAACTAGAAAATTTCTCTTGAACGAATGTTTCTATTTTGACAGGTTCGGTTTGCTGTTTAAGGTCAAACTGTTCCTTGAAGGTACGCAAAGGGTCAATGTCCATGCGGTTTGTTTCTTGTAAGTAAGAACGTATTTTCTTTAGTTTACTGAACAAGGAAACATGAACAAAGAAGGTAACAATAAACGTAACAAATAAAATGATGAAGATTAGCTCAATCATTTGATTTGAAAGAATAGCTTGTGCTTTTTGCTCACTTGTAAAAAGTTGTAGAATTGCTTCTATCATTCGATTTCCTCCTAGATGGACAACATTAATGTCTCTATTCCATAAGTATTCAAAGCATGTCCAAATCATGAACTTTTCTTAGTAAATTAATAGTAAATACATAAATTTGCTGGTTTTCCACATTCTAAAAAGATTCTATTTTTAGAAAGGTGTGCAAAGCATATCGATACGAGTTGGATGTCCATTATCCCTTTTTTGATTGTGATTCCTGTTGCCATGTTTACACGACAAGTACTTCCAGGTTTAGTGTTGGGACTACTTGTTGGATCCTACATCATTTCACCCTCACTTATTGGTGGCATGCAAGAGATGCTAACCTATGTGATACAAGCACTTATTGATGAAAGTAATATTAAAATTATTGTCTTCCTTTATGTTTTTTCTGGACTTATTGGGATGATCAAAATGACAGGTGGAATCAAAGGATTTGTTGAGAAATCGGCAGAAATAATTACCTCCAAAAAGCAAGCCTTATTTCTTACTTATGTCTCTACAATTGGAACATTTAGCGCACCGACCTTTCGTTTTGTAACGATAGCGCCAATTATGAAGGCGATATTAAAAAAGGTGAAAATGTCAACGAAAGAGCTAGGATTTGTAATTGAAACAACAGCAACACCTGTTATCGTCTTGATTCCAGTTGCAACTGCATTTGTTGGTTATATGGTATCTGTCATTCAAATTTCTACGGAAACCACGGGGACTACTATTGATCCTTATACACTTTTTATTCAGAGTATTCCATTTAACTTTTTTGCTATTGTAATTATTTTACTCGGCATCTATTTGAGTTTTTTTCATCATTCACATACGGATGCACCACTGGAAATGGATGAGGGAAAAGAAGACGACTGGCATGACTGTCATCCAGCGGTGCATAAGGATTTACCAAGTAAGCCACTAAACTTACTCATTCCTGTTTTATTAGTAATTGTACTCACGTTATTTTTGACCTGGTGGGATGGACGTGGTGCCGGTCAGTCATTATTTAAGGCCTTTATTCGTGCTGATGTATTACAGGCAATGGTAGTTGCCTTATTAATTACGATTTTTGTCTCGATTATTTTATATGCGATTCAACGTTTTAAATTAAGTGACTTAGTTAACAGCTTTATTGTTGGTGGGAATGATCTTATGTCTGTAATTGTTCTATTGTCGATTGTCTGGGGATTGTCATCTGTGACGAGTGATTTAGGATTTTCAGAATTCGTTACAGCACATACGGATTGGATCCCTCAGATGTTTGTCACACCACTTATGTTTGTTTTTGGCGCTACTATTTCTTATTTTATTGGTTCCGCCTGGGGGACGTGGGGAATTTTAATGCCTTTAGGTGTATCGCTTGCTTTATCTGCAGATGTATCCTTGCCATTAATGATCGGAGCAGTTTTCGCAAGTGGTTCGTTTGGCGCGTTTGCATCGCCTCTTAGTGATGACACAAATACATTAGCAAATATTCTAGATATATCTACTATGGACTATGCACGATTCAAGCTGAAACCAGCATTGATCGCAGCTGCAATAACTACGATTCTATATACTGGTGTGACTTTTATTCTTTAAAAAGGAGGAGAAAGTCTAGTTTGATCACAAACCAAAAACGCAAGGGCCACTGAGTAGCTCTTGCGTTAATTTTAACTAATTGGCGTGATCCGCTCAATATGTGATGCGTATCATTTGTAATTGAGCTTAAAAGTATGGTGGGAGAGGGATTATTTGCTAACGTATCGCCAAACGACCAACATTGCTAATACCGTAATGAACAAGTATAAACTAGCAAAAGATAGGGCGGCAACAATAAAAATAGTCCAGTTTAATGTATATAATACGACAAACAATAGGATACTTGCTAAATTCCCGATCAATAAGGCGCAACCGGTCCATAGAAGAATCTCTTTCATGTAGAGAGTAAAGATGTCTTTCTGTTGCCAACCGATAGATAACAATTGTTTTATTTCTTGTTTACGAATTTTAAATAACGACATTAACGCTTCAATTAGTGTAATAAATGCTAGGATATATGCAGAGGCTACCAAGATAAGGTGCCAATGATTAACTTGAACGTTAATATATTGACCAAGAACGGTTGCATTTGTTTGCTTAACTGTTTCATTGATTGCAAGATAGACAAAAGTTGCTAACGTACTAACGATTGCTAGCTGGATAAATGTTGAGACAATATAGTTCCAATAATAGTATATGTTTCTACTAACTAATGATCTTCGCTTGGTAGACTGCTCTTTTTTTATCGAAATGTTTTTTGGCTTCGATGGTTGGAGCATTTTCGGTATTGCTTTCCGAACAAAGAACCAAACAAAGACGGTAGTCGTTATAACAGCTATAAGCTGATATAGGTATATGGCCGTGGTCAATCCGCCCAATTGCGATAACCCAATTAACAATGGGATAGCCAATATAGCTGCTCCAGCTAAAATATATAAAACTTCTCTGCTCCACAACGCTTGAATATGGTGATTAGTCCAGCCAAGTTGCGATAATAGCAGTGTGTCATTTTCTTTAGTAATCCGCCAGAAGGTAAAACGATTAAGAATGTAGGCACATCCAACGAAAACAAAAAGGACGGATAAGACAACGTTCGTAATACGCCATTCACTAACAATTGTTCCTGCTGCTCCAAGTGTTGTCCAAGATTCTTCCACAAGCCCAATCCCTTCTACGTCAACCTCTACTTGTTGCGGAGAAGCCCCTGCTACAATCGTAACATTTAGGTTCATAGTACGAAGCTCCTGGGCAATTGCTTCGATCTTTTCTGCCGCTTCGTCTGTATATTGATCGATACCAGCTACTTTTACGCGAATAGCATCAATAGCTTCCTCCCCTTTTACGGTAACTGCTGCTTCCATATTGGTAAGTCCTTTAGCAGAGGGAGTAACGAAACTTCCAGGTGTCATGGTTGGTTCTAATTCTATTGAATCTTTTTTATCCTCTCCGATATATCTAGCTGGTTCAAATTGATAAATACCCAACGGACTTGCGGCTAGTTGCGCATTTTTTTCTCCCATCACTACTGTGTCAACGGGATCTGGAATGAATGCAATGTCTTCAGGGGTTAATGCATCATCATTAAATACCTCCACCATCGTATTTCCATGCCTTATTAAATCCCGATAGATAGGAACCCCATTTTTAACGTCTAATATATTAACGGATAATTTCCCGTCGGTTAGCTGGTATGGCGTTTTGCTAGCTTGATAATATGTGCTAGCTGCACTCATACCTTGAGAAATAGAATATCCCAGATCAAAAAGTTCAGGATGACTTTCAATGGTATCTAATTCGCCATCTTCTGTAAGGTATATTCCTTGCTTATTTTGATCAAATGCATTGATCAGCGAGGATAAATTGAGATTGTAGTCTTTGTTTTCAATTGTATCTTGTGTGGACAAGATTTCTATCAGATTATTGTACTCTGGCGTGTCTTTTTGTTGAAAAAAACTAGTTGGTAAAGTTGGATCTTCCGTTTCACTAGCATCAACTAAACCTAATTGATCCCTGAATTGAAGAATATCATCAGGTGATAAACCAAGCTTAGCTACAGATAAGTTTGTTGATAAAGAAGTAGCTGCATCTACCACTTCAATGATAGGAAGAAGTGTTGCATTTGGATAATCGGCAGTATACCACGATCCAGTACCGTTTAAGCTAGAGTCAGGTGCAATGCTTGCGAAAGAAGTGTTAGTTAACTTCTCCTCTTCAGTCGGATCTATACCAACAACCAAATGATAGGTAATGGGTAGAGGAAAAGCAGGGACTTCGTCACAGTTATTTCGTAAATTATCATGATTGATAATGTTTTCATAAGTAAACATTTCTGTCTCATATTTTAACAAAGCACACATATAAGTGGGTTCAATAGGATAACTCGTAACCCCATCGGTAGTTGCGAATTCCAAAGTGTAACGCATGTAATCCGCATCAGGTGGATAGACGCCGAAAGTGGATTCAACCCCAGTAAAGTAGCCGAGTGAGGCTACTGGAGCCGCAATTTCAATATCTTCACGGTTCTTAATCGTTTCCCATGTAGCGATAGAAATGCCACCATTGCCAAAACCGATGTAGTTTTCTGGGACGATTCCTAGTTCTTTCTCCAATGGATCCGCTGAATCCATTGGACGAACAAGTAAATCATAGCTACCTCTAGCATAGAAAGTGATATCAGATTCCACTTGTTGATGTGCACCTTGAAGGGAATTCAAGGCAAGAGGAACGGTTATGAAAATGAGTAATAGTGCAAGAAAAAAGAGGAAATGTTTCCATTTATTACGATTTAGTTGAAGGAAAGCTAGACGGTGCATATGATTCACTCCTAATAGTTAATAGTGAAAATTATAAGCGCGTTTCTTGAGCTGATTTTACTATTTTAAGAAAGGGTGATCTAATGACTTAGATCACCCTTATTATTTAATTACTTAAACGTTTGTGTACTGTTGCAGATCCAGTTCCTACCGTTGCTCCTGAAGTTAGGTCATATACAGCTATTTTAGGGTAATAAAGTTTTGAAACACTGCTACTGCTGTATTCGTGCTTATGTGTCATACTTGATGAATTAGTTCGAGAGTTAGCCGTTCTGTATCCAGTTCCGTCACCAGGGTTAAATGATACTTGCTTTGCGTAAGAACTGGAAGTCCAAGCAAATGTCCAATTTGCGTAAGCATCAGTCCCGTAAATTGTTTGGTTTGATGGACTAATACTCGCTGCTGCATCTACTCCTACTCCTCCTGCAAAACCTGCTATTAAAAAAAGAGTGAATGCGCTGGTAATTATTTTTTTAATCATAATATTCACCTCCTTTCATTTTTATTCTTTTTCCATAATTAGTTAAACTAGTTGACCATCACGAATAAATAGTTCTCTGGTACCGCGCTTGGCAACTTCTTGGTCATGTGTCACAAGAATGATGGTTATGCCTTTTATTCTGAGTTCCTCGATAATTCCCATCACATTGTTACGATTATCTGCATCTAAATTTCCAGTTGGTTCATCACATAATAAAATATCAGGTTGATGAAGCATAGCTCTAGCTATTGCAACCCGCTGCTTTTCACCACCAGAAAGTAAAGCAGGAAACGATTTTTCGCGATGACTAATTTGTAGTTCTTTTAATAATGCACGTGCTTTTATTTCAATAGTATCCTTTGAATCATAGGGCCATTGGGGTAACATGACATTTTCTAAGACGGTGAATTGATCAAATAACCGATAGTCTTGAAAAATATAACCGATTTTTGTTCTTCGGAATGTTTGTAATTCACTAGCTTTTAACTCGTGAATGGCTTGTCCATCAATATGAATTTCTCCACTAGTAAGCGGAAGCATTCCACCAATGACATTGAGCAATGTTGTTTTCCCAGAGCCAGATGGACCCAATATGGCTAGGCATTCCTTGTCTTCTATTGTTAAAGAAATGTTTTTTAATGCTTCCACTTTTTCTACTCCGTCAAATGTAATAGAAGTATTATGCAGTTTGATAGTCATATGAGTCATCCTTTGCTAATAAATTGAATTTATTTACTTCATTACTAATAATAGTAATATATTTAACAATTATTAGCGATATATATTTCTAATTAATTTAGATATTAAAGAATCAGAGATTCATACCCGCATCACTTTTGTGCTTTAGAACGGTTTAGTTTAATCACAAATAGTGAAAAATAATGATCACAAATCCAAAAAAACGCAAGTGCCACTGAGTAGCTCTTGCGTTAATTTTAACTAATTGGGATATCCATATGTGCTTTGGACGCTTTGGTTGTCATTCCAATTTGATGTAGTTACTACCATCTTTATCAATATCTGAGTAGGAGCAGACCATATTTCTACCGCTATTTTTTGCCTTGTATAATGCAGCATCTGCGTTTCTATACAAGTCATCCACATCACCTGTGTTAACAAGATACGTTGCGACACCAATTGATATGGTAATGTTAATATGTAAGGTGTCATTATTTATTGAAAAGGTATATTCCGAAACATTTTTTCTGATTTTTTCAGCTATTTGCGAGACACTTACATGTGAAAGATCCGTAACTAGAACGGTAAATTCTTCACCACCATTTCTTGATACAGTATCAACTGAACGACAACTATCTTTAATGAGTGTGGCGACATGTTTAAGAATTAGATCACCTTGGGGATGTCCATAGGTGTCATTTACCTGCTTGAAGTGATCAATATCAATAACTAAAATAGATAAATTTTCTTGCTTTTTAACTATTCTTTGTTTCGCTCCATTAAATGCACGGTCAAAACTTCTTACATTATTCAGTCCAGTTAATGGGTCTATGAATGCGTTCATTTCATACTCTTTAAATAACCTATTTGATTGGAGTAAGTGATTATTCATTGAGATAGCAAGTATGCCAGCTGTAATTGTTATTAGCCAATACGCAACATTAATCGTAAGATAAACTTTAAAATCAGCAATTAGAGCATATGTTATAAACGAAAATACGGTATTACTAAGAACAAGCATCGTGATAATAGACAACCACCTGTTTTTCATTCTACTAGCAAAAAATAAAAAGATTAGTGCTGAAAAGATCACTAAGAGTAAATTTGATAGGGAAGATAGATTAACACCTATTAGAAATCGGAAAAAGATGATGCTAGCTCCTGTAATAGTTGTCGCAATCCAACCACCATATAGCGCAACAAGCATTAATGGAATTACTCTTAAGTCGATTATCGTATTACCATCGACTTGGATACTAAAGTGCATTAATACAATACCTAATAGCCCACCTGCAATACCAAGTAGAATGCCTCTATGACTAAATAAATGACTGTTTCGTGTTGAAGTTGTTACAAATTTTGAACGATAGATTTGATGATATAGAAATATAAATGAAATTAAGACTGTAAGATTTAAGAAGAATTCTTCAATAAACATTATCACGTTGAAAACGATCCTTTCAGTAATTGCAAGGCTATTTTAAAGAACATAAGAAGTATATTCTAATATATCCCGATCATTTTTGCTATAAAATAATTAGTTTTAAGCGTATGAAAATTCTGCTTTATATTAATCCATTGAAAAAACTAGGAACGGGTATTTCTTTTCTAACTTGGATTGTAAATGATATAATAAAGAGATAACTATGGAGTAAGGTGGGTGGTTTGCCACATCCTTAATATAGAAGTAGAAGAATCACAAGATTATGAAAGGGTTGGTGCATCATGTCCACAGACAAATTAGATCTATCTAGCTTCGAAAAAAAAATGGAAGTAAGAAATATTAGAAAAGATGATTTTGAACAAATTATTCAGATGCAAGCTGTATGTTTTCCAAATATGGATCCTTGGGAAATTGAGCATTTAGAAAGTCATCATGCTATCTTTCCAGAAGGACAAATATGTGTAGAGTATGATGGAAAGTTAATTGGAAGTAGTTCTAGTCTTATCATTAACTTTGATGAGTACGATGATAAACATACATGGGATGACATTACAGATGAAGGATATATTACAAACCATGACCCAGAAGGATATAACCTTTATGGTATTGAGGTAATGGTTGATCCGGCATTTAGAGGGATGAAAATCGGCAAAAGAATGTATGAAGCGCGTAAAGAATTAGCGCGTGAACTGAATTTGAAAAGTATTATCATTGGTGGAAGAATTCCTAATTATCATAAATATGAACATGAATTAACACCACGGGAATATGTAGAAGAAGTAATGAGCAAAAATATTCACGATCCCGTGCTAACATTTCAGAACATGAATGGTTTTACCGTTATGCGGATAAATCCTGGCTACATGCCAGATGATAAACAATCAGCAAAATATGCTACATTAATGGAATGGAATAATGTTGATTATCATGCAAAAACAAAACGACATTTTAAAACAGCTTACCCTGTCCGAATTACTGTTATCCAATATATGATGAAGAATATAGAATCGTTTGAAGAGTTTGCTACACAAGTTGAATATTATGTAGATGTGGCCTATGATTTCGGTTCCGATTTCGCTGTATTTCCAGAAATCTTTACGACGCAGCTAATGTCATTTTTAGAAGAGAAGGTTCCTTCTAAATCAGTTAGAAAACTAGCTGAATATACAGAAGATTACATTGAACTTTTTACAAATCTAGCTGTTAAATATAACGTGAATATTATAGGTGGTTCCCATTTTGTTGAAGAAGATGACCATATTTATAATATTGCCTATTTGTTCCGTCGTGATGGTACGATTGAGAAACAATATAAGATTCACGTAACACCAAATGAGAAAAAATGGTGGGGAATCAAGCCAGGAGATGTTGTAAAAGTATTTGATACAGACTGTGGTAAAATTGCCATTCAAATCTGTTATGATATTCAATTCCCAGAGCTTTCTCGTTATGCAGTAGATCAAGGTGCAAATATTATCTTTGTCCCGTTTTGTACAGATGATCGGCAAGGATATCTACGTGTACGCTATTGTGCACAAGCCCGTGCTGTTGAAAATCAAGTGTATACCGTTATTGCAGGTACAGTTGGTAACTTAACACAGGTAGAAAATATGGATATCCAGTATGCACAATCCGGGATTTTTACTCCATCTGATTTTGAATTTGCACGGGATGGAATTATTGGAGAATGTCACCCTAATATCGAAACAGTAGTAGTCGGTGATGTCGACTTAGAAATCTTGCGTAGACAACGTAAATCAGGAACAGTTCGTCAATTACGAGATCGTAGAAAAGATTTATTCGAAATTAATTACAAAAACATTGAAACAGAAGTGAAACATTTAAAATAAGTTTTTATGAGAAAGTCCGCCATTAGCAAAAGCTACTAGCGGGCTTTTTTTAACAAGCTTAGGAAATGTGGTTCGCCTTTCATAAGCATCATTGCGCTCCATCTTGCGAACTTGAGAGAAACTCTGTGGTAAGTTTAGAGTGGTCCTTTTCTATCTTTCCAAGAAAAGAGTTGGTCTAGCGCTGCAGAAAAACACTCGCTTTCCGTGGGGAACGCTTCAGCCTCCTCGTGAGCAAATGTTTTCGATGGGCCGAGTAATCGCAGGTCCAAAAAACGCTCACTGTGGGGTCTTCAGAATGTTCCTTTCCCACAGGACTCTGAAAAAACTTCTATGAATTTACAACGCACGCAGAAAATCGCTTTTTATTTTCAAGGATCTCGTATTTTTCTGCAGCTTAGTGTAGTTTTCTGTTCCGAAGAGACGTTAATGCAACACTTTACTGAAAAAGATAAGTACACAGTTACTTGATAAGCGGTTTATGACTTTTTTTCGGAATAAATAATCTGCTGGATCATAATTTGTATTGTTATTGTTGGTCTAATCCCCTTAATGCATATTTCCAACTAGCGGTTAAAATACACTACGACTCCTGCGGGAACAGCACGAGTCTGAAGATCCACTAAGTAAAGCGTCTTTTGCTTTACTTAGTTAGCTGAAGCCGTGCCCCATAGCCGTCAAGCTAAGCACTACGGTTTAAAGAACTAGAAAAATACGATACCCTAACGGATAAGAAATAGTTATTTGGAGGGGATGTCGATGTATTTCAAGAAAGAAATGGAGCCATTTATTCAAGGCATTCATCAAGTGTTATCAGTCTCTGAGGTGCGTCAATGGGCGCGTGAAATAGGCTTTGTTCAACGCCAAAATAAATTAAAGCCAGAAGATTTCTTAAGTATTTGTGCCTTTTTAAAAGAAACAGTAGGCTCTAGTGGTTTGGGGAATCTATGTTCAAGTATCACGCGCATATCCGGTGCGGATATATCTAAACAGGCCCTACATCAACGTTTCGATGCGAAAGGTGTTGCCTTTCTCCAGGGGATTTTTAATCAACTAGCTGAACAACAAGCTATTTTTATGCGTCCATTATATATAGATCATTTATTTTCTCGTATCCGTATTTTAGACGCCACTTCTTTTGGTGTACCTAAAAATGATCCAGATCACCCGGATGGTGCCAAAATCCAATTAGAATATGAACTATTTGAAGGGAAATTTCTGCATACATTCCTTTATGACCAAACAAAAAGCGACCAACATGCAGCACGGGAATTGGCAGACACAATTGAACCAGGAGATCTTATCTTGCGCGATTTGGGTTACTTTTCTGGGGAACACTTGAAGAAAATAGATCGTGCAGGTGGCTTTTATATCTCACGTGTCCCTGCCAATATGACGTTTTGGACATGGGATAAAAAAGGGAAGATGATGCAAATCAAACCAGAAGAAGATGCAAAAAAATTGGAACATGGAGAAGCGATAGATTATGGGCACATTCAAATCGGAAAGAAAGGGAAAAACACACTCCAAACACGTCTGGTCGTGCAACAATTAACCGAGGAACAAAAAAAGAAAAGAGAGGGGTATTTACAAAAGAGAAGGCGGAAAGGGGGTCACACCCAATCCGCCACCAAAAAAAATCAAATCCAAATCCTTGCCACCAATATAACATCGGATCAGGTAGAGATGCAAGAGCTATATCCGATTTATTCGTTGCGTTGGCAAGTGGAAATTCTATTTAAAACATGGAAATCATTGTTTCATATCGACAAGGTGCGCGCAATGAATCCTGAACGGTTTGCGTGCCATTTATATGGTACGTTAATTCATATTCTTCTATCATCTATGATTGCTTTTCAATGTCGGTATTATCTTTATCAGAAGCATCAGATCGAAAGCAGTGAGTTCAAATCTATCGATCATGTGAAAAGTGCCATTGAAGAGGATCAAGGCCAAGCGTTGTATCATAGCGATTCCTTTATTACATTGATAAAGAATATCTATCAAAATGTCTACAGGCATGGAAGGAAAGATCATCGCTATAAGCATAAGAGTCCTTTTGATATTCTAAATCTTGCGTATGAAAGAACCGTTAAAGCAGCATAGAACAACTGTATAAAATTTCCACAATAAAGCAGGAAACGCTTCTTATTTACCTTGTTGTAAAATAATTCAATATTTAGTAAAAAGTTGTTTGGACACTGTTTTGTTTTTCTATATTTTATCCTTAGCTTGACGGCTATGAGCCGTGCCCGCGGAAAGCGTAGTGTATTTTTAGAGCGAAATGTAACAGCACGTTACGACAGAGTCTATGCTTATTTAGTAATAAATCATTTTTAAAAGCTTAATGCAATATAACAGCTATAATACAAACTAAAACAGTCAACGATTAGCAAGTTTATTTAATGAGAAAATGGAGCTAGTAACTTTAAACAATTTACAAAAGGAAATTTAGATATAGTATACATACGATAAAGTTATCAGAAATGTTAAAATAGTATTATAATCACAAATAATGTTAATCTTCTTCACGTTAAAAGTGAGTTTTTAGATATAGAAACCGAAGAGAGGAATGAAAATCATGAGTTTAGAAGAATTAAACAAACGAGTGAAAACCGACCTTTCCTATCTTGCGTTTGGTGGTTCTGACTGGGTACGCCCACTTGACCATAAAGAAGGTCATGTCTATGATGCGATAATTGTTGGAGGTGGCCAAAGTGGTTTAGCCGCAGCTTTTGGAATTCTTCGTGAGAGAGTATCGAATATTTTAGTCATTGATGAAAACCCTGATGGATTGGAAGGACCTTGGGAAACGTATGCTCGAATGGTTACGTTGCGTACCCCTAAACAGTTAACTTCAATTGATTTGGGTATTCCATCTTTAACATTCCGTTCTTGGTGGGAAGCACAATTTGGACCAGAAGAATGGGAAGCAATTGATAAGATTCCGCGCGGTGATTGGATGAATTATCTTCGTTGGTATCGTACAGTTTTGAATTTACCTGTTATAAATAAAGTGAAGTTAAATCTTATAGAGCCAGTAGAAGAAGGCTTACATCGACTACATATTGAAGGTAGTGGAGCACCCTCAGATACAATACTTGCACGTAAAGTAGTTCTAGCTACTGGGATTCAAGGTGGTGGCCAGTGGTATGTTCCGCCAATGATTTCAGATAATTTGCCGAGTCATCTTTATGCACACACATCGAAACCAATTGATTTTAAAAAACTAAGAGGCAAGAAGGTTGCTGTCTTAGGTGGTGGAGCATCTGCTTTTGATAATGCTAATTTTGCATTAACAGAAGGTGTTGATCAAGCACATGTATTTGTCCGTCGAAAAAAGATGCCACGTATAAATCCAATTCGACAAATGGAGGCTTCTGGATTAATTGAACGTTTCCCAGCCTTGTCTGATGCAGATAAATATGCTGCTATCTCTCATTTCTTTAAGCATAATCAACCACCAACAAATGATACATTTAGTCGTGCAACATCCTGGCCAGGTTTTAATCTACACTTAGGTGCACCGTGGTTAAGTGTAGAGCAGAAGGATGAAGGTGCATTAGTTAAAACGCCTCAGGGTGAATACTATTTTGATTTTCTTATTATAAGTACCGGTCTTTTAACCGATCCAGCTTTACGACCAGAGTTGAAACTTGTAGAAAACCATATTGCCCGCTGGGGCGATTTTTATGATGCACCAGATGAAGTCGCAAATCCTGTGTTAGACGCGCATCCATACCTAAGCCCTGGCTTTGCCTTTATAAGCCGAGATGAAAAAGGGAAGAAACGTTTACATGGATTATTTGCTTTTAATTATTCCGCATTAATAAGTTGTGGGATCTCAGCTTCCGCACTTTCAGGGATGCGTTTTGGTATACCTAATCTAGTAGAAGAAATTTCTAATCAACTTTTTCTTGATGATCGCGAAGACATTATGAAGAATTTCTTTGACTATGATGAAGAAGAATTTGTAGGAGAATGGCTGGAAACAAGTAATCAATCTCATTAATATCTTTAGGTCCTATCCAGATGAAAGGTGGATGGGGCTTTTTTTTGATTACGAGAATATACTGAATGTCTCTGAATTAATCACAAATACGCCTGTATAAAACATAAACTATCCTAGTCTAAAACTAGGAGGTAAATGATGTATCCATATTATAATCAATATCAATCGTTAAATCAGTTTTATAGAGAGTCTCCATATTTACATCCATATCCACAACAATTAAATTACTGGGGGCGGCAACCATTCACAAGAGGCCAAGCAACATGGACAGAAGGAGGACGTGTTACGCAATGTGGTATGCCTTGGTCTCATAATGAATATATGACAGCAGCTGTAGGTGTGAATTCGCCTTATCAATGTGGGCAAACGTTAAAGATACGTGAGCTTTTCTCCCAAACTTTAAGAGAAGTTATTGTGACAATTGTTGATAAAGTACCTGGATTCCCAGCTGATAAAATTAACCTACACCGAAAGGCATTTGAAGCATTAGGTGCAGATCCAGCGGTTGGCGTAATAAATATTGAATTTGAATCTTCACCAGAAGTAGAGGAAGCAGAATGGGGAAAATATTTATTGGAAGTTACTGAGGTAGCTTATCCGAATTATAATATAACAGAATATAATTTTGTTAAGAAAACAAATCCAGCACCAAATCAAACAAAGGAAATCTATCACTATATTTTACAATCACCTCAAGAAAGAGTTAAAATCCAAGGCACGGTAATTTATAATTCAAACACTAATCGTGTTGAATCCTTTGATATTAAAGAAATATAAGATTGAAAAAGCCCAATCCACGTATAATGCGGATTGAGCTTTCAATTTTTTAATCATTTATTCAATTCATCAAAATTCATGTTGAACCATAAGGGGTCATTGTTATTAACATCACCATTATAGTTAATTAGCAATTCTTCACCAGCTTTTATATCTGTGTGAGCAAAAAATACAAAGGTATGATCTGGAAAGTTTATATCGTAATCGGTATTTGGAGTATAGGAATGATTAAACAACATGCCATATCCTAAAACAACCGCGGTATGATTTTTACCATATTCAAATACGTAATCATCCAGTACTGTTTGTTCTATGTGTTCGTGCTCCTTGTTTGGATAAGGAATAACAGGTGCAATATGTACTGTTTCTCCTTTTTTTATGTCGCGTGTAGCGAATACGCCTCGATTGAATTCCCCGTCGCTTAATGTAGATGTCTTTATCTCAATCATTTAGGTCACCTGCGATTTCCTTTTATTTTATTCATATGTACTCTATTTTGACAGTTGCTATTAGCGAACGCAACTGGTTGTACTTGAAATTTATAAAAGTTAATAGATTTATGGCCTTTTTAAAAAAACATCCTAAATTTTGTATGACAAATTCATTATCTTATGATATGATGAACCCGAAAATCAAATAAGCAAAACCACAAGGGGAGCTAAAATGCTGAGAGTGAACACGTTGTTCTAACCCTTCGAACCTGTTAGTTAATGCTAGCGCAGGAATGTGGATCGTGATATGTAGATTTGCGTTTACATATCTGTTCTCCCTTGAGGTTTTTTGTTTAAAAAAGGGGAGTTTTTTTTATGAAAAAATTAAGTTTAATTATGTTGATTGAGGCGTCCTTTTTTGCATCATTGGCGTTTGTTTTTGATTTACTTCCGTCGATTCGGCTTTCTCCATCGATTTCAATTTCTTTTGCTATGGTTCCAATTTTAATTTTAGCGTTTCGATGGGGGATTAGGGTTAGTTTAATTTCTGGCTTTATCTGGGGTATTTTACAAGTTATCTTGGGTGATGCCTATATTCTAACTCCACTTCAGGCATTTATTGAATATTTTATTGCCTTTGCTTTTATTGGTTTTGCAGGTCTATTTTATAAAGTCATTCAATCGAACCTGAAGATGGGGAAAAAGAAAAAAGTGTTATTTTGGGTTATTACCGCGACACTTGTTGGTTCTGTTGCACGTTACTTTTGGCACTTTGTTGCTGGATTTATTTTTTGGGGAGAATACGCGCCTGATGATATGAACGTGGTGTTGTTTTCATTGATTACAAACGGGATTACCATGTTGGGTGCCTTTGTTTTATGCGCGATCTTATTGGTGCTTTTGATCGGAACTACTCCGAGATTAATTGAGCGAAAATAAACTAGTTTTAACTCCCCGTTTTATAAATGGGGAGTTAAAACTAATAGCTGTCTGCTGCGCTTTTAATATAACCAAGCAGTAAAATAGTTAGCGTTAGGAAGCCAACAATTAAATAGTTAAATAAGCCATTAGAGAGATCAAGTAAGTCTATTAATTTTTGATCCGTCAAAATCATTTCCCCGGCTGTCCACGCAAGAATACCAGCACCAATATAAGCTATCCAACGATATTTTTCTAATACTTTTACGATTAGTTTCGATCCGAATATCATAATAGGAATGCTAACCATCACCCCAATGATAATCATACGAATATCCCCATGCGCCGCACCTGTAATAGCAACAACATTATCCAGACTCATTACCGCATCTGCAACAATGATTGTCGAAACAGCTTTTAATAAACCAGTATGTGAGGTAATGGTAGCTTCCTCTTCTTTTTCAACAAGTAAATTATACGCTATCCAAAGAAGTAATAAACCACCAATTACATTTACAAAAGGAATTTGCATTAAATAAATGATAATAACTGCAAAAAATATTCGGAGCAGAACAGCGCCAATCGTGCCTAAAAGTATTGCTCTATTTTGATGTCTTTTTGGTAAAGACTTGGTGGCCATTGCAATCACAACAGCATTATCACCGGAAAGAACAATGTCAATTGCAATAATTTTTAATAATGCAATCGTCGCAACAGGTGTTATTGAGAATAGTAATGGGAAAAAGTCCACTTTTTGTTCCTCCTACAGAAATTTAAGATGGATAAGCTAAGTTGTCCATAACCAATTCTATGAAGAAACTTGAAATAGTAAACCAAAAAAAGTAGAAGTTTTTTAAAGTATTTATTCTTTTAATTGTTCTCTTTTAAATATCCATACATAAATTAACCCCGCAAAAAATAGAAAACCTCCATAACCAACAGTAGGATATAAGTATTTAACCATAGCAGAAAAGCCAATTTGACTGAATAAAAAAGCTGCTAGTGTTGTGCCTGCAATCACCCAAATTCGAAAGCGTGCAGCGATAAAGTTCATTCTTGAAACAAATCCATATAAATTTCCGACCGCAGTGGTATATACTTCAGCAAATAATACAATAGCAAAAATTAGTTGAATAAATGGAGCAATTTTAGAAGCTATAAGAATCATGGGCACTTCCACATTTGAAACACTATCTAAATTCGTTAAAATACTGAAAAAAATAGCAATGATCCCTATCCCTAAACCTAATCCACCTAATAAAGCCCCCCATAGTAGGGTTTTTTTATTTTTAGCTTTCGCCCCCATTGGTGCTAATACTGCAACGGCAATCACAAGATTATAAGAAGCGTAATTAAGAGCAGAAATGAACCAATTTGGTGCAGCGCCTTCAATGGACTTCGATACTTGTAAATCTGCAGCTGTAATTGGATTTATTGAGATACTATAGATAGCGATAAAAAGAACAGAAACTAATAATACTGGAACAACATAACTGATGGCATTAATAACACCTTTCATTCCAGTTATAACAGTTAGTAGTGAAATAATTGCCATTAAGATCGTCCCCCATAAGGAGGCTAACTGAAATTGTTGATCAAAGATTGCACCGGCTCCAGCTATCATGGCTGCTAAAGCACCGAATAGAAAGACTGTAATAATAATATCGATGATCGTACCAATAATTTTTCCGTTAGTAAATCGCACTACCTCTACATAAGAGCTAACATTTAATGCTTTACCAATTACTAAAATCGTATAGCCGAAAAAGAAAAACAAGAGCGTTGCAAAGGTAAGTCCAAATAGGCCATTTATTCCATATGCACTAAAAAACTGGAGGACTTCTTGCCCGGAAGCAAAACCAGCCCCGACAACGGTTCCAATGTAAGTTGCCGCCACTTTAAATACATTAATCTGTGTAGATGATTCATTGTTCATTTCAATTCCCTCCAAATGCTAATCAGTACATAGGCTTTACAAAATATGTTGTTTTACACATCAAAATAGAAGGCAATTGATGGCTCGAATTAAAGATGAATTTATTATCATGCATGATTATGCAAAAAATGCAAAAACTATGAATACTCAAGATTAAATTACATTTGTTATTAAGAAGGGATGTTGTCATGAAACAGTACGGTTATCCTACTCCTCAAGGATTATATCACCCAGAAAATGAACACGATGCATGTGGTATTGGAATGATTGCCAACATAGACGGTAGGAAAACGCATGATATTGTTCAACATGCAGTTACGATACTTTGTAATCTAGAACACCGCGGGGGACAATCAGCAGATATCAGTACCGGTGACGGTGCCGGCATTCTCACACAAATTCCAGATGCTTTTTTTCGTGATAAATGTGAGGATTTAGATATCGAGTTACCAGCCGAAGGGAAATATGCAGTTGGTATGGTCTTTCTTCCACAAGAACCTGATATAAGAAGAACAAGTGAGCTTAAGCTCCAGCAGATTATTGCCGAAGAAGGTCAACAGTTTCTTGGATGGCGTACGGTCCCAGTTAATGACGCATATGTTGGGGATTCTGCTAAAAAAGTAAAACCATTTATTCGGCAAGTTTTTATTGCGCCTTCAACTGAATTAAAAAGTCGAGAAGCTTTTGAAAGAAAGTTATATGTTATTCGAAAACAAGCGGAGAATAAATTAAAAGGTCTTGCTAATAAAGAAGATACAGAAAATACATTTATCTGTAGTTTATCGACGTCTACAATTGTTTACAAAGGAATGTTAATCCCAGAACAATTAGATTCCTTTTACATTGATTTAAATAATCGAGACTTTAAATCTGCACTTGCTATTGTCCATTCTCGGTTTAGTACAAATACCTTTCCAAGTTGGGAAAGAGCGCAGCCAAATCGATTTATTGCACATAATGGCGAGTTTAATACAATCAGAGGTAACGTTAATTGGATGAGCGCGCGGGAGTCACTTTGCAGATCTAATGCTTTTAATCAAGAAGAACTTGAAAAAATTCTACCTGTTATTGATATGGATGGCAGTGATTCTACGATGTTTGATAACTGTTTTGAATTCTTGCATCAATCTGGAAGGTCATTAGCACACACCGCAATGATGATGATACCAGAGCCGTGGGTAAATGATCTTGAAATGAAGGAAAACGAAAGAGCCTTTTATGAGTATCATAGTACACTTATGGAACCGTGGGATGGTCCGGCCGCAATTATTTACACGGACGGGAGAAAGATCGGGGCTAGTCTTGATCGTAATGGATTACGTCCTGCTAGATATTATATTACAAAGGATGGCATGATTGTCTTAGGATCAGAAGTTGGTGCATTAGATATTTTGCCAGAGGATGTTGCATATAAAGATAGACTCCAACCAGGAAAAAGGTTACTCGTTGATTTAGAAAAAGGGGTGATCATACCAGATGATGACGTGAAACACTCCATTTATAAAGAACATCCTTATGCAGATTGGTTAGCCAAATACAAGTTAAATTTAGAGGATCTGTCTGGATCAGAAGTTAGTCTGGATCGTATAAGTACTACTGAATTGTTAGAACAACAAATTGCGTTTGGTTATACAAATGAAGAATTAAATAAAATAATCAAACCAATGGTAACGGATAAAAAAGATCCAGTTGGTTCAATGGGGTATGATTCGCCGTTAGCTATCTTATCTAAAAGACCACAATTACTATATAACTATTTTAAACAGTTGTTTGCTCAAGTTACAAATCCACCAATTGATGCAATTAGAGAAGAAATTGTAATTGCTGTTGAGACTACGATTGGGAAAGAAGGCAATTTAGTTGAACCAGAACCGGAAAGTTGTCGACACATTCGCTTGCAAACACCGATCTTAACGAATGAACAACTAGAGACACTTCGACATAATGAACTAGAAGGATTCAAAGCACATACATTACCGATTTTATTTGATAGTTCGAATAAACAGGATTTACAAGATGCTCTTGATCAATTGTTTGCAGAAGCAGATCAAGCCATCGAAAAGGATTATACCTTGTTAATACTATCAGATCGTGGTATTAATTCGAAACGTGCAGCTATTCCAGCTTTATTAGCTGTCTCTGGTTTACACCACCATCTAATCCGAAAAGGTTTGAGAACAAAAGTAAGCATACTAATTGAAACTGCAGAAGCTAGACAAGTCCATCATTTTGCAACACTTTTAGGTTATGGTGCAGAAGGAATTAATCCTTATTTAGCATTTCGTTCTTTGGAAGGTCTAATTGAAACTGGAGACTTACGCGATACTTCTTTAGATGAAGCGGTAAAAATATACATTCATTCAGCTACGGATGGTGTCGTTAAAGTTTCATCTAAAATGGGCATTTCTACGATTCAAAGTTATCGTGGTGCACAAATTTTTGAGGCTGTTGGTATTCATCCAGTAGTGATTGAGAAGTATTTTACTAGAACAGCTTCTCGATTAGGTGGTATTGGATTGGATATGATTGCACAAGAGGTACTAATGCGGCATAAAAAAGCATTCGAACGTTCGCGTGGTGGAGAAAAAGGTTTAGAACCAGGGGATGATTTTCAATGGCGTCAGAATGCAGAAGATCATCAATATAATCCGCATACGATTCATTTACTGCAGAGTGCTTGTCGAACAAATAACTACGAATTATTCAAGCAATACTCAGGGATGATTATTGATACGGATAAAAATTTACAATCATTACGTGGCTTGCTTGCTTTTAAGAAAACAACACCGATACCAATTGATGAAGTCGAATCAGTAGAAAAGATATGCAAGCGATTTAAGACAGGTGCTATGTCATTTGGTTCAATTAGCAGTGAAACACATGAATCATTGGCTATTGCGATGAATCGAATTGGTGGAAGAAGTAATTCTGGTGAGGGTGGAGAGGATCCTAGTCGCTATATTCCTGATGAAAACGGTGATTTAAGACGAAGCGCGATTAAACAAGTAGCATCAGGACGTTTTGGTGTATCAAGTAATTATCTTGTTAATGCAGATGAAATTCAAATTAAAGTAGCACAAGGAGCAAAACCTGGTGAGGGAGGACATCTCCCAGGTAAAAAAGTTTATCCGATGATTGCAGAAGTTAGAAATTCAACGCCAGGTGTTGATTTAATATCTCCACCTCCACACCACGATATTTATTCGATTGAAGATCTAGCTGAATTGATTTTTAATCTAAAAAACGCAAATCCAAAGGCTCGGATTAGTGTCAAACTTGTCTCTGCAGTTGGGGTAGGTACGATCGCTGCAGGTGTTGCAAAAGGACGAGCTGATCTCGTTTTAATTAGTGGATATGATGGTGGAACAGGTGCTGCTCCAAGAACGAGTTTAAAACATACTGGGATGCCTTGGGAAATTGGTCTAGCAGAGACGCATCAAACTTTATTAATGAATCGATTACGAGATAGAATTGTTGTCGAAACAGATGGGAAAATGATGACAGGCCGAGATGTCGTAATTGCAACCCTTTTAGGTGCAGAAGAATATGGTTTCTCGACTGCCCCATTGGTTGTTTTAGGTTGTGTAATGATGCGGGTTTGTCACTTGAATACCTGTCCTGTTGGTATTGCTACTCAAGATCCTGTACTGCGCAAGAAATTCGCAGGTTCACCAGATCACGTCGTTAATTTTATGCGCTTTATTGCACAAGAAACGAGAGAACTAATGGCTGAGTTAGGATGTAGAACGATCAATGAGATGATTGGTCGAACAGATCTATTAGAGAAGAAAGTAGCGATCGATCATTGGAAGACAAAAAATGTCGATTTATCCGCATTACTTTATAAACCAGATGTACCAGAAGCTGTTGGTCGTTATCAAACTGTTGAACAAGTTCATGGACTTGATAAAACATTAGATCAACAAGAATTAATTCCATTATGTAAAGACGCACTTGAAAATAAACGAGCTGTGACTCTTTCATTAGGAATACGTAATATTAATCGCGCGACTAGTACGATGTTAGGTAGCGAAATTACTAGGCGATATGGTATAGAAGGTTTACCGGAGGACACCATTCGTTTGAAATTTAGAGGATCAGCAGGGCAAAGCTTTGGTGCTTTCATTCCAAAAGGATTAACACTAAACCTTATTGGTGATGCCAATGATTATGTTGGCAAAGGCTTATCAGGTGGGAAAATTATTGCACGACCATCACGTAAATCCTCATTTTCTCCAGAAGAAAATACGATAATTGGCAATGTTTCTTTTTACGGTGCTACTAGTGGTGAAGCATATATTTATGGCGTAGCTGGAGAACGTTTCTGTGTGCGAAATAGTGGCGCCAATGTTGTTGTTGAAAGTATCGGTGATCATGGTTGTGAATACATGACGGGTGGCAAGGTAGTTGTATTAGGACGAACTGGCAAGAACTTTGCTGCTGGAATGTCAGGTGGTATAGCTTACGTACTTGATGAACAGGGAACTTTCCAATCAAAGTGTAACAAGGAATTAGTACAGCTCGAAACAATAGAAGATAAAACAGAAGCAGAAGCCGTTTTTCAACTTATAAAAAAATACTTAGGTTATACAGAAAGTAAAAATGCGCGAAGAATAGTGGATAACTGGGAAAAGGTTCTACCAAAGTTTATCCGTGTTATACCGAAAGATTATCTGGAAATGAGAGAACGAATTAGCAACTTAGAATCCAGTGGACTATCGAAAGATGAAGCGGCAATGACAGCATTTGAACAAGGATTTGAAGCCGTACAATCAATAAAGTAATGGAGGTGAACGAATGGGAAAGCCAACTGGTTTTAAGGAATATAAACGTCAATCTACGCCAGAACGCGATCCTTTATCACGAACAAAGGATTGGAAAGATTATAAGTTGCCAATGCCAGAAGCAGAGTTGAAAGAACAAGGGGCTCGGTGTATGGATTGTGGTATTCCAACCTGTCAGACAGGAACGGATATGAATGGACACACTTCTGGATGTCCAGTTTATCATTTGATTCCAGAATGGAACGATCTCGTTTATCAAGATCAGTGGAAGGAAGCGCTGGCTCGCGAACTTAAAATGAATAATTTCCCCGAATTTACTGGTATGGCTTGTCCTGCCCCTTGTGAGGGGGCATGTGTGTTAGGGATTAACGAGCCTCCAGTTGCAATTCGGTCAATAGAAAGAGCTATAATTGAAAAAGGTTTTGATGAAGGATGGGTAAGGCCAGAGCCACCTAGTGTAAGAACAGAGAAAAAAGTTGCAGTTGTTGGCTCTGGTCCAGCTGGGTTGGCTGCCGCAGCTCAACTAAACAAAGCAGGTCACCATGTTACTGTCTTTGAACGTTCGGATCGTATTGGTGGATTGCTTACGTATGGTATACCGGAAATGAAGCTTCCGTATGAAGTTGTTAAACGTCGTGTTGATCTGTTAGAGAAAGAGGGCATTGCATTTATGCCTAATACGGATGTAGGAAAGGATTACCCAGTTAAAGATCTGCAAAATGATTTTGATGCTGTTATCCTTTGTGGAGGTGCAACCCAACATCGCGATTTAAAGATAGAAGGTAGAGAACTCGGGGGTATTCATTATGCAATGGATTTCCTTCATACAAACACGAAAAGTCTACTGGACTCTGAATTAAAAGATGATAACTATATTTCAGCTAAAGCTAAAGATGTCATCGTTATTGGGGGTGGTGATACTGGAACAGATTGTCTCTCAACAAGTATCCGCCATAATTGTAAGAGCTTAACACAATTCGATTACAATCAGAAAAAACCTGCTGAAAGACAAGCAGATAATCCGTGGCCGGAGTGGCCGATCATTCATCGTGTAGAATATGGTCACAAAGAAGCAAAAGCTGTATTTGGAACAGACCCTCGTGCGTACACCGTCCAAACGAAGAAGTTTGTTGGTGACGAAAACAACCAGGTGAAAGAAGTCCATACTATCGATGTGGAACAGTACATCGATGAATTCGGTAATAGAATAAAACAAGAGATTCCAGGAACAGAAAGAGTTTGGCCAGCACAGCTTGTTTTATTAGCAATAGGTTTTACAGGACCAGAACAAAGTTTAATTAAGGAAATGAATGTAAAGACAGATTCAAGATCAAACGTAAAAGCAGATTATGGTCAATATAAAACAAACCTCGATGGCGTATTTGCAGCTGGGGATATGCGCCGAGGTCAGAGTTTGATTGTTTGGGCAATCAATGAAGGAAGAGAAGCGGCTAGAGAATGCGATCGTTTTCTCATGGGTAGTACACAGTTACCATAAGTGTAGGTAAAGTTAGTAAAAAGTGTATAAACAGCATAAAACATCAATTCTCTGTTATAATGATTGTACAAGTTTCATCATAGTAATGGAGGTCAATAAATGGGAAAACGAATATTTTATTTTCTATTAACAAACATTCTAGTAATGACGACAATTGTAATTGTCTGGTCACTACTTACAACATTTACAAATATAAGTGGTTCATTTGAGAATGCCGGTGGTGGATTAGGCATTAATTATGGGTCGCTAATGGTATTTAGTCTACTTATTGGTTTCGCGGGAGCGTTTATTTCATTAGCAATGTCGCGTTGGGTTGCAAAGAAAATGATGAAAGTAAAGGTTATCGATCCAAGTGGTCAATTAGCAGCACATGAACGTGCTGTAGTTGAAAAGGTACATCGTTTATCACGTGCAGCAGGCCTCGTTCATATGCCAGAGGTTGGAATTTATCAATCAGCAGAAGTTAACGCTTTTGCGACAGGACCTTCTAAGAAACGGTCACTCGTTGCGGTTTCAGTTGGTCTTTTGAACACGTTAGATGATGATGCGGTTGAAGGCGTTATTGCACATGAGATCGCACACGTTTCCAATGGTGATATGGTCACGATGACATTATTACAAGGTGTGGTCAATACATTTGTCGTCTTTTTATCAAGAATTGTCGCGATCGTTGTATCGCGTTTAGTTCGTTCAGAAATGCAAATGATTGTACGCTTTGTATCGATTATTGTTTTTCAAATTCTATTCTCCATTCTTGGCAGTATGGTTGTTAGTGCATACTCACGCCATCGTGAATTTCACGCCGACCGTGGAGGTGGCGATTTAGCTGGGCGCGATAAAATGGCACATGCCCTTCGTTCATTAAAAGCACATGTGAGCCAAGCAAAAGTTAATGATCGCACAGATGATGCAGCTGTTCAAACAATGAAAATTAATGGAAAAAGTGGCATATCTAAGCTTTTCTCCTCTCACCCTGATTTAGATGAGAGAATTGCACGATTAGAACAGCGCTAAGTTAAATTTTGAATATCAAAGCCATCCCGTAATTTATTTTACGGGATGGCTTTTTTAGTGTGAAAGCAGGTGAAAGTTTTTTAAAAACGCTGCTGCTTTCTAAAAAAATGTTAATTACGACAGAATTAACATAAACTCTGTGAAACTGTGTTAAATTGTCCACTGATCCGTTACAATAGCAACGAGTTTCCAAATGTCATGCTCATTTTGTTCGAAGACCAGATTAATACTGGACCAATCGATTCCTTCGTATTCATCTGAACCTTCTGTATAAAATTCAACAACTTTTGATTCTGGGAATACTTCCTCAATATTATTTATCATATTACCACGTTGCTCAAATGAATCAACAAGCACCTCATCAGGATTTAGCAGCGGCTCTGCATCGATAAACTCCTCAACATATTCTTCTGAAGTTAGCTCGATAGGTTTACCACTACCATCATAGTTACCCCACAGATAAGTATCCTCGTCTTCCAATAAATTTGTTACTTCGTTTTTTTCGAATGTGATTGCATTCTCTTCAACGTAAACATAAGGAGAGAATAATAACCCTTTCTCTTCATGGACAGTATTCGAAATAAACGCCATTTCTTTGTTAGCTAGTGCGCGGATAATTTCTTCTGCTTTTTGTTCCACAGAAACCTGTTGATCAAGTTGTACTGATTCAATTTCACTGATAATCCATTTATCTTCTCTCCATTTAGCATGATAAGTCATTTCGACATGACCGATTAATTCATTTTGTTGTTCTTGAATGATTGTATAATGATCCGCTGCAACCTCTTCCGTCTGAAAATCTTCCTCTTCTGCTAACCAAGTTGGGCTATCTTTTGCGATTAGATAGATTTGACCATCTCTTTCCTCTATATAAGACTCTGTCATCCAATCTGCCAAATCTCCTGACATAACTTCCTGAAAATGATTTCTGACATCATTTATCGATTCGAATTCTGAAAGTAGACCATCTTGATCAGAAGAATCTATTAACGTCACAAAAGCTTGTCGATAAGCTTTCATAACATTTAATGCTGTTTCATCAGTGAAATCCTCCATTTCTTGATCATCGTTTTGTTCGTCAGTAGGCGCTTGTTCCTCCTCATTGGATAAAGTTGAATCAGTCGTATTATTATTTTCATTACTTGAGAATAAAGTTATTCCAAAATAGATAATGACTGCTATTGCTACAACAGCTAGAATTCCAATAATTATTTTTTTCATGATAGGTACCCCTTTTTAGTAAAGTGACTTTATGATTTCTATAGTAAGAGTTTAACCTTTTACTTAACGCGATAAACTTATGTACAACATTAAAAAAGTCAGACAAGTAAATGTCCGACTTTTTTAATGTTAAGCTTGCTTATGGTTGCGCTGATAAAAATAAATACCTATGCCTGATCCAAGAAATAATATGCTTATGAACAGCCAGTTAAACATATTAGTTGCGGTATTAGGTAAGATTGCTCCCATCTTTTTAACTTCTTTCTCATCTACCGATGAATTATCATTTACTAGTGGAACAGGAAACTCAGATTCGGTTTTATCAAATACGGTATTCTTTGTGTTTTCAGAACTAGTATTTCCTGATGATTCAGTAGAACTACTACTATCTTTATCTGTTTCATCGGTTGTAGGATCTGGTGTTTCGTTATCTATTGTCTTAGGTGGAACAGTATTTTCCTCTTCTTCTTCTTGAGGAAGTTCATTATCTTGTAGGTCATGATCGGCATCACTTTCTATAGCCTCAGCGACACCAGTTATCGTGTTATCCTCTTTTGTTAGCGTATAATATACCTCTTCACCACTCCAAAAATGAAATGTTACTTTTGTTTCACCATTATTTAATTCATTAAAAAAGTTTTCTGTAAATAAAATTTCATTGCTATCATAAGACGGTGAGAAAGTATAACCAAACTCTTTAAAAGTTGTCCAATTTTGAGGACCCGCAGGTGTGCCATCTTGATACACAGTTTCTACTGTTGCAAGTTGATCACCGTTAAATGAAGTCGGAATAGCAAAGTCGCTTATTGACCCAGTGCTGTCTTCAAGTACAGGTTTCTCATAACTAATTAGGTTGATCGACCAATCTGCACCCTGACTAAACTTTATGGTAAGTACTGCATTCGTTCCTAATTCGTCTGAAGCAGTGAGTTGTGTTAGCAAGCTTTCTTTTACTATTAAAATATCCCCATCTAGTTGATAATCCTGCCCAAGTGTAAGTTCTGTATTATTCAATTGAAGGGAGATGAAAGTATTCCCATTTAGATTTAATGGAAGTGGTTCGTCTTCAATTGTGTCTAGTCTATTTAAATAGATAAAGTCGTTTTCTGCTGTTGATGAGCGAGTCATCCAGCTAGCTTCCATCATATTAAAAAGTTGTTGATCAGCCCATTCAAGTGATGTTCTTCCTAAATGTTGTCCATTATCCCACAGCATATGCGTAAAGTCTTTTTCTTGCGCATAGTGCATCATATATTCAAAGTACTTTAACTTTTCCCCTTGTTGAATGACACCTGTGTGTGTATCAAAACCTAATAATCCAAATTCGCCAATGATGACTGGTATACCATTAGCAGTAAAAGTGTTATGCACGCGATCAAATGTGTTTATAATATCATTTTTTGTATCGTCATCAAATCTTGTATATCCAGCGATATTTACACTGAAAGGCCAAAATCCATAATAGTGAACAGTAGAAATTAAATAAGGATCATCCAATGCAACAATTGACTGATACAAGCCATCCAATTTTTCTTGTTCCGAACCTGTATCTAAAGTAGGTAATACGAGTGGACGGATACTATTATTTCCACCTGATCCTCTTACAATAGTATAAAAGGATGTGTTTAATTCATTTAAATAATTTTGACTCTCTGTTGCTGATGCAGTGAAACGTGGTTCATTAATGCTTTCGAACATAAGGTCAGTAGAATAATCTTTAAAATGGTTGGAAAGTTGTGTCCAAATTGCATTATAACGCGCTAAAGAAGCATCATGATTTTGGCTCATACCGGATTCTAACCAAATCCATGAGTCATGATGAATATTTATCATGACTTTCATATCAGCGTCTAGCGACCAATTAACTGTATTTGTTACACGCTCTAAAAACGCAGGATCAATCTGATAATCAGGCCCAACTCCCATACGTTGATCAAAGGTTATAGGAATTCGAATACTTTTGTACCCTTCTGCAGCAAGCGTATCAATTAATTCCTTTGTCACAGGTGGATTTCCCCACGCGGTTTCATCTAGACCAACAGCATCAAATGAGTTTCCTAAGTTCCAACCAGGTTGCATTTCTTTCACGTAAGATTGAATATCGACTTCTTCCCCCTCAGCTGCAAAACTAAATGAGGGACCAAGGAAAATAAAGAAAAGAACTGCCACAAATAATACTTTTGCGTAATTTTTCAAAATAAATCCTCCTTTTACTAAATAGAATAGATATACTTTAGTTGGAACGACAGACTTGTTGCACCTCCTTCATTTTAAGTGATTTATCATTGAAAACGCTTTCAAATTAAAGTTACCACACGAATTGTAAAGTAAATACCATAAAATAAAGAGATAAATACCTGTAAAAATTCTAGCTTTTATCCTAAGAAATTAGATTTAAAGTATTGTGGACAGAATGAATAATAAAAAACCATGGTCACTAGTAATTTTGTGATTTATCTACTACAAGATACTTGAAATCTCTTTTTTTCAGTTGTTCAACTGGATTTTTAATAGAAACGATATATGAAGAAATACGATAACGTCCTTTTTACGAATCGAAATTACTTTGCTATGCTAAGTGAAATTAGGCAAGCCACAAAATATCAGAGAAAGGAATGAATGAAGAGTGAGCGAAAAAGTAAGTGAGTATATGTTATTAGATTCTAAAACTGATTATATTATTAAAAAAATTTTTGCAGGGAAACAGCCAGAAAATAAGATTATTTTAGTAGCCTTTCTACAAACTATTTTAGAAGAAAAAATAACAGCTATTATTAATATAAATGTAACCGAAGATAAACTTTCAAAAATAACTATGAAAGTTAAGACAGAATTAGATGAATACATAGATGTTGAGTTACAGGTTCGCAATGTCGATCATTATCGTAATCGTTCTATATACTATAAATCCTCTTTATACAGTGAGAAAGTTGCTGAAGCAGAGACTTATTACAAATTAAAGAAGTGCGTCTTTATTAACATACTGAACTTTAATTTGTTACAGGAAACCGAAGATTATCATAGTGTTTTTAAAGAAAGGAAATCAATAAGGGACATAGAGGTTCATTATTTAGAATTACAAAAATTAAACGTACAAGAACCGTTAACGCCATTAGCTGAATGGTTGTTTTTCATTCGTAATCTGGAGGTGGAAGATACATTATATAAAATCAAACAACGAAACAAGATAATCAAAATGGCAGATGCTATGTTACATAGCGATATAGTTACTGATTTTTATCGTATTTCTCCTGAACAATATGAGATCAATAGCGTTAAAAAGACGATGAAAGAGGAGATTGCTATAAAAATGATCTTTGAAGGAATGGATTCTCCACTTATTACAAAAATAACAGGATTCGATGAGAAAGAAATTAGGTTAATAAAAGAAAATTGATCACAAACAACCCCACTTGATCATATAATGCAAAAGATGATCGCAAACAATCTGTAATTGCTCATGAACCTCAAAATGTAATCATACATCAGAAAAAGTGAACGAAAATCCTCAAAAAAGTGTTCATACGTGTATAATAAACCTAACATCAATTAAAAAAGGGTGAAAGCGTATGAATGAAGCAGAAAAATCAAAAATGTTAGTTGGTAAAGAAGCAGCAAAATATGTTAAGGATGGTATGAAGGTTGGATTAGGTTCTGGATCTACTGCGTATTGGATGGTTAAATCGTTAGGTGAACGTGTTCAAGAAGGTCTTAGTATTGTAGGGGTTCCTACTTCAGCACAGACAGAGAAGTGGGCGCAAGAATTCGGTGTTCCAACTACTAATCTATCAGAAGTTAGTGCATTAGATATTACAATAGATGGTGCAGATGAAGTAGATCAAAATCTTCAGCTAATCAAGGGTGGAGGTGGAGCGCTATTACGTGAGAAAATGGTCGCCATCGCTGCAAAAAAACTCCTTATTATTGTTGATCAATCTAAAGTAGTTGATCATTTAGGGAGTTATCCATTACCACTTGAAGTTACTCCATTTGGATGGGAGCTCACTGCAAAGCGAATAGCTGCATTAGGTCAGGAACCAATTATTAGACTTAATGGAAAAGAATATTACCTGACAGATAACGGCAACTATATACTAGATTGTAAATTCGGAAAAATTACACAACCAGAAAAGTTACACGAACAATTAATACAAATAGTAGGAGTTGTAGAAACAGGATTATTTATCAATATGACAGATACAGTTATTGTGGGTAATCAGGGAGAAATTAGCGTCCTTGAAAAGAAATAAATGTACATTATTTTCTACGCGCTTGTCTTGAGGAAAATAACGAATTGAATTGTCAGAATTAATGTGAAAGTCCACTTTTATCTATTGACTTTTTATCTGAGTAGTAATATGATTTGTACAATGATAAAACTAATTATATAAAGCGTTTCTTATCAAGAGAGGTGGAGGGACTGGCCCTTTGATACTTCGGCAACGGGTCTATTTTAGATACTGTGCTACATCCAGCAAGTGGCATACACTTGAAAGATAAGAAGATGGGTGAATGATAGATGTACGGACCTCTCTTCTGAAATTAAGAAGAGAGGTTTTAATATGAAGGGAGGAGAATATAATGAATAATCAACTATTATATGAAAATTTCTCTGTCGACCCGTTTATAGATTTTAATCCTACTGATGATACTAAAGGTGCTGCTAGAATAGTAGAGTGGGCGTATGAAACATATGGTGAATCCATCGTATATGCTTGTAGCTTTGGTGCAGAAGGAATGGTGCTAATTGACTTAATTGCTAAAGTGAAAGAGGATGCGGAAATTGTATTTCTCGACACAGATCTTCACTTTCAAGAAACCTATGATTTAATAGATGAAGTTAAAAGACGTTATCCAAAACTTAAAATTAACATGAAAAAACCGGATTTAACAGTAGATGAACAAGCAGAAAAACATGGTTCTGCATTATGGAAGAGACAGCCTGATCAATGTTGTTTTATTCGAAAAATCAAACCACTAGAAGAAGCACTTAGCGGTGCAACAGCGTGGCTTTCTGGTTTAAGAAGAGAGCAATCAGTAAGTAGGAGTAATACCAACTTTGTAAATAAAGATGACCGTTTTAAATCAATTAAGGTGTGCCCATTAATTTATTGGACTTGGGATGATGTTTGGGCGTACATTGAAGAAAATGATTTGGCTTACAATAATTTACATGATCAAGGTTATCCAAGTATTGGGTGTATCCCATGTACGTCAGCAGTTGGTGCCGATGGAGATAGTCGTGCTGGAAGATGGCAAGGTTCAAATAAAACGGAATGTGGTCTACATGTAGCAAAAGAATAAAGCAAGTATTAATCCAGTCAGAGGATCAATTAAGGTGAGATTCTATTTTTTAATTTTTAATTCCGACTAAACTAATTTGAATACAAAGGTTATGGCCGAGATCTTAGCGAATAGCCCTTTTTAAAAAGGTGTTGTTTGGGAGGAAGTGCATGATAGGTTAGACGCAACTTATCATCACTTCCTCCCCTCTATAAAAGAGACATATGAAGAACTGTAGAAGTACTTAGATAATAAAAGGAAACTAGATCATTAGTTGACTTCTTTTATAAATAGAATCGTATACATTAGTGGGGTGATATTTTTGAAATTTCAAACGACAAACAGTATTTTCAATCAAGAACAAGTAGAGCTACTAAATCGCCTTGTACCATCGTTATCAGAACAACAAAAATATTGGTTAAGCGGTTATTTAGCAGTTTCGCAGTCAGATTCATTAGCACAACAACCTGAAGCGGAAGTAGTCTCTGTTAAAAAAGAACCAGTAGAGGTAACCGTGCTTTATGGAACAGATACTGGTAATTCCCAGGGATTAGCTGAAAATATGGGTAAACAGCTAGAACAAGATGATTTTGTTGTTACGGTTTCTTCACTAGAAGATTTTAAACCGAAGAATCTAAAAAAACTTAAAAATTTATTGATTGTGACGAGTACCGATGGAGAAGGAGATCCCCCAGATAATGCTATCTCTTTTTATGATTTTCTACATGGTCCAAAGGCTCCTAAACTAGAAGATCTACGTTTTTCCGTTCTCTCATTAGGTGATAGCTCTTATGAATTCTTTTGTCAAACTGGAATAGACTTTGATAAACGTTTAGAAGAATTAGGTGGAGAGCGTTTATATCAGCGTGTCGATTGTGATTTAGACTTTGAACAACCAGCTGAGGAATGGTTTTCAGGCGTATTAGCTATTTTGAAAGAGTCCCAGGGCGGAGAACAACAAGCAAGTGAAACTGTAACACCTCAAACAGATACAGCAACTGATGGTCACACATATTCGAAGAAAAATCCATTTACAACAGAAATATTAACTAACCTTAACCTTAATGGACGTGGATCAAATAAAGAAACACATCACCTCGAATTAGATTTAGAAGGATCTAATTTACAATATGAGCCCGGTGATAGTCTAGGTATTTATCCTGAAAATGACCCAGTATTGGTAGATCAATTGATTGAGAAAATGCAGTGGGACCCTAATGAACTTGTGTCTATCGATAATGTGGATCACGAGGATCGCCCATTAAGAGATACGTTAATCTCAACTCTCGAGATCACAATTTTAACGAAACCACTGTTGGAGAAAATTGCTGCATTCACGGGTAGTGAAGCATTAACTAAACTTGCCCAGTCGGATAATAGAGAAGAGATTAATGATTACCTTGAAGGAAGAGATCTGATTGATGTAGTAGAAGATTTTGGTCCATGGCAGGTTTCGGCAGTCGACTTTATTAAGTTGCTACGCAAGATACCAGCACGTCTTTATTCGATTGCAAGCAGTTTAAAGGCAAATCCTGATGAGGTTCATCTAACTCTTGGTACTGTTCGCTATCATGCCCATGGTCGTGATCGGGTTGGTGTTTGTTCAGGGCAATGTGCTGACAGATTAGAAATTGGTGATAGTTTACCAGTTTTTGTTCAACGCAATGATAGATTTAGATTGCCTGAGGAAAATGATAAACCGATTATTATGATTGGAGCAGGTACTGGTGTTGCACCATATCGAGCTTTTCTTCAAGAACGCGAAGAGATTGAAGCTGATGGTAAGGCGTGGCTGTTTTTTGGGGATCAACATTTCGTTTCGGATTTCCTTTATCAAATTGAATGGCAAAAGTGGCTTAAAGATGGTGTTCTATCAAGAATGGATGTAGCCTTTTCACGTGATACAGATGAAAAGGTCTATGTACAGGATAGAATGCTTGAACAAAGTAAAGAACTTTACCAATGGATACAGGATGGCGCACATGTGTATGTTTGTGGGGATGAGAAGCATATGGCAAAAGATGTTCAGGCTACATTGTTAGCTATTTTTGAAAAGGAAGGCAACATGAATACTGAACAAGCAGAGCTGTTTCTAACTACAATGCGCAAAGAAAAACGTTATCAACGTGACGTATATTAATTTTTCAGTAAGGGGGATAAATGATGACAACAAATAAAACAAGAGTGCAAGATCAACCTTTAGATGAAATGGAACAAATTAAAGAAGACAGTAATTTCCTTCGTGGAACGCTAGTAGAAAGTTTTGCAGATCGTCTTACTGCGAGTATTCCTGATGCTCAAACTAAATTATTAAAATTTCACGGTAGCTATCAACAAGATGATCGTGACGTTCGCCTAGAAAGAAAACAAAAAAAACTAGAACCAGCATACTCCTTTATGGTGCGGGTCCGTGCACCAGGGGGTGTCGCAACTTCGGAACAATGGTTGGCAATGGATGAGATTTCACAACAATACGGCAACGGTACGATGAAACTTACGACACGTCAAGCTTTTCAAATCCACGGTATATTAAAGTGGAATATGAAAAAAAGCATGCAAGCGATGGACGCCGTATTAATGGATTCACTTGCAGCTTGCGGTGATGTGAACAGAAATGTAATGTGTACAGCTAATCCATATCAATCAGATATTCATGCAGAAGTATACGAATGGTCAAAAAATTTAAGTGATTATCTTTCACCAAGAACAAAAGCTTATCATGAGATTTGGCTTGATGGAGAGAAACAAATTGATAGTCGTGAAACAGATGAAGAACCGATGTATGGTAAACACTATTTACCTAGAAAATTCAAAATAGGTATTGCTGTACCGCCATCAAATGATGTTGATGTTTATTCCCAAGATCTCGGTTTCATCGCAATTATAGAAGATGATAAACTGCAAGGCTTTAATGTGTCTGTTGGTGGTGGTATGGGTATGACTCATGGCGATACTGCTACATACCCACAATTAGGACGCGTAATTGGTTTTATTCCAGTTGATAAAATAGTAGATGTTGCTGAAAAAGTGATTACGATTCAACGCGATTTTGGAAATCGTTCTAATCGTAAGAATGCTAGATTTAAATATACGATTGATCACTATGGACTTGATTGGTTTAAACAAGAGTTAGCAGAAAGACTTGGTTATGAACTTGACGAGGCGCGTTCTTTTAGCTTCGATCATAATGGCGATCGTTACGGTTGGTTAAAAGGCGATGGTAAATGGCATTTAACATTATTTATTCAAAATGGACGAATTGCTGATACAGAAGATTATAAATTGATGACAGGTTTGCGTGAAATTGCTAAGGTTCACAAAGGTGATTTCCGTTTAACAGCGAACCAAAACGTGATTATTGGTTCTGTAACTGCAAAAGACAAACCTAAAATAAACAAATTGGTTAAAGAATATGGTTTAACAGATGGCAAACAAAATTCTGCCTTACGAAGAAATTCAATGGCATGTACATCGTTTCCTACATGTGGTTTAGCTATGGCTGAAGCTGAAAGATACCTCCCATCTCTAATTGATCAACTCGAATTAGTCATTAATGAAGTTGGGTTAAGAGAAGAAGAAATTATTATCCGAATGACAGGTTGTCCAAATGGTTGTGCACGTTCTGCTTTAGGGGAAATTGGTTTTATCGGTAAAGGACCTGGAAAATATAATATGTATCTAGGAGCAAGCTTTACTGGTGATCGTCTAAGTAAGATGTATAAAGAAAATATTGGAGAAGAAGAAATTTTAAATACGTTAAAACCAATGCTTCAATCCTATGCAAAAGATCGTAATGAAAAAGAGCACTTCGGTGACTTTGTTATTCGTCAAGGCTATATTGCAGCAGTGGAATCAGGCTTAGATTTCCACGCGTAATAATTGATTCACTCAAAACATATTGGAGGTTATTTTAGATGTCAATTGAAGCACATGGTGGAACATTAATTAATAGACAATTAACGGGAACAAAAAGAGAAAAAGCAGTGACTAATGCAGAAACGTTAAAAGATTTAACAATAAACGCGTGGGCTATTTCTGATTTAGAACTAATTGGAATAGGTGGTTTCAGCCCACTTACAGGCTTTTTAGGACAAAAAGACTATGAACGAGTTGTTAAAGAGACTCGTCTTGCCGATGGCAGTGTTTGGAGTATTCCGATTACTTTAGCAGTTACAAAAGCACAAGCAGAAACATATTCTATTGGGGAAGAAATAGCTTTAAAGGGTGAAGATGGGATTATCTACGGAATCCTGCAATTAGAGGAAAAATATAGCTATGATAAAAAGCTTGAAGCAAAGAATATTTATGGAACAACAGATGAAGCACATCCAGGTGTGCAGAAGTTGTACGAAAGAGGTGAGATTTATTTAGGTGGCCCTATCAACTTGTTAAATCGTCCCGATCATAGTGAGTTTGAGGCATTTCATATGGATCCTAAAGAAACACGTGCACTATTTAAAGAAATTGGGTGGAAGACAATTGTTGGTTTTCAGACGCGTAATCCTGTCCATCGTGCGCATGAATATATTCAAAAGAGTGCATTAGAAGTAGTTGACGGTTTGTTATTAAATCCACTTGTTGGTGAAACAAAGTCAGATGATATTTCTGCAGCTGTTCGTATGGAAAGTTACCAAGTAATTCTGGAAAAGTATTATCCGAAAGATAGAACGCGTTTAGTTATTTATCCTGCAGCAATGCGGTATGCTGGACCAAAAGAAGCTATTTTACATGCGATCGTTCGTAAAAATTACGGCTGTACGCACTTTATTGTCGGACGCGATCATGCTGGTGTAGGTGATTATTATGGAACCTATGAAGCGCAAGATTTTATTCGTCAATTTGAGGATGAATTAGGAATTCAAATCTTTGCATTTGAGCATGCCTTTTTCTGCAAAGCGTGTGAAAACATGGCTACTGCTAAAACGTGTCCACACGATAAGGAAAATCATGTTCATCTAAGTGGAACAAAAGTAAGAGAAATGTTACGTAATGGAGAGAAACCACCAAAACAATTTTCACGTACAGAAGTTGCGGAAGTACTTATTAAAGGTATGCAAACAAACTGACTTTCGATATAGGGGGCTACAATCATGCACGAATCAACCAATATTGTTTGGCATCATTCAGAAGTAACGAAAGAAGAAAGGCAAAAACAAAATAAACACAAGAGTACTGTTCTTTGGTTTACTGGTCTTTCTGGTTCAGGTAAGTCTACTGTATCAGTTGAATTGGAAAAAAGATTACATGCACTAGCTATCCATACGTATCGTTTAGATGGTGATAATGTAAGACATGGTTTGAATAATAACTTAAAGTTTTCTCCAGAAGACAGAAAAGAGAATATTCGTCGTGTTGGTGAAGTATCAAAACTCATGGTGGATGCAGGCTTAATAACGTTAACTGCATTCATTTCACCATATAAACAAGATAGAGAAAATGTTCGTCAATTGTTAGAAGAAGATGAGTTTATTGAGATATATATGAAAGCTACAGTAGAAACGTGTGAAAAGCGTGATCCAAAAGGTCTATACAAAAAAGCAAGAGCGGGTGAGATAAAAGGCTTTACTGGTATCGATGCACCATATGAAGAGCCAGATCAGCCCGAGTTGACAATTGAAACAGATAAGCAATCTATTGAAGAAGCGGTGGAGAGCATTGTAAATTATTTAAAGGAGCAGGGTTATATTTCTTAATGATAGTTCTTACTGCTGAACTAGTCATTAAACCCTCTGAAACAACTTAGTGAATTGGCAATTGTATGTTAGGGGGCCACAATATGACAGGCGAAATGATCTTTACTTTTATCGTAATATTTATCATGTTAATTGGATTAATTAAAGAAATAGCTCGTCCGGATATCATTGTGTTCACCGCATTGTCAATCTTTTTTATAACTGGTATTTTAACTGCGGAAGAAGCATTTGCCGGTTTTTCTAACCAAGGTATGTTGACGGTTGCTTTGCTATTTATTGTAGCTGGCGCTATTCAAAAAAGTGGTCTAGTAGAACAAGTCATCTTTCGATTATTAAAAAAAGGTAAATCTGATCAACGTACATTATTTAGCTTTTTATTACCAATTACAGCAGCGTCGGCATTTCTAAATAACACACCAATCGTTATGACACTAACGCCTATTGTCCGAAAATGGTGTGTTGACCATAATATCGCTCCTTCAAAGTTTTTGATTCCACTTTCGTACGCAACGATATTAGGTGGTATATTAACTTTAATGGGGACATCTACTAATCTTGTTGTACATGGTTTAATGGTAGAAAGAGGAATGGAAGGGTATTCGATGTTCACTTTAGCCAAATATAGTCTGCCAGCTAGTATTATCGGGCTGATCTATTTGGTGACAATTGGATATAAGATTCTACCGAGTTATAAAGTCTCAGAACCAACTGTTACTGAGAAAAGTAGAGAATATTTAATCGAGATGGTGATCGAGGAAAATTATCCTTTTCTAGATAATCCATTAGTTAATAAGACAGTAGAAGAATCGGGATTACGAGATTTTAAAGGTGTCTATTTAATAGCTGTAATCCGAAATAATGAAAAAATATATCCAGTCAGAAATTCCACAAAAATAAAAGCGAATGATCGCCTGATATTCACTGGTGTTATTTCACGAATTGCAGAAATTCAAAGTAAAAAAGGGATTGAATTAAAGACAGGAACAAACGTCACATTAGAAAAATTACGTAATGGCAATACACAAGTGATGGAAGTGGTTATTTCGCATCAATCTTCTCTGCTTCATAAAAAGGTAAAAGAAAATAAATTCCGAGCTAAATATGATGCTGATGTGATAGCTGTGCATCGAAATAATGAGCGAATTGAAAGTGGTATTGGTGATATCACACTAAAAGCTGGAGATACACTTCTTTTATTAGCTGGTGCAGATTTTGAAGAGAGATTTGCGCAATCTAATGATTTCTATGTAGCTATGCCATTGAATAAACACCCATTGTTACACAAGATTGATAAGAAAAATGCGTGGTTATCTATTCTTATACTCACTACTATGATTTTCTTAGTTAGTTTCGGTGTTCTTTCTATGTTAAAGGCGATGACAATTACTGTAATTCTTTACTTTATATTTAAAGTTATCAGGCCAGAAGACATTAGTAGGGATATGCAATATCATGTTTTATTGTTGATTGCAAGTGCATTTGGTATCGGGCAAGCTTTGTTTAAGACTGGAGCTGCGGATTGGATTGCGAACCAGTTAATTATAGTTTCTGAGCCGTTTGGTATGTTAGGTATATTGGTATTACTTTATATTGTAACTGTTTCTTTTACAGAAATGATTACAAATAATGGTGCAGTTGTCTTAATGTTCCCCATAGCAATAGAAGCCGCTAATAAATTAGCAGCTGATCCTATGGCATTTTTAGTTATTATAACAATTGGTGCTTCTGCTAGCTTTTTATCACCAATCGGTTATCAGACAAATTTGATTGTTTATGGTCCAGGTGGTTATAAGTTTACTGATTATTTTAAAGTAGGTTTACCACTAAGTTTTATTGTAATGATTACCACAATAGGAACGATTTATTTATATTAGAAATGAAAGAGTCTTAGTCTGTATTTGCAGGCTTTTCTTTCGTTTTATAATAATTAGCTAATGATATAACCATAGCACCCATTTTTGGTTTTTCAGGAGTTAATAAACGATTGACACCGAAATCTCTTACTTGCATTTCGGTTACAATTCCAATATTAACTGCTAAAACATCACTTTCAAAGGCCTCGATTAATCTATCAATAGATTCATAGTCTGAAAAAAGGTTTTCCACTTGTGTTTTACTCGTAAATAAAACGGCATCTAATTCTCGTGTTTCGATTAAAGTCCTTAAATTTTCTAATGTCTCAGCTTCAGGTGGGTTATAGTAATAGGGCATCGATTGATAAAGAAAAATTGGCAATGCTCGTAACTGATTAAGTAGTTCCTCTTCATCCTTATTGTAAGCTTGAAAGAAAAACTTTTGTCCATCAATTTGATTTGTTTTTAACTCTTCTATTAATTTATCCATTGTTCCATCAGGTGAAGAGAAGTATGGTTTTAAATCCCATTGTTTCATCCAATTCAGTGTTTTACTTCCGCGAATAGCAAGTTTTTTCCCTCTTAATGTTTCAATATATAATTCCAGTACACCGAGATTTTTGGCAGCATTCTCTAATCCTTTAGCTCCAATACCTGTTGTGAGAATAACCCAGTCATAATCTCCTGCAATGAGATGCTCCACATCTTGCTCTGCTTTTTCTTCAAGAAGAATACGTTCACCTTGAATAGAACGAATAACTGGAGTGCCACCCTTTTTTCTAATGATTGTACTGATTTCATCGGCTTTTCTATCTGCAGTAACACCAATTTTTTTGCCTTCTAACTCCATCATTTGGTTACTTCCTTTCTTTATCAAACATGATTTAATTAGTCTACATCACCTTTTTAACTAAGATGATGCAGAAGATTAGGACTGTGCAATTTCTTCAAACCATTTTAATTTCTCTCTTAATCGTACAACTTTTCCAATCACAATCATAGAAGGATTTTCAATTTCATGTAGTTTTTCGTTGATTGTTGCTAATGTACCAGTAATTGTTTTTTGTTTAGGAAGTGTGCCCCAATGAATAAGTGCAACTTCGGTGTTAACGTCCATACCGTTTTCGGTTAGCCTTTTAGCAATCTCAGGGAAATGTTTCACACCCATGTAAATGCAAAGTGTTTCCACACTGCCAACTAAATTCCGCCAATATTCATTTGAATCCTTTTCTGGATTAAAGCCCGTAATAATGGTAATAGAAGAGCTTAATGTTCGATGTGTCAAAGGTATGCCGGCATAAGCAGGAGCGGCGATACCAGCAGTAATACCAGGGACTATTTCAAAGGGGATTCCAGATTCCTTTAAGAGTTGTGCTTCCTCGCCACCCCTCCCGAAAATAAATGGATCGCCACCCTTTAGACGTGTAACGATTTTGTCTCCTCTGGCATGTTCACAAAGCAAATTGTTAATCATATCTTGATGTAAGGTGTGGTTTCCAGGTAGTTTACCACAATAAATTAATTCGGTATCTTTAGAAGCGTAGTTGAGTAATTCCTCATTTACTAGGCGATCATATAAAATTACATCAGCTTGTTTAATTGCTTTTAATCCTTTAATCGTTAATAGATCCGGATCTCCAGGACCAGCACCAACTAAAAAGACTTTCCCCATTTTATAACCCCCAACTTTTACTTATCGATAATCATCATATAAAAAATTCTCCTCCCTAGTTAAATAGAAAGAAGAAATACAGGCATCTTACTACTTATCTATCAAGTATAGAAATACTTGTGGAGTTGGCACAGTTCTAAAAAGTAATAGCCTGTTGCCGAGGTTTCATTGGGCCAGTCCCTACACCTCTCTGGATAAGAATAGTTATATATTTAGTTATATCTATAAGAATATCATTAGCAGTGAAATAAAGTCAATTAAATTCCGACTTTTTTAATGGGAATAGTTTATTATTAGTTTTACTACGTCACATTTTCTATCAAATTCGTAAGATGAGACGTAATGATGGGAACGAGGTCAACTTTAACTTATTTGTGAGACATCCTAGTTATCGCTAAACCTAAATTCCTGTTTAATGCTGTGAAAGTTTCATAAATTACTAACTCAACTTTTACACTGTAAAACGGCACTTAAGTTTTGGTGTAACAAGAAAGTCTAACAATCCAAAATAGAAATTGACTTCACGCTTCTTTTTGAATCATCAGTACTGTGATCTGACGCACTCGAGAGAAACTCAGTCGTAAGTATCTTACAACTTTAGACCCGCTACGGTAGCAAATAGTCTCCCTTTCCGTGGGCACAACCTCAGCTATCTATAGAAGCAAAGACCGCTTCTATAGAGGATCTTCGGTTTGTGGGATTGCGATTACTCATCCCATCGAAAACATTTGCTGTTCCCACAGGAGTGTCAACCATTTGCTACCTTCGCTGGATAAACTTTAGAAGTATTACGTTATCTGCTTGTCATATAGTTTTATTCTACTTTATGCTGATTGATTGTAGCGTAGGGTAGTCGACTACTGCGGGAAAAGCAAGATCTGAAGATCCACTTCGGAAAGCGACTTTTGCTTTTCGAAGTTAGCTGAAGACTTGGGCCTGCTATTACTCGGCCCATCGAAAACATTTGCCCGTGGAAAGCGACTGCCAGAAGCGGAAATCAACATGGCAGTTACGAAAGAGCCTATGTTTATTAAGTAATAAACAACTTTTTTAAATCGTGTCAAGCTTTATAATGAACACACTCCAAGCTAATAACAGCCAACGTTTAGAGATTATTTTTATAAGTGAAAATTGCGTAAATTACTAAGAAAAAAAGACCTATGTATGAGGTCTTATTTGGTACTATCTGTGGAATCTTTATTTGATTTTTCTTTATTCTTCTCCTCGATAAAGACCCAACCATAATAAATCACCCAAAATAAAATGGCTATTACGATAGAATATTGACTTAACGTATCAGGTAGATATGTTATTAAAAGATAGCCGATAAGAATAAATGGTGGCAAAAGTAGTGCTAATTTTCTCCAGTGCATAAAACGTCACTCCCTTATATATAGCTATTTTACCACAGAATTACTTGTTATTAATATTCTGAAAAACTCCCCTTCCATGTAGCATTGGAACGGGAGTTTTTGTTAATTTTTTGCGTTTTGAATGATATTTTTCATTAACTCAATATTTGGATAGTTTACTTCCTTATATTTATCAATCGTTTTTTCAAAATCATAAGATACTTTTTCAATCGAAGCACTAACACTTCCATCTTGCACATCAACAAGAGCATAAGAAGCCTTTGTAATACCATCAAATGGCAGTCCAACACTACCTAGATTAATAATCATTTTACCGTTTATCGTACGAATATAAGATTTATGAATGTGTCCATACAGATAAACATCCGCAACCTTTTTCATTAATTCTGACTCGATCATTTCATCCGTTGCATTTGGAAGTACCGCATCAAATAAACTGTTTGGTGTTGCATGAAAACCGTGAAAAACGATATCGTTTTCTTCAAATAGCGTTTCTGTAGGTAGTTTTTCTAAGTAAGCAATGTCCGCTTGGGATAATTGGGCCACAGACCAGTCTCTTTCTTCATTCATCTTATCAAGTGCTGCGTCAGGAACTTCACCTTTTCTTACGCCACGTACAATCCAATCATCTGCATTACCTTTAATAACGGTTGTGTTTAAATTTTTAATTAAGTCAATCGATCGTTTTGGCTCTGGTCCACGATAAGCAAGGTCCCCAAGCACTACTATCTTATCAACTTCTTTTTTTCTAATATCATTTAATACTGCATCTAATGCTATCGCGTTCCCGTGAACATCTGAAATAAAAGCAATTTTCATTATCGATCATCTCTCCTTTCTTCTATCGTATCATTTTTTGAAAATAAAATTAAGTATGACGAAAGAAGCTGGTAATGTTAAGGTTCCAAGTATTTGAGAATTCGTTGAAACACAATCCTTTTAATAGGCTCTGCCTCATTAAAAAGCTCGTGACGTCCTTGATCAATTTGAGCAATTTGTAAGTTTTGAAATTTATGTTGGAGAAATTTTATGTTGTATTTCCAATCTATTGTCTTATCCTGATTTCCTTGAATGAGATAAATGAACTTTTTGCTTTCGTGATAATCTTGTATTTTTTTATTCCATGTCATTAATGCGTTGACCCATTTCACCGGAACATTGTCTGATTGAAGTGGGTCAGTTTTTATGGAACGTAAATATGCTTCATCTGTTGAATTTTGACGGAAGTTCCTTTTTATATGCTGGATAAAAGGGAACCATTTCAACATGTATAGCCCAATTTGTGATAAATTCCAATAATTTGAATGAATAAGTGGTGCAACCAATATAGCTTTATCGACGTCATGACTTGGATGTCTCAATAGATAATCAACGATGATGGCGCCACCAGTACTGTGACCAATTAGGTGTATGGGACCACTCAGTTCCTTTTTTATTATTGTTAATAATTTCTCCATAATACGACCATAATCATCAAATGTGTTGACAGAGGCAATCTTACCTGTTGAAAGGCCATGTCCTTGCAAATCATAACTAATTACTGTGTAATACTGGTTATTTAAAAACTGAATAATATGTTTTAAATAACCGACATGACTTAAATAGCCATGTAATAAAAATATATTTCCTTTGCTATGGTTGGGTTTAAAAATTTGTACGTGCACGTTATTTTGATCAATTGTTATTTTACCGAAGTGAAATGAAAGATTTGATTGTTTAAATCCGTAATAATCCTGATAGGCTTTCATAGCAGGAGTTAAATGATTTGGTTGAGCAAAGTCTAATTGTTCTTCTGAAGTGGACAGTTGTTCTAATATCTTATTTATTTCTAAATTATCAGTCACGAAAGTATACTCCGTTCTTTTTAAGATGTCGGTTTATTATCGACTTGAGGGAAAAAATCATGCATGGAGGTATAACTTGAATAAACAAAATAAGAAAGACAAAAGCTAACATGAATAACAATGGAGGTGAACGTATACTTGAAAAGTAGTAACTTTGGTATACATGAAATCGTTGATTTAAGGGAGTTAATTAATTTTAAAGTTGGTTGCCTTTCACAATCTAAATCAAGAATGAAAATAGTTGAAAATATCGAATTAAAAACATTGGTCGAACAGAGTGTAAAACAAGGTCATACGGCAGTTAATCAAATGAAAGACTTACTCACTTCTGCTTCAACTCAAATCAATCAATAAAGGGGTGCAATAAATGGATACGAATCAATTAAGTGCTTCAGACCACACGATAGCTACAGATATGCTATTTGAAGCAAAAGCTGGTATTAAAGACATGGCTGCAGCTATTACAGAAACAACATCTTCTGACATTCGAACATTTTTGACACAGGAGTTACAAACAGCAATTAAACAACATGAACAAATATATGGATTTCTTCAAGATAGAGGAATATATGATGCTTTTAATATTCCCGAGCAGTTAGAAAAAGATGTTCACTACGCAAATAGAGCGCTAAATGAATAATACTAACATGAAGGTGGGGGGTGGAAGGTTTGAACATACAGTTAGGTATGCATGAAACATTAGAGGTACATGAACTTATTACATTTAAGAGCTTATGCCTTACCAAGGCATCGATCATGCAAGGATTAGTAATGGACGAGAATCTAAAAGATTTGATGAAGCAAGATGCTACAATGCATGTTCGGCATTTGGAAGATTTAGAAAAACACTTGTCATGAAGGAGGTTAAACAGTGAATCAACTTATTGAAAAAATTACTGGGATGGCACCATTAACAGATCAAGTAATTGCGACAGATATTTTAATGGCTGCAAAAGCAGAAATAAAGAGTTATGCCTTAGCTATTACAGAAACTGCAACACCAGGAGTTAGAAATACATTAACGATGCAATTAGACGAAGTTATTACATTTCATGAACAAATTTCTACGTATATGATTAATAATGGATTCTATCATCCACATGATACAGAAAAACAACTAGAAATAGATAGGAAGATCACAGAAACCGCATTAAGATTAGCAAAAGGATAGATAGACGACGTTTTCATGTTAAAAATGGCCTAGCATCTCGCTTGGCCATTTTTATATAGCTTTCAGATCCTTCTAATAATTAGTTTAGAAAAGATTGTATTTTTTTAAACGTAGCTTCTTAAATGGTATGATGAAGTGAATTAGTAATAAGGGAGGCAATTAAATGCTATTTGAAAATAAGGTAGTTATTGTTACTGGTGGTGCAAATGGAATTGGCCGATCTATAGCTTCTGCATACGCAGAAGAAGGTGCACATGTAATAATTGCTGATGTCGCAAAAGATGACGGGAAAAAGGTTGAAGCATCACTAAATAAAAGAAAAAAGACAGCAACTTTTATAAAGACAGATGTCCGAGAGTCCACTTCAATTGATAATTTAATGGAAAAAACAATGGATGAATTTGATAAAATAGATATTTTAATTAATAATGCGGGTGTTTCAAAATTCAAGTCCTTTTTTGATTTAACTGTGGATGAGTTTGATGATGTATTAAACACGAATTTACGTAGCGTATTTCTATGTTCCCAAGCGGCAGCGAAAAAGATGAGAGGAACGGGTGGTGCAATTATAAATCTTGCGTCTACACGTGCATTTATGTCTGAACCAAATACGGAAAGTTATGCCGCAAGTAAAGGTGGCATATACGCACTCACACATGCTTTAGCTCTCACATTACAGGAAGAAAAAATTACTGTAAATGCTATTAGTCCAGGCTGGATAGAAACAGAAGATTATGAATCGCTTCGTACTGTTGATCATACGCAACATCCGTCCAAACGTGTAGGGAAACCTAGTGATGTCGCACGTGCTTGTTTGTTTCTGACGAATCCACTTAATGATTTTATTAATGGTGAAAACATTATTATCGATGGTGGTATGACTAGAAAGATGATTTATGAGCATTAAGCATAAATCATCTTAACTGCTAACTTATATTATTCATATTTTTTTGTAGCTTCCGTATCCTAAGTGAAAAATTGATTCTAGTAGCGAGGGAAGAAAAGATGGAGTTACAACTAATTGAAGTATATATTCCAAATGATAAAGTGAATCATTTCCAAGAAAAAATAGCAGAATTTACGATAATTTCGCATTGGCATACACGCATTTCAGATCAAGAGCAAGTATTTAAATTATTAATTGATAAAAAATATGCGGAAGAGATTCTGAATTTTTTAGAATTAGATTCAAAATATGATGAGGAAATGCGTGCATTACTTTATAACATTTCAACTTATATTCCGCGAGTTGAGGAGGAAAAAGAGGAAGAAAGAGACCCATCCGAAAAACAAGAAGAGGTTTTAAGGGCGAGCAGGCATGAATTATATAATGTCGTTCATTCATCAAGTGTTATTAATCGAAACTTTGTATGGCTCCTTGTGTTATCAGCTATTGTTGCGACTGCAGGTATTGTAAAAGATAGTGCAGCAGTCGTAATTGGTGCGATGGTTATCGCTCCATTAATTGGTCCTTATACCGCCCTATCTTTTGCAGCTGTGTTAGGTGATTATAAAATAATGCGCCGGTCGGTAGGGACTGCAATATTTGGTTTGGTAGTTCCAATTCTTATTGCTATTTTATTTGGTGTTATATTTAATTTACCACTTGATAGCGATGAGTTTAGAGCTCGTACAAATATCGAGATGATGGATATCATCTTAGCACTTGCAGCGGGAGCGGCTGGCGCACTTTCTTTTGCCAAACGTGTGTCAGAAGCATTAGTTGGTGTAATGGTATCAGTAGCGCTGTTACCACCAGCAATTGTCTTTGGCATGATAATTGGCGAGGGGGAATGGAGATATGCAGTTACGCCACTTCTTTTATTACTTGTAAATATTCATGCGATTTTATTATCAGCCATTATCGTCTTTTGGGTTAGCGGGATTAAACCGGTGAACTGGAAAGAGATCCAAGTGGCAAATACGTCAAGGATAATTGGATTGCTGTCTGTTAGTCTTGTTATTATAGTACTTGGCATAATTATATACTTTATAGAATTCTAACTAAAATAAAAACGTATTAGTTGGAACTAGCTGCTTATTTTTTACAAAATCACTAATTAGCTCTAAACTGGTATTAATATACAATGTTGAAAGGGGAATGATTAACGAATGACAGTAGAGACACATGTAGCTTTACGGAAATTAGGACAATCATCAACAAGAGTATCTGCATTAGGATTAGGGTGTTGGCAATTTAGTAATGGTAAAGGTTTAGTAGGTGGATTTTGGGCTGCGATGGATCAAAAGGATGTTACTAATATTGTGAGGCTTAGTTTGGAAGGTGGGATCAATTGGTTTGATACTGCTGAAATATATGGAAAAGGTGAATCTGAAAATGCATTATCTGTAGCCTTAAATAGCATAGATGCATCTGCAGAGAGCGCATTAATTGCAACAAAATGGTGGCCATTATTTAGAACAGCATCTTCCATTACAAAGACGATAGATAAGCGATTAGAGGCATTAGGTGGAAGGGACATTGATTTATATCAAATTCACCAACCTTTCTCTTTTTCTAATGTGAAGAATGAAATGAAAGAAATGATACATCTCTTAGAAAAGAATAAAATTAAACTTGTCGGTGTAAGTAATTATAATGCAGGAAAGATGAAAGAGGCTCATGAATTATTAAAAGAAAAAGATTATTTTCTAGCTTCAAACCAAGTGAAATATAGTTTATTGGATCGAAGGATTGAAAAAAACGGTATAATGGATGTTGCGAAAGAATTAGGAATCACCATTATTGCCTATTCTCCATTGGAACAGGGCATATTATCAGGGAAATTTCATAAAAATCCTGAACTGATCAAAAATATTAAAGGTCCACGCAAATATACAAAATTCTTTAAAGCTGCAGGATTAGCGCAAACACAACCGTTAATTGATTTATTAGAAGAAAAGGCGATTAAATATGGAGTTAGTCAGACGCAAATTGCACTTAACTGGTTGATCCATTTTCATGGGGAGACCGTAGTAGCAATTCCAGGTGCTTCAAAAGTCCATCATGTTGAAGAGAACATTGGTGCACTGCAATTCACATTATCAAGAGAAGATCTTGATGAAATTAATGAGGCGTCTAAGAAGGTAGCACTATTTGAATAAAGTCTAAAGAGGCTGGGACAAAACTCAGATAAACAATAAAAAGTTGCATCTTCCAACGGTAGTTGGAAGATGCAACTTTTTTATAAAATCGAAAATTTTAGTAAGTAAAAAAGGATACCTTCTGATAAAATTAAAGTGACGAAACAATAACTATCGGAGGTATCCTTATGTTTAAAGATTATAACATGAATCAAGTAATTCTGCCGTTAGATTTTGAAATGAAATTACAAAAAAATGATATTGCCTATACGATCCATGACTTAGTAGAACAAATACCTGATAAAGCATTTTCTGTTTTCTTACATGAAACAGGTTGTCCTGCTTATCATCCACGCATGATGATGAAGGTTATTTTATGTGCTTACACGCAATCTGTTTTCTCTGGAAGAAAAATTGAATCATTACTGAAAGATAGTGTACGTATGATGTGGTTAGCGCAAGGTTATGAGCCAAGCTATCGAACGATTAATCGTTTTCGAGTCAATGAAGAAGTACAAGAACTGTTACGCCAATGTTTTGTACAATTTCGATGCCAACTGGTGAAAGAAGAGCTGATTGACCAGGAAGCGATCTTTATTGATGGCACCAAAATAGAAGCAAATGCCAATAAATTTACGTTTGTTTGGCGAAAAGCGATTGAAAAATACAGTGCGAATTTGGTGGAGAAATCAAATCAACTGTACGATGAATTATTGGCAAACGAAATTATTCCAGAAATAGAACGCGAAAGTACGGAAGAACTATCCACTAAAGAACTCGAAAAAGTAGTTGAGAAACTAGAGAAGACCGTTGAAGGATACGACAAACAGATCGAAGAAAGTAAAGATGTCAGCAAACGAAAGCAGCTTCGCTCTGCAAGGAAAACACCAAAAAAATACCGCAAACAGTTTAAAGATTACGTAGCACGCAAACAAAAATACGAAAAGGATAGGCTTATATTTGAAGCGCGCAATAGTTATTCAAAGACAGACCATGATGCCACCTTTATGCGCATGAAAGACGATTATATGAAGAATGGCCAATTAAAAGCAGGTTACAATGTACAAATTGCGACCGAAGGACAATATACACTCGCATATGACGTATTTCCCAATCCAACTGATGTACGCACATTCACTCCTTTTCTAGATAAAATCGAGGAAAGCTTCTTTGAACTTCCCACATATATCGTAGCTGATGCATGGTATGGAAGTGAACAGAATTATGAAGATGTCCGCATTAATCGGGAGCGCATCCCGCTGATTACCTACAATATGTATCGAAAAGAGAAGACAAAGAAATATAAGCAAGACCCTTTTAACACAATGAACTGGGCGTATGATGAAGCGAGTGATTCTTTCCGTTGTCCAAATGATAAAAAAGTGGCTTTCCAGTATCTATCTAATCGAACAGGTAAAGATAACTTCACCCGATCCTTTAAAGTCTATGAATGTGAAGACTGTTCGGATTGTCCGTTGCGTTCCCACTGTACAAAAGCAAAGGAAGGAAATAATCGAAAAATTTATTATAATGAAAAATGGGAACAACAAAAAGCATACACAAAACAGCAGCTTTCAGAAAAAGAAACCGGTAAAATCTATGGCAAACGAAAAATAGATGTAGAACCAGTCTTCGGATTTTTGAAGGCTAATTTGCGTTTCACTCGTATGTCAGTAAGAGGCAAGAAGAAAGTGGAAAATGAATTAGGATTTGCATTCATGGCGGTGAACTTGAGAAAGTACACGGCTAAGCATGCGCATGGTCCAACAAATCCTGAAAATAATCCAACAAAAAAAGATTCCGACCATCTTCCTAAGATGATCGGAATCTTTTTCGTTATTTTGGCTAGTTATGTCCCAGCCTCTTTAGCTATCTTACATTTTAAGAAATTCGGTGTTTACTAAAAGGTAAGATTAAATTTCGGTTATTTGATTGTCTTATTTTAATTTCCCACTGATTTTTCACTTAATACTTTATTGAAATCTAGGCTCTATTCGATGTTTTGTCGCTTGTTCGTAGGAGTAACCTAGTTTGATTAATATTTGTTCACTAAAAGCTTTAGCGCTAAATGTTATACCAACTGGTTTTCCTTCATCTGTATATCCAGCTGGGATTGTAATGGATGGGTAGCCAGCTTTAGCCGGTAAGGAAGCTCCCCAGTTGTTTGGTGAAAGAATTGCATCTAGGTTATGTTTTTCCATAACCGCATCGATCCCTAACTCACGAGAGTACTTCAAATCCATCGCGCGACTTTCTAAATAAGCAGGATCGGTTGGATCATCACTCATTGCCTCTGAATCTTCCAAAAGCTCTTGATTGTATTTTAAAGCTAGCTCGTTATTTTGTTGATTAAATGCGATGATGTCTTTTAAATTTTTGACAGAAACATCTTCTGATACAGTTTTTAAGTATTTGTTAAGGTCATGCTTAAATTCATGTTTCATTACTACCATATCTAGTTCAGGCGTATGTATTTTAATTGGATCAATAATGGTCGCGCCTTGTTGTTTTATAGTAGCGATAGCTTCCTCGATCACAGTTACTTCTTCTTCTGAAAGTTCCGCGAACGTACTTCTATCTATCCCAATTCTACTTCCTTTTAATCCATCTTCTAATAATGAAGATGTATAATCCGTATCATTTCCCGGGAAATTTTTTGTCGAAGAATCAGATTCATCTTGACCAGCCATAACAGTTAACATGATTGCCGCATCCTCAACAGTTCGTGTCATTGGACCTGCTGTATCTTGACTATGTGATATAGGGATAATACCAGTGCGACTAACTAAACCAATAGTCGGTTTTATACCAACGAGCGAATTGCTACTTGCCGGACTAAGAATGGAGCCTGAAGTTTCTGTTCCAATTCCTGCAGTTGCAAAATTAGCTGCAATAGCTGAGCCAGTTCCTGCACTTGACCCACCTACATCAAACACACCAGGATTATATGGGTTAAGTACTTGTCCACCAAGAGAACTATACCCGTTTGGCATTTCGTAAGCCATAAAGTTAGCAAACTCGGTTAAATTAGCAGTTGCTAGTATGATTGCTCCAGCTTCACGTAATTTCTTAACTATAAACGCATCTTCTTCTGGATAGTTATGTTGAAGTGCTAAACTACCAGCTGTTGTAGCCATTTGATCTCTAGTATTGATATTATTTTTAATGATAATGGGAATACCATAAAGTAAACCGTTCGTTTCCTTGCTACGTTCTTTATCAAGTTGTTCAGCAATTGCTAACGCGTCAGGATTTGTCTGGCGAACAGCATTTAGTTTAGGTCCATTTAGATTATGTTCATTAATCTTATCTAGATACAGTTGAACAAGTTGTTTAGATGTTATGTTTCCGTATTCGAGTTCATTTTGGAGCTCTTTAATGGTAGCTTCTTCTATTTTAAAAGACATGCTTATTACTTCCCCTCTTTTGGCTGATTTTCTTCTATTTTAGCATATTTGTCTAGAAAAGGAATTGACTTCACCTTTGTTTCCAATTATTACGGGAAACATGCTATACTGCAGTAACCGTACAAATTAAATACTGACTAAAAGGAGCATTTTTTATTATGTTTAACAATACGATGAAAGATTTTTTGGAAAAGGCTTGGGAGAATGCAGGATTTGATGCGCCAACTCAAGTACAAGAGAAAGCTGTCCCACTAATAATTGAAGGAAAAGATGTAATTGTCGAATCACCTACTGGTAGTGGAAAAACGCTAGCTTACTTACTTCCAATCTTACAAGAAATTGACATACAACAAAAGCAAGTTCAAGTTATTATCCTAGCATCTTCTCATGAATTAGTTATGCAAATTTATCACGAAGTTCAAAATTGGACAAAAGATAGTGATATTTCAGGTATTTCACTAATTGGTGGTGCGAATATTAAACGACAGATCGAAAAGTTAAAGAAAAAACCTCAGCTTATCGTCGGCACCCCTGGTAGGGTACTTGAATTGATTAAACAAAAGAAATTAAAAGTGCATCAAGTTAAAACGATTATTCTAGATGAAGCAGATCAATTACTTGTCCCTGAACATAAAGAAAATCTGTTTACAATTATCAAGAGCACACCGAACGAAAGACAAATGTTATTGTTCTCAGCAACATTACCAGAAGCTTTGGCTCTTGAGGCACAATCATTCATGGTCGATCCGGAAACGATTCGGGTAAATAGAGAGGATGCAGGAACACCAGATGTTACATACAGTTATCTTGTGTGTGAAGCAAGAGATAAAATTGATGTGCTACGAAAAATAGTGCGGAATGAAGAAATTCAAGCATTAGTATTCTTTAGAGACATTGGCAATTTGTCCGTTATGGCCGAGAAGTTGAACTATAAAGGAATGCGTATTGGTGAACTGCATGGTGATCTCAAGAAACAAGAACGTGAAAAGGCAATTCGAGAGTTCGGTAAAAACGAGTTAGAATTATTGTTGGCAACAGATGTTGCTGCTCGTGGGCTTGATATTAAAGATCTTTCACACGTTATCCAAATGGACGTACCTGCCGATTCAAAACAATATATTCATCGAGCCGGTCGTACTGGACGTTTAGGTGCTTCAGGAGAAGGTAACGTACTTTCTATTATCACAACTGCTGAAGAACGTATGCTAAAGTCGATTAGTCGCGAACTAGATATAGAATTAGTAGAAAAGGTTCTACAAAAGGGAATGTTAGTAAACAAAAGATAATAGATTACGCAACTTTTGGAGATTGAATTGGCAAACAATTCTTGGTATAGAAAGTTGAATAGTTTAAAAAAGAGATAATCGCATTACCTATTCGGTGTGCGATTATCTCTTTTTAAATGAAAGTTATTAGCTAATGAGACTTTTTAATTAACTGGCAGTACATACCAAAGAACGCAAAAGAATATCATAACTGTTCCTGCTAGAACAAACACATGCCATAGTGCATGATGGAATTTAAATCCTCTCCAAACGTAAAAAATAGCACCCAATGTGTACAATAAGCCACCTATTACGAGCAAAATGATGCCATTAGGATCTAGTTTTTCCGTTAACGGTCCCCATGTAAAAATAATCATCCAACCCATCACAACATAAAGCATGGTTGAGATAAATAAGAATTTTTTCACGAAATAAATTTTGAATATCGTTCCACCAATGGCAAGACCCCAGACAATTCCAAATAGTGTCCAACCTTGAGCACCTTGTACGACAACAAAAAGAAATGGTGTGTAGCTACCGGCAATAAAAAAATAAATGGAAGAATGATCTAATATCTCAAAAACATCTTTTGCTTTTCCTTCAGGGAAACTGTGGAGCAATGTTGAAGAGGTATAGAGCAGGACCATTGTTACGCCAAATAACGTAAAGCTAATAATATGCCAAGCATTTCCTTCTAATGAAGAAAAAACAATCAATACGACAAGAGCAGCAATGCTTAAAAGCACCCCAATGCCATGTGTTATTGCATTTGCAATTTCTTCACCTTTTGAAAATTTGTGTGTTAATGCCATGAAAATGATCTCCTTCTACATATAATCTATTGCTTATTATGAACTTTTTTTAGGGGAAAACAAGGTACATTTGTCATATCAAAATTTAATTTTAAAGGAATTGTAAATGAATCTTTACAATTATGAGGTTGAACATATAAGCAAATCATTATATGATAATATGCAGATGGATATGGAGGTGTTTTATAATGCTACAAACAGCAATAGAGATGGATAAAGCAGCAATGATTATGAAGTTACTGGGAGATAAAACCCGTTTAACCATGATAAAACTGCTAGAAAATAATGACTGTTGTGTATGTGAATTTGTTGAAATTTTTCAAGCGAGCCAACCAGCAATCAGTCAACATCTTCGTAAACTGCGTGATGTGGGGGTCGTAAAAGAAGAACGACGCGGACAATGGATTTTTTATTCTATTAATAAAGAAAATATATTTTATCCTTTTGTTGAACAAATTCTAAAACAACTTCCAAGTCAAGATGAAAAACTGATTGATTTAGAAAAAAATGGAACAAGAATTACGTGTTGTTAGGGGGATGATACAGTGTCATTATCAGTTATTTTAGCTATATTAATTTTTATTGTAACGCTCGTCTTTGTTATATGGCAACCAAAGGGTTTATCAATTGGTTGGTCTGCTTGTGGCGGAGCAGTTATTGCATTACTTGTTGGTGTGGTAGGGTTTAGTGATGTTATAGAAGTAACAGAGATTGTTTGGAATGCAACACTAGCTTTTGTAGCAATTATACTTATCTCATTGATATTAGATGAAATTGGTTTCTTTGAATGGGCATCACTCCACATGGCGCGTGCTGCTGGTGGTAGTGGAATTAGAATGTTCATTTATGTCAGTATTTTAGGTGCAATAGTAGCTGCCTTTTTTGCGAATGATGGTGCAGCACTCATTTTGACTCCGATTGTATTAGCGATGGTTCGTAATCTTAAATTCAGTGAAAAAATGGTATTTCCTTTTATTATGGCAAGTGGATTTATTGCTGACACAACTTCATTACCATTGATTGTAAGTAATCTCGTTAATATCGTTTCTGCAGATTTTTTCAACATTGGTTTTGTTGAATATGCTTCGCGAATGATTATTCCAAATATTTTTTCATTAGTAACGACAATTGTAGTGTTATTAATTTACTTTAGAAAGAGTATTCCGCGTACATATGATTTGGCTGATTTAAAAGAACCAGTTGAAGCAATTAAAGATTACAAGATGTTTCGTTTGTCTTGGTATGTACTAGCGGTTCTATTGGTTGGTTATTTTATTAGTGAATTTATAGCGGTTCCCGTTTCAATAATAGCTGGGATTATTGCAATCTTCTTCTTATTTATGGCTAGAAATAGTAAGGCAGTAGATACGATGGCAGTTGTAAAAGGAGCTCCATGGGCTGTTGTGTTTTTCTCAATAGGTATGTATGTTGTCGTATACGGATTACGGAACGCAGGTTTAACAGATGTGTTAGCCCAGCTTATTCAAGCAAGTGCAGAAGAAGGTTTGTTTGTAGCAACTATAGCTATGGGTTTTATTGCCGCGATCCTGTCATCTGTTATGAATAACATGCCGACAGTATTGATAGATGCTTTGGCAATTGCAGAAACAGATACTTCTGGTGTCCTCAGAGAAGCGCTAATCTATGCAAACGTTATTGGTTCTGATTTAGGTCCAAAGATTACACCAATTGGTTCACTAGCTACACTTTTATGGTTACACGTATTAGCACAAAAAGGCGTGAAAATATCTTGGGGCACGTATTTTAAAACAGGAATTATTCTTACTGTGCCAATACTGTTTATTACCTTAATTGGTTTATATCTAACACTACTACTATTTTAAAAGGGGATTGATTATTATGTCTAAAAAAACAATATATTTCTTATGTACAGGTAATTCTTGTCGGAGTCAAATGGCTGAAGGTTGGGCAAAACACTATCTTGGAGAAGAGTGGGAAGTGAAGAGTGCTGGAATTGAAGCACATGGACTTAATCCAAATGCAGTTAAAGCAATGAAGGAAGTCGAAATTGATATTACAAATCAACAGTCAGAGATTATTGATGCTACGTATTTAAATAACGCAACGATGGCTATTACATTATGTGGTGATGCAGCGGATAAGTGTCCGATGACACCGCCTCATGTTATTCGAGAACATTGGGGTTTTGATGATCCAGCAAAAGCAACAGGTACAGATGAAGAAAAATGGCAAGTTTTCCAACTTGTTAGAGATCAAATTGGCGACCGTATTAAACTTTTTGCTGAAACAGGGAAGTAAAAATAAAGCCAGTAGTTGGTTAACTGTATCTTGCAAGAAAAAGGCGAAGTGGGTTTACCGATCCGGTGCATGTACCAGAGGAATAGCCACCTTTGATCAGTTTACAAATCTTTTAGCAGATCATACAATAGTAGAAACATATGACCTTATTGTAATTGATACAGCTCCAACTGGGCATACTTTATTATATTAGACGCTGCACAGGAATACCATAAAGAGATAAGTAGATCTACTGGGGTAATTCCAGAAAGTGTCGAAAGGTTACTGCCAAAACTTCGTGATCCAAAACAAACTGCTGTAGTGAATTTAACGCTAGCAGAGGCACCACCAGTATTAGAGGTAGAACGGTTACAGAATGATTTAATTAGAGCAAATATTATACCGAACTGGTGGGTTATTAATTAAAGTTTAACGCAAACAGAAACTACTAACCCTATCTTAGTTGGCAGAGCGAATGCTGAATACCGATGGATTGCAAAAGTACAAAAGACGTTAACGCGAAATAGTGAAATTGTTCCTTGGATTCGTGAGGAAACAAGCGGTTATCAGAATGTAAAAGATTTTGTGTTAAATTAATGAAATGAAAACCTAAAGAGGTGAAGAAGAATGGAAAAAGTAGTAATACTAGGAACAGGCCCAGCTGGCTTAACTGCCGCTATCTATTTAGCAAGAGCGAACATGAATCCAATTATTATTGAAGGTACAGAGCCGGGCGGACAGTTAAGTTTAACCACTGAAGTAGAGAACTTTCCTGGTTTCATTGATGGTGTAATGGGTCCTGAATTAATTGAGAATATGAAGAAACAAGCTGCAAAGTTTGGTGCTGTATTTCGAAATGGTTGGGTAACGGGTGTAGATTTCTCAGAGAAGCCTTATAAGTTGAAAATGAATGGAGCAGAAGACATAGAGACAGAAGCATTAATTATTTCAACAGGTGCAACAGCTAAAATGTTAAATATTCCTGGTGAGAAAGAAAATGTGGGACGTGGTGTAAGCACATGTGCAACTTGTGATGGCTTTTTCTTTAGAGGTAAAAAAGTTGTTATTATTGGTGGTGGAGATTCTGCTATGGAAGAAGCGAATTTTTTAAGTAAATTTGCTGATGAAGTTGAAATAGTCCACCGTAGAGATGAATTGCGTGCATCTAAAATAATGCAAAATCGAGCAAGTGAAAACGAGAAAATAAGTTGGAATTTAAATAAAACACCAGTAGAAGTTATTAGTGAAGGCAATAAAGTATCGGCTTTAGTTGTTAAAGATAGCAATACTGGTGAAGAAGAAACGGTTAAAACAGACGGTATATTTATAGCAATTGGGCATAATCCGAACACAGAGTTTTTAGACGGAAAAATCGATACGGATGAAACAGGCTATATTCAAGTTGTGCCTGGAACAACTGAAACAAATATCCCTGGAGTCTATGCTTGTGGCGATGTGCAGGATAAAAAGTATCGTCAAGCCATTACTGCAGCTGGAACTGGCTGCATGGCTGCACTAGATGTAGAAAGATATTTAGAAGGAAGCAGCGTTCAAGATTGGAGTCAAACGCTTTAAACAAAATCGTCTGATCCTTTTTCAATGAAAGAGGATCAGACGATTTTTTGTTTTTAATCAGTCAACTTTCGCACTATAAAACAGGCACTTAAGTTTTGGTATAACAAGAAAGTCGAACAATTCAAAATAGAAATTGACTTCACGCTTCTTTGGTAATCTGTCCGTTTGATCTGACGCACTTGAGAGAAACTCCGCGGTAAGAGAAGACTCTTACCCGTTACATCAGTAAATGGATTCGCTTTCCGTGGGCACAGTCTCAGCTAACTTGGATAAGCAAAAGTCGCTTTCCGAGTGGATCTTCAACTTGTGGGATTGCGATTACTCATCCCACCCTAAAACATTTGCTGTTCCCACAGGAGTGTCATCCATTTGCTTCCTTCACTGAATTGAACTTAAAAGTAACATAAACTACGCTATCTATTGACTTCTATATTCATATTAAGCTTATTACAGTGTTAAGCTATATGGAATAATATCTGAAAAGGTCTGTTATCGTTAATAAATCACTATCAGTTTCAACAATAAACATTACGCAACTAGCGATGAAAATCCACTGCGACTCCTGCGGGAACAGCACGGTCTGAAGATCCACTTCATAAAGCGTTTTTTGCTTTATGAAGTTAGCTGAAGACGTGCCCGCGGAAAGCGTAGTGGATTTTCAGAGCGCGATGTACAAGCAGATTAAGACTTAGTCTATGGTTATGCAGTAATAAACAACTTATTTAAATAGTGTCAATATTTATAATGAACACACGCCAAACTCATAACAGCCAACGTTTAGCGCTTATTTTTCAATTGAGAAAGTTGAGTTAATCAGAATCTAAAAAATAATGATTATTTGGCGATTAGATGATAAAGTATATATGTAGAATTAGAGGAGGAGGAAAGCTTATGTATTATGGTGGAATTGAAGCTGGTGGTACAAAGTTTATCTGTGCAGTTAGTGATCAATCATTTGAAATTATTGATAGAGTAAGTATTCCAACTACTACCCCTGAAGAAACATTGAAACAAGTATTTTCGTTTTTTGATCAATATCAGTTAAAGGCAATAGGGATTGGCTCTTTTGGACCAATTGATGTCAATACGGAATCCGCTACATATGGTTACGTTACTTCTACACCGAAAAAAGGTTGGACAAATTATAACTTTGTCGGAGCGATAAAAAGTCGCTATGCTGTGCCAGTTGCATGGACAACAGATGTAAACGCTGCAGCATATGGAGAATATCGGAAAGGTAACGGACAACAATCGAAATCTTGTTTATATTTAACAATTGGTACAGGAATCGGCGGTGGTGCTGTAATAAATGGAGAAACTATTGAAGGTTTTGGTCATCCGGAAATGGGGCATATTACAGTTCCAAACCATCCCAATGATGATTTTGAAGGTGTCTGTCCTTATCATAGTAATTGTTTAGAAGGTCTCGCAGCAGGCCCGGCAATTGAAAAACGCTTAGAGAAAAAGTCACAAGATCTAGATCCAACAGATGAATACTGGGAAATTGAAGCATATTACATAGCACAAGCGCTAGCAAATTATACGATGATTTTAAGACCAGAAGTATTAATTTTAGGTGGTGGTGTTATGAAGCAAGCACAGCTTTTCCCACTCATTCGGGAAGCATTCAAGAGCATTATCAATGATTATGTAGTGACACCAGATTTAGAGACGTATATTGTTTCGCCTGGATTAGTAGATGATGCGGGTATTACGGGGAGTTTATTACTAGCAGCGGAAAAAGCAGTTTAAATAGGAAATATAATCGAGCCTCCAAAGATAAACTGTCGGAGGCTCGAATGGTTTATTTGACTTTTATGACAATTTTACCTTTAGCGTGATGCGTTTCACTTAGTGCATGCGCTTCTTTCATTTCTTCTTCTGAAAATCCAAATACATGTCCAACTTGTGGCTTGACAATGCCATTGTCCAATAGTTTGCCTAGTTCACTAAGTTGCTTACCATCAGGATTTAACCAATAACCAGAGGCTTCTATTTGATATTTTTCTGCCAATGTTTGATCTGGTTGTCCTGCAATCGTGACAAGTCTTCCTTTAGGTTTCAAGACTGTGAAACTTTTGTTTAGGATTTCTCCACCCATCGTATCAAGAACAACATCAAAATTATTTAATTCCTCTGCAAAATCTTGTGTTTGATAGTTGATAATTTGATCTGCCCCAAGTTCTTTCATATAAGCTGCATTCTTCTCGCTAGCTGTTGTGGCAACGTAAGCACCTAAATGCTTGGCAATTTGAATTGCAAGGCTACCTACACCACCAGCTCCTGCATGAATTAATACCTTGTCGTCTTTTTGTACTTTCGTGAAATCGACAAGACACTGCCATGCTGTTAGGCCCGCTAATGGAACCGAAGCAGCTTCTTCAAATGTGATGTTTTTTGGTTTTTTTGCTAACAGATTTTCATCTACTGTCGTAAATTCTGCATAAGTTCCTTCATTTGTTGTGTCTGGACGTGCAAATACTTCGTCACCAATTTTAAAGTTTTGTACCTGACTTCCAACTTCAACTATTGTACCAGCAACATCCCAACCTAATATAATTGGAAAAGAAAAATCAAGCATTTCTTTCAGGTAGCCTGCTCGCATCTTCCAATCAATTGGATTTATCGAAGTTGCGTGGACTTCTACTAATACTTGGTTCTCTTTAATTACTGGCTTACTAATTTCTTCTTCTTGTAAAACACGCTTATCACCATATTCATTTATTACAATAGCTTTCATAAGTAGACGCTCCTTTTATTGGTATTTCTTTAGTATGGAATAGTATAGTAAACCCTACTATTAAAAGCAAAAAGTATGCTTATATAGATCAAACAAAATAGGACTTCTGGAAAAATAGATAAGCGCGAAAGAGGAAGAAATGATAAAATAATAAAAAAGTAACTTTAGTAAGCAGAGGTGTGCGATATGAATATTTCCTTTACCCCTTTGGGAGATCAGACAATTGTAATAGAGTTCGGCCAACATATAGATGAAGAAATTCATGTAAGGGTAATGGCTGCAATGGATTATTTAGAACGCAATTCTTTTAATTGGCTAGTTGAATATATCCCTACATTTACAACGCTTACTGTTTTGTATGATCCAGTTAAGGTCATGAAACATTACGGTATAAACGATAGGAGTAAGATACCTTATCAATTTGTTCAGCAAGAAATAGAACAAGCTATTACAAGCGTGACCAGTGAAAATAAAGGGATCCAAAGAGAGATAGAAATACCAGTTTGTTACGGTGGAACATTTGGTCCTGATTTAGGGTTTGTTGCAAAGCATCATTGCATCAACGAGCAAGACGTTATAGATATCCATACAAAGGGAAATTATTTGGTCTATATGATCGGATTTGCTCCTGGATTTCCTTATATAGGTGGCATGTCAAGTGAGATTGCTACCCCTCGAAAGAAATCTCCTCGTTTCAATTTACCAGCTGGGACGGTTGGAATTGCTGGACAACAGACGGGGATTTATCCACTAGAAACACCTGGAGGATGGCAACTTATTGGGAAAACGCCACTCGCATTATTTCAGCCGAAAAATAGTAAACCAAGTCTACTTCGAGCTGGTGATAAAGTGCGGTTTAAAGCAATTAACAAAGACGAATATGACCGTTTGGAGGGGAGGTTATGATCCATATTATCAAACCTGGTCTATTAACAAGTGTACAAGATTTGGGTAGATTTGGTTTTCAAAGATATGGTGTAATATCGAGTGGAGCAATGGATTTATACGCGCACAGAGTAGCAAATTTATTGGTTGGAAATGAAGTCAATCATGCAACATTGGAAATCACTTTATTAGGACCGATTATTGAGTTTCAACAAGATACGCTAATTTCAATTTGTGGAGCGAACTTATCACCTACTATATTCGGGAATCCAATACATAATAATCGGCCAATTTTGGTCAAAGCAGGAAGTATTCTACGTTTTGGTTCTGCTAAACAGGGGTGTAGAGCCTATTTAGCTATTGCTGGTGGTATACAGGTAGATCCTATTATGAAAAGTAAGTCAACTTATCTTCGTGCGGGTATTGGTGGCCATCAAGGTCGCGCATTACGAAAGGGAGATCAATTGCTAATCGGGAGTAAAACGGTTGATAACAATAAGCTCGAAACTGAATTAGCTCGTTTTTCCCATAGGTTGACAGATTATGAAGAGGCAAAATGGTCATTTGATCCACTATTATTCGACCAAAATAATTCAACTAACAGAATACGTGCTATAAAAGGTAGGCAATATGATTGGTTCTCGCAAGAAAGTCAACAAGCTTTTGTTAACAAAACATTTAAGATACTAGCTGACTCTGACCGAATGGGCTACCGTTTAAAAGGAGAAATAATAAAAAGAAATAATACAAGTGAATTAATTTCGGAAGCTGTTACAATGGGTACTATACAGGTTCCTTCAGATGGAAATCCAATTGTGCTCCTCGCAGACGGTCAAACAACGGGAGGGTATCCGAAAATTGGAGAAGTTATTTCAATAGATATCCCACTGTTAAGTCAAGCAAAACCTGGGGATAAAGTTAAATTCGAATGGATTACATTGGCAAAGGCCCAAAAGCTATATATGGAAAGAGAACAGTTAATGAATCAATTGGAAATAGGTATTGCATTACACCTTAGGAGGTGTAGATGATGGATGTTGTTGATTTAAATTGTGATATGGGAGAAAGTTTTGGAACGTACACAAAAGGGATGGACGAAGCATTGTTTCCATATATTACGTCGGCTAACATTGCTTGTGGTTTTCATGCTGGAGATCCAGCTGTTATGCGTAAAACGGTTAAATTGGCACTGGAACATCAGGTAGGTATAGGAGCGCATCCAGGCTTACGAGATTTAGTTGGATTTGGTAGAAGAAATATGGTCATCTCCCCCGAAGAAGCATACGAGCTAATTGTTTATCAAATTGGTGCTCTCAATGGATTTGTAACAGCAGAAGGCGGATTACTTCAACACGTAAAACCACATGGAGCCCTTTACAACATGGCTGCTAAAAATAGGGAACTCGCAGATGCAATTGCTAAGGCAGTATACGATGTTAGCCCAGAATTAATTTTGTTTGGATTAGCTGGAAGTGAATTAATTAAAGCTGGAGAGGAAATAGGACTTCAGGTTGCTAGTGAGGTTTTTGCGGATCGAACCTATCAACAAGATGGTACGTTAACTTCGAGGGAAGAGGCAAATAGTTTGATCACGGATCATGCCATTGCTAGTAAGCAAGTAATTCAAATGATACAGAAACATAAAGTGAAGACAATTCAACAAATAGACTTTCCCATTAATCCTGAAACCATCTGTATACATGGGGATGGTGCTTTAGCATTATCGTTAGTAATACATATTCATGATGCATTAGCGACAGCGAATATTAAAGTGAAGAAAATCAGTTCGCATAAATAGTGTACAATTTTTGAATAGTTGGAAAAAGGTGTTGCATTATTTCAAAGGATGCATTAAACTGACAACAAGTTAAATTTTTCGGAAAATTTTATATTTTATTTCTTATCAAGAGAGACGGAGGGATTGGCCCTTTGATGTCTCAGCAACCAGCCATATCGTATGGCCCGGTGCTAATTCCAGACAGACTAGAAAATAGTCTAGAAGATGAGAAGACTGACTTTTAAAATCTTAAAAGACCTTCTTCTTAGAAGGTCTTTTTTTATATTCAAATCAAGCAAAGGAGGCGTGGTCATGACTGATAAAAAACTGCAGACAAAATTAGCGCAACTTGGTAATAAGAGTGATCCTTTAACAGGAGCTGTAAGTCCACCGATTTATTTATCAACAGCTTATCAACATGAAGGACTAGGAAAGTCAACAGGATATGATTATACGAGAACAAAGAATCCAACACGCTCGATATTAGAAGAAGGAATCGCTGATTTAGAAGAAGGCGATCAAGGATTTGCTTGTAGTTCTGGAATGGCAGCTATCCAACTTGTCTTATCATTATTCAGAACAGGAGATGAATTGATAGTTCCTGAAGATGTATATGGTGGTACTTATCGCATTCTTAAACAGTATCAAGAAGCTTATGAAATCAAAACAACGTATGCGACTTTTTCTGATGTTGAAGAAGTAAGAAGTTGTATTACGCCGCATACGAAGGCAATATTAATCGAAACACCAACAAATCCATTGATGCAGGAGATTGATATTGTAGACTATGCGGCTTTAGCAAAAGAGTTTAATCTATTACTTATTGTTGATAATACATTTTTAACACCTGTATTACAGCAACCGATAAAGCTTGGAGCAGACATTGTCATTCATAGTGCAACGAAATATATAGGTGGTCATAATGATGTATTAGCGGGTCTTATTGTAGCAAAAGGTGAAGCGTTATGCGAAAGAATTGCTACACTTCATAATGCGGCAGGTGCGGTATTATCTTCTTTTGATGCTTGGTTGTTAATCAGAGGGTTAAAAACTTTAGGATTACGTATGAAACAACATCAAATGAACGGCAAAAAAATTGCAAACTTTTTAGAAACTGATGCTCGAATTGAAGATGTATTGTATTGTGGAAAAGGTGGAATGCTCTCCTTTCGACTTCGAGAAAGTGCATGGGTGGAACCGTTTCTAGAGAATTTACAACTTATCACCTTTGCAGAAAGTCTTGGGGGTGTAGAGAGTTTTATTACATACCCAACTACGCAAACTCATGCAGATATTCCTGAAGATGAACGTGTAAGACGTGGAATAGACAATCGTTTATTACGCTTTTCAGTAGGTATTGAAGATAGTGAAGATTTAATTAATGATTTAACTTATAGTTTAGATCAATTAAATTAAGTGAATGTTATTTTCGTTAAATTAGGCGAGGCTCGATTTGAGAGTCTTAAATTTATCCATCGTAAATGAAGTTTTGGGCTAGACCAAAGATAATGTATAATATATGTAAACGTAAAGGGTGGTAATAATACCACTCTTTTTTTTGAGAAATTGTTGTTTAGATGTAGTAATTGTTTAGGATAAAGGGAATAGATAAGTTAGATATACATACATGGGAGTTGTTAGTGTTGATAATTGCATTGTTGATTTTGGCAGTATTAATAGTGGTGAATGCATTTTTTGCAGCCTCGGAAATAGCATTAGTTTCTTTAAATGATAATAAAATAAGAAGATTGGCGGAGCGTGGAGACAAAAAAGCAATTTTACTCGATAAATTGTTGGCTGAACCAGGCCGATTTCTAGCTACAATTCAAATTGGGATAACATTAGCTGGATTTTTAGCAAGTGCATTTGCTGCGGATACATTTGCAACGCCACTTGCAGAAATGTTATATGAATTAGGTGTCCCAATTACATTGGGATTATTAAATACAATTTCTGTCGTGTTCATTACCATTTTACTTTCTTATTTTACTTTAGTTATTGGAGAGCTTGTTCCAAAACAACTGGCACTACAAAAAACAGAGGCAGTTTCCTATATGGCGGTAAAACCATTAACTCTTTTATTTAAAATTAGTATACCTGTTGTGAAATTTTTAAACTTCTCTACCAATACAATCGTACGACTATTTGGAATTGATCCAAATGCAGTGAGTGAAGAAGCAACGGAAGAAGAAATCCGAATGATGGTAGATATTGGTGGAGAAAGAGGAACCATTCACTCAGATGAGAAATTAATGATTAATAACATATTTGAATTCAATGACAAAGAAGTTTCTGACATCATGACACATCGAACAGAAATCATTGCGATAGCTATCGATACACCATTAAAGGAAATTGTTGAAATTGTTAATACACATAGGTATACGCGCTTTCCTATTTATAAAGAGAATATGGATGATGTAATTGGTATCCTGCATACAAAGGACTTGATTCAATTTATAGAGAAAGATAATGGATCATTTCGATTGAAAGACATTTTACGTAAACCGTATTTTGTTATGGAAACACAACGAATTGATGCGATATTTAGAGATATGCAACTAAATAATGTTCATGCTGCAATAATTGTGGATGAATACGGTGGGACGGATGGATTGATTACAATTGAAGATATAATTGAAGAGATTGTTGGTAATATTTCTAGTGAAAATGGCGAATCAGATCATGAAAATACAGAAATCCAAAAGATTTCTTCACATGAATATATAATAGAAGGCAATACACATCTCTACGATATTGAATATCAATTAAGTCTTGAATTACCAGTAGATGATTATGAAACGTTAAATGGATTTCTAGTTGGAGAAATCGGATATATTCCAGATCCAGAACAAAAGGCTAGTGTTAAGTATAAGAAAGTAGTATTTACTGTGGAAAAAGTTTCAGAAAAAAGAATTGAACAAGTACATGTGATGATTGAAAAAGAGAAATAAGTTTATCCGCAAGTGTTGATGAATCGTATATTGGAAAAGAAAGTGCTTGTCATTTCAAATGGCTGGCACTTTTTTCTAGTAAAAAAAGTCTGAATAGTGTTAAATAAATCATAGGATTCTGTATCAATATTTAGTATAATAATAGAGTTGTTTAATATAGAGAAATATATCAATCATTCTGAATGGTTAAGGGGCTATCTAATATGTATAAAATTGAAACATATGAAGAACAATCATTTACAATGTACCGAATAAGCAATGTAGATGATACATCTTGGATAACGGTTTGTCCAGAGCGTGGCGGTATTATTATAGGTTATGGTGTTGATGGTAAAGAAAATTTATATCTAAATAAAGAGACATTGTATGATAGAAAGCAAAATATAAGAGGTGGTATTCCAATCTTATTTCCAATTTCTGGTCAACTTGAATCAGGAAAGTATGATTGGCAAGGTACATCATATGAGATGCCAAACCATGGTCTTGCACGAATTCATCCATGGGAAGTAATCGAAACAACCTATGATGAAGAACAGGCTTCGATTTCTATTTTATTTGAAAGTAGTATTGGAACGAAAGATGTTTTTCCTTTCGATTTCGAAGTGATTTTCACATATACATTAAAGCAAGATCAATTATTTATTCACCAGACTTACCGTAACTTAGGTAAAAAGGATATGCCTATTTACCCCGGATTGCATCCTTACTTTAAAACGAAGTCAAAGAAGCTATCATTGAAAACAGATGCAACGACTTATTATGATTATAATGATGATATAACAAAAAAATTCTCTGAGAAAATTGATATGGAAGGTCTAAAAGAAGCTATTGTCCTAGAGAATAAGCATCACCAATTAGATGCTCAAATAGAAGAAACAGCTTTACATATGGAAACGGCAACTGAATTTCGATATACGGTTCTATGGACTGAAAAAGATAAAGACTTCATTTGTATTGAGCCTTGGACAGCTAAAACAGGAGAACTCAATCGTAAAAAGGAACTTATTATGATAGAACCAACTAAGTCGTTGGATACGTGGGTATCGTTCCAAGTGATATAAAAAAATGAGTGGATCCAAGGATCTACTCATTTTTTGTTGTATTACTTTAAATATATGCTTATAAGTGCTCAATATAAATTTTGTTATCTACTATGTTGTTCATTTTTACGTGTTGCAACTTTATAGGCATCTACCATTCCCCATATCCAAAGTATAGGAGTTGTTATAAATCCTATAATGACAAACATAAGTAAACCAGAAATAAAGTACGCAACAATAAAACCGACACCTTTTCCAATTTGCCCATTATAGATTTGGCCTAATCCAGCTACAAAAAAGGATAAAACCGCTGCTAAACCTGCATTTTTCAATATATTCACCCCCGAAATTTATTATGTATATGCAAACATAAGATTACATTACATTTATTATATTTTTCTTGATAGAATAACACAAGACAATTCCCAATAAATTGTCGAAAGGAGTATAATAGTTGCAATACAAATTATATATATGTGAAACATCCATATAAGTAAATCTAAACAAATACCTACTGGCGGATGGTTTTAGTGGTAGAAGTTATATTTATCTAGCAAGTATAAAAGATATATTCAATTTCTACTTAACACTATACTTCTCAGTAACTTTATTACATATTAAAATAACAAATGCAACTAGATCAGATTATATAAAGTATTAAAATCAGTCACAAAAGAAGTGTAAGCCCTTCATAACTTACCAATCACAGTAAAGTTGATGACGTCATGATACCATGTATGTTGCGAATCAATATGAAGTAGCATATAAAAAAGATTACAAAATATATTTAGGGAATGTAGAAAGAATTATGTTAAAATAACGAATAGAAATTAGAAGGTGTAATTGAAAAATGTAACATAGATAGAGTTAAACAAGATGAGATATAAAATATTCAATCAATAAGTTCAGATTGAAAACTGCACATAGAAATATAATGTTTAATAAGTATTATGTAATTAGAAGCGATTATGTATATTTACATATAAGAAACAGGGAGTTTTTGAGATGCGCCAATTTGCTTCAATCGGTTTTACAATAGCTATTATTATTTATGCGGTGATGCATTACGTTACATATATAAATGCAACTGAAATAGGCAGTATTATTTTAGGGATTACAGGAGTTGTAATTCTAATTTTTTCTCTAGCAATCTTGTCAATTAGAGCGCTTGCTGTACCACTTTTTCTTTTTTTTATTGCTTTAAGTATTCAGTTGTTTACGATGAATTCGTTTGCTTCCCTATTACTTTATGGTGTTAGTGAAATGTCTAATTTAATTACACTTCTTTTAATTGTTCCGATTATAAGTTGGATATTACGTGAGGAACGTTATATTGATGCGATTATGCAAGTTGCACAGCGCTCACTTAACACAAGCAAAAAATTCTACTTTGGTATAATGATCGTTAATCAAGTTATTTCTTATTTTTTGTTATTTGGTGCTATTCCAATGATGTATCAATTTATCAATGATTTTCTAAAAGATAAGACGAGTGAAGCATGGGAATATTTTAAAGGTACTGCATTGTTACGTTCGTTTGCATTAACAACACTTTGGGTCATCAGCATACCGAGTTTTGCGTTTGCAGTGGATCATTTAGATGCGTCACTAGGATGGACAATTATTCAGGGATTTCTTATATCTCTTGGAGGGATTTTTTTATCTGTTCTTTTTCTTTCATTTAAAGAGAAAAGCTATCAGGTGGATTTCACTTTAGGAATACAAGAAGAAATGACAGGCCGTTTGGCACATGCACTGGATGCAAAATATGCAAAGCGTTTAGTGATAGAATTTGCAGTTTTGTTTCTTTCGTTGTTTAGCACAATTTTTATTATTCATATCATAATGGGATGGGGATTACTAGCAATTATTCCACCAATTATTGTTGTTTGGACATTTGGCTATTTCATCTTAAAAAAACGCCCCAAAAGATTTTTCGCTGAAATGAAGACGTACATTAAAAAAGATGTTGGTCAGAAATCACAACAATTTAGTTTACTGTTAGCTGCTGGAATGTTAATTTATGCGGTGAATAATTCTGGGGTTGGTAATTACTTGATTGATGGATTGTTTTATGTAGAAGAAACAATACCATTTGTTAATTTTTTAACGATAGTCCCATTCATGGCAATCATACTAGGCTTTTTAGGACTAGGCCCATTAACAGTCATTGTTTTAGTTGCTGGGATATTAGAAAATGTTAACTTGGTTTATCCTGCTGAATTAGTTGTCTTAGCAATGACATCTGGTAGTGTCATCTCGGTTATATTGTCACCTGTCGTATTACCCGTTATTATTTTGAGTTCAACCAATAAATTAAGTATTGTTAAGAATGGAATTATATTTAATTGGAGTTATGCTATAGCATTTTACATTTTAGTACAGGGATATATACAAGTAATGTGGTATTTTATGCACTAGACTAGAGAATAAAATGGAACTTTTAGTAGTAAACAACCTTATTCTCTATCTAGTTTCTCCACTTCTTTGATAGACAACCCAGTCACATCAGCTATATCATGCGTGGCCATTTTCTTGTTTACTAATGCTTTTGCAATTTCAATTGCTTTTTGTTTTTGTCCCCTGCCTAGCCCTTGTTCCAGTCCTTGTTCCAGCCCTTTTTCCAATCCTTCTTGTAGTCCCTTTGCTATCGCTTTTTGTTGAGACTCTTCAATAAAACGTTTTAAACCTTCCTCAAAATTTGATATCATTTTATCCACCTCCTGATGGTTTGCTTTTGAAATAATCGTATGAATTTGAGTATGATAGCTAAGGGGTAACCTATTAATAAAGATCTTTTCTAACCAATTTTTAAAATGATTAAATTCTTCTACATCTAGTTTTTTTAAAATATGCATGGTTTCCCTTAACCGTGTATAGATCTCTTCATTATTCGTTATATGCTGATCGAAAATAAAAATAGTACTGATCAAATTGGAGAGTTGTAGTAAATCCTTTTTTTGGTAACGATTAATATCAAGTAAAATATATTTAAAGTTTAACACTTCATCTTGAAATAAATGAGCCTGATCCAATTTTTCTTTAAATTCTGTTGGTGCAGTCCAGTTATTCTTACCATTATATAAGACAATTGGAATAATAACTGGTAGTTTAAAAGCCTTTTTTAATTTAGATTGGTGTTCATTCTTCAGGATATCTCGCCAAATTTCATTCATATAAACTAAGAGACGATACGGCATCTGTTGATCAAGGGTTGATTGTAATTCAAGTAATACGTAAAAAATAACATCTTGATTTTTCCTGTGTTTTAATTTGTAGACAATATCGGCTTCTTTTTGTTGGAAATCTTGTGAAATATAAGATTTGTCAATACGTTCGATGTCAACTTCCTTCATATCAGTTACCCAATCACGACTGACAAATGATGCAATTAATTGCAAAAAAAATCGTTTAGTTGATAGTAAGTATTTATAGCCTACATCATGTTGATTTTTACGAGAATCCAATGTAGTTTACTCCTCTATATTATAATATATTTCATCTAACTTTCCATTATTATCAGATAATTTAATCACAAAAACAACTTGTCAAAATGGAAGTTTATAGATTAAAATATAATGAAAAAATGGAAAGTACTGTTGTTAAACGTGGATAGAGAATCGATAATTATTGAGATATTATAAATTTAACAAAAAAATTCGGATTAAAATGTCTAGTCGTTTTTGTGACTGAAATTATATGCTATAGACAATAATGGAGTGGATTCTCGTAGTTGTTTTGGGTAAAGTAGAGAAAAAGCTTGTAAATAGAATCTTTTCACAATAGAGTGAGAGAAGAAAGCAAAAAATGATTGGAGTAACCCGATGACTATATCTTTTAATGACTATAATTTAAGTGATGAAATTCTTCGTGCACTTACAGATTTACATTACGATACACCAACAGAAGTACAACAAAAAGTTATTCCAACTGCGCTAGAAAATAAGGATCTTGTTGTTAAGTCTCAAACAGGTAGTGGAAAAACGGCGTCATTTGCAATTCCGCTTTGTGAGAAAGTTGACTGGCTTGAGAATAAACCACAAGCATTGGTTTTGACACCTACTCGTGAACTTGCTCAACAAGTGAAAGAGGACATCACAAATATAGGGCGATTCAAACGAATTAAAGCAACAGCCGTTTATGGTAAGCAGCCTTTTGATAAGCAAAAAACGGAATTGAAGCAAAAATCGCATGTGGTAGTTGGTACACCTGGACGTGTCCTGGATCATATTGATAAAGGAACCATGATAGTTGACCAAGTAAACTATTTAATCATTGATGAAGCGGATGAAATGTTAAATATGGGTTTTATCGAACAAGTAGCTGCGATTATTGAAACACTTCCTAAAAAACGAGTGACGAGTGTATTCTCAGCAACATTGCCAGAAGATGTAGAAAGACTTTGTTATAAATACATGAATGAACCAACACAAATTGAAATTAAAGCAAAGGGTAATGTAGCTGATCGAATTACACAACAGGTAATAGAAGTAACGAATGAAGAAAAACTAGCACGCTTACAGGATATCACAATTGTTGAAAATCCAGACAGTTGTCTTGTATTTTGTCGAACACAAGAGCAAGTTGAATTTGTAACGAAACAACTTCAAAATCTTGATTATCCATGTGATAAACTTCATGGTGGACTTGATCAGGATGACCGTTTTGCTGTAATGAAGGCATTTAAGCGAGGCGAGTTTCGTTATTTAGTGGCTACTGATGTAGCTGCTAGAGGGATTGATGTTGAGAACGTTTCTCTCGTTGTTAATTATGATATGCCTTTAGAAAAAGAAAGTTATGTTCATCGGATTGGACGGACAGGACGAGCTGGTAAAACGGGCAAAGCCATCACATTTATGACGTTGTATGAAGAGAAGTTTTTAATCGAAATCGAAGCATATACTCATACTCCGATTACAAGAGTTGAAGCACCTTTGACAGCAGAGGTTGATAAGTTAAGAACTGCTTTTAAGCGTAAAATTGAAACAAAACCGAAGTTAAAAACAGATAAAAGCGAAAAACTTAATAAACATATCATGAAGCTTTATTTTAATGGTGGAAAGAAAAAGAAAATAAGGGCAGTAGATTTTGTAGGGACGATAGCTAAGATTGACGGTGTAACTGCTGATGACATTGGGATCATAACGATTGAACAAACATTATCTTACGTAGAAATCTTAAATGGTAAAGGACCTCTTGTGTTAAAAGAAATGAGGCATACTACTATAAAAGGAAAGCAATTAAAAGTACACGAAGCAAATAAATAGTAATATAATAAAAAAATTTTAATTTCGAAAGACAGTAATAAAATGAATAGTGGTAATTAAAAAAGCTACCCTGAAAGGTTGAATTTCGACTCTTTAGGGTAGCTTTTTTAATTTTTAACTGCAATTAGTTAAAAAGGAGCGCAAGTCTGTGCATTATCTGTTATTATTAAGAATACTGTGCAAACTATAGTATGTATTATGTATAAAGGAGAAATATAATTGAAACAGCAATCACTTCCATTCACAATTTCTAAAGAAGAAAACTTCTTTGATCGATTAGGCGATTATATCGGGGATGTATTTTATGATATATTACCTGAGCAAGGATATGAACTTCGTGACGAACAAATTTATATGGCTTATCAAATTGAAAATACATTTAAAAATAAAAGCACGGTTTTTGCTGAAGCAGGTGTAGGGACAGGTAAAACATTTGTTTATTTACTATATGCAATTTGTTACGCAAGATATATGAGAAAGCCAGCAATTATTTCTTGTGCAGATGAAACATTAATTGAGCAATTAGTGAAAAAAAATGGCGATATTGAAAAACTTGAAAAGGCTTTAGATTTAACTGTTGATGTTCGTTTGGCTAAAGCACGTGAACAATATGTCTGTATGAGAAAGTTAGATCCTTTAGCGAATGAAACCGATGATGAAGATATCTTAAAAGTGCATGAGGATATTCCGGATTTTGTATTTGAGCAAGGCTCTTCTATGCAGTCCTTTGAAAGGTATGGAGATCGTAAAGAGTATCCGTGGGTGTCAAACGAGAAATGGAAAGAAATTGCATGGGATCCAATTCAACAATGTTCTACATGTGAATGGCGTCATCGTAGTGGACAAACTTTAAATCGGGATTATTATCGACACGCAACAGACTTAATTATCTGTTCCCATGACTTTTATATGGAACACATTTGGACGAAAGAATCTCGTAAACGAGAAGAGCAGATGCCATTACTTCCAGAGGCTAGTTGTGTTGTCTTTGACGAAGGACATTTACTGGAATTCGCCGCACAAAAAGGTTTGACGTATCGTTTCCACGCGGAGACATTACAGTCAATATTGACAGGCTATATGAGTCAAGATGTTCGGGAAGAATCACTTTATTTAGTAGAGGACATTATCACGTTAAATGACGAATGGTTCCAATCTCTTAGTGCATCAGCAAAAATGGTAAAAGGATCGAATCGAAAAGAAGTACCATTATCAACTGAAATGTTAAAACTAATCAAAACTTTAGATGATAAAGTAGCACAATTACTTGAGCAACTAGTATTTGATTCCGAGTTATTTACAATTGATCCGTATCACGTAAAGATCATTGAAGAATATTTGGAGTTTTATTCTTATGGTTTATCGATTTTATTAAAGGATGATCAAGGGATATTTTGGTTAGAAGAAAGTGATTCTGATACTTCATTTGTTATCATGCCACGATTAGTCGAAGACATTTTAGGTGAGGATGTATTCTCGCAAAAGATACCATTTGTGTTCTCATCAGCGACGTTAGCGCAAGCAGGTGATTTTTCTTATATCGCTAAGAGTTTAGGAATTAAAGCATTTGAATCCTTTACGGTTGACTCACCATTTGATTATGAAAAGAAAATGGAGATTAAGGGTCACATTGTCTCAGAAATAAACTTGGAAGAAAAGTGGACAACACTAGGTGAAGGCCTAATTAAAAACAATGGACAATCGTTAGTGCTTTTCTCTTCTCTCTTTGAAATGAATCAATTTCGTGAATGGGCAGAAGAAAAGTCATTTGACTTTCCAATTATTTATGAAGGTGATCGAGAAATAAGTGAATCAGTTAAGTATTTTCAAACAGACATTGCTTCTGTTTTATGTTCTTACAACCTTTGGGAAGGTTTAGATGTTCCTGGAGAAGCTTTAAACCAAGTTATTATTGCTTCTTTACCATTTCCACCACAGGATCCTGTCTTTCAAGCGAAACGAAATCATGCTTCAGATTCATTAAATGAAGTAGATTATCCTTATATGATGTTGCGTATTAGACAAGGAATTGGCCGTTTAATTAGAACGAGTGATGATGAAGGGATTATCCGAATACTAATGACAGAAGAACAAAAACTGACAGACCTTCAAGCAATTGAAAAATTATTACCAGTTACTATACAGTGGATTTAAAAAGCAAACAGATGAAGCTACTCCTACAGAGACCTTCATCTGTTTTTTTATATGCTCTTTTTATGAATTGTTTCTCTGTTTACCAGTTACAACAGAGAGAAATTGTTACATAACAGAAGATCTTACCCGCTCCACAGTGAAATGGGCTCGCTTTCCGAGTGGATCTTCAGCCCGTGGGATTGCGATTACTCATCCCATCAAAAACATTCGCTGTTCCCACAGGAGTCTCACCCATTTCAATTGCTCCGCTAGTTTTGCTTTAAATATTTTATGAACTACAAATAAACACATTAATCATTAGTCTCTTGAAAATGTTTCGATTAATTCTGTCTTACGCTTAAAAATAGTTCCACTAGCGAAGGAAGCAAATGCTTGACACTCCTACGGGAACAGCGCGAGCCGAAGATCCACTTAGTAAAGCGTTCTATGCTTTACTAAGTTAGCTGAGGCCGTGCCCGTGGAAAGGGAAAGCATTTGCTGACGTAGCGAGTAAGACCAAAACGTTACGTCGCAGTTGATGGTAATTCCGATGTAAGGAAATGTTATATGGTGATTATGTATTTTTTCTAATTGTAACTATATTTCATAAAACAGTTTTTGTATATTTGTGGTAAAGTAGTAGATAAGGTATTATGTAAGCGAAATCATATTGAGGGGAGTAATGGTATGACTAATAAATTGAAGTGGGGTATCTTAGCAACGGGTGGAATTGCAGCGACATTTGCCAAAGATTTAGCTTATGTAGATAACGGGGAATGCTATGCAGTTGGATCAAGGAATCTGGAACACGCGAAAAAATTTGCAGATGAACATGGCGCATCAATTGCCTATGGATCTTATCAGGAATTAGCAGAAGACCCTGATGTTGATGTTATCTATGTTGCAACACCACATCCCTATCATAAAGAAAATGTTCTAACATGTTTACGTGCAGGAAAGGCGGTATTATGTGAAAAACCATTTACTGTAAACACAGCAGAATTAGAAGAGTTAATCATATTCGCTCGCGAGAAGCAACTTTTTCTAATGGAAGCAATGTGGACACGATTCTTACCAGCAATTCAAAAAGTAAGGGAATGGTTGGATGATGATAAAATTGGAGAGGTTCAATTAGTCAAAGCTGACTTTGGTTTTCGTGCACCATGGGATCCAGAATGGCGTTTGTTAAATCCAAAACTTGGCGGGGGAGCATTACTTGATGCTGGAATCTATCCCGTATCATTTGCATCCATGGTTTTTGGAGCTAATCCTGAAAAAATAATGAGTACAGTTGAAATTGGCGAAACAGGTGTCGATGAAAGATTTTCTATGCTATTAAAGTATCAGAATGGGAAAACGGCTAGCTTAAACGGAGCAATTCGTCTAAGTTTAACAAATGAAGCTACTATTCATGGAACAAAAGGTTATATCCGAATCCCATCATTTTTGAATGCGCACGAAGCACATTTACATGTAGATAAAGAAGAGGTTGAGTCATTTGTTGATGACCGTACGTCCTCTGGTTATAAATTTGAAGCAGAAGAAGTCGGTCGTTTGCTGGAAAATGGACGATTGGAAAGTGATGTAATCTCGCTAGATCAATCACATGAGATCATGAAACTGATGGATAGAATACGGGATCAGTGGGAATTAAGATACCCATTTGAGTAATCTGAAAATAGTTTTGCAAAGTTTCATCTTGTATTGAGGTGAAACTTTTTTAACTAAAAAATCTACGTGTTATAATAAGTCCAAAACCATTTCAAATAAATGTTTGACTGTACATGTAAGGAAAGGAAGGAATACTTATGAAACTCGTAGGAATATCAGGTTCGCTAGCTGGGTGGAAGACAAATGTTCTCGTTCATGAAGTCTTATCGGCAGCAAAGGAATTTGATGAAAAGATAGAAACAGAATTAATAGATTTAAGAGATTATGATATTGAATTTGTCGATGGATCGCCCTTGGCATATTATAATGCAGATACATTTAAAGTGGTAAACAAGATTATATCGGCAGACTTTCTCGTAATAGGTTCACCAATATATCAAGCATCAATATCCGGAGCATTAAAAAATCTACTAGACCATCTACCTATAGATGCTTTCAAAGGAAAAGTAACGGGAATGGTAACCACAGCTGGATCGGCTAGTCATTTTCTGGTTTCCGAATATCAGTTAAAGCCAATTCTTTCTTACTTTAAGGGATTAGTCCCAACAATAAATGTCTTTAGTCATGATGACTCTTTTAATGAAGTAAATGAAATTATAGATCCTAATGTATCTGATAGAATTCAAAAGCTTGCAGAAGAAATGATAAATTTACAAAAAGGATTGCATGATAAAAAGTAATTCGTCAATTACTACAATCAAATTGAAAATCTTAATAAAGATAAGGGGATCGAACCTCTTATCTTTATTAAGATTTTTTAATGCCACTTTCATTTGATTTATACTTTCTTTCCTAACTGTTTACTTCGTTCCTCAATAGACGCATAGCTGTTAAGTGAAAAATTCCATTCAACTATTTATTGAATGCGAATAATGTAATTCATTTGTATATAGCTAGTTGTTATAAAACGTACCTATTATTTTATTACGCATATTTAGGAAAATGGAGATGTGTATTTTTTGTGAATACTGAACTTTTTCATTGAATACACATACCCCTATATGTATAATAAGAAATATGTAATAGCTATTGTGAATATAGGAGGAATAAGAGATGGGCAAACGTATATTAATTATAGGTGGCGTTGCAGGTGGTGCATCTGTAGCAGCCCGCATTCGACGTTTAGATGAAGAAGCTGAAATTGTAATGTTTGAAAAAGGCCCGCATGTTTCGTTTTCAAACTGTTCCTTACCATATCATTTGAGTGGTGAAATTGAAGATAGTCAACGTTTGATATTAATGAATCCAGGCAAGTTTGATGCACAATATAAAATTGAAGCGAGAACAAATAGTAAAGTAATAAAAATAAACCGAACAAAAAAAACAATAACAATAAAAAATATTCAAACGGGTAAAATATATGAAGAAGCTTATGATAAGCTGGTGCTTTCTCCAGGTGCAAATCCAATTATACCAACACTAGATGGCATAGCGAGTAACCACGTTTTTACAGTTCGAAATGTTGTGGATATTGAAAAATTAAATAATTATGTGAAACAAAAAGGAATAGAAGATGTTGTCGTCATTGGAGGCGGATTTATTGGTATAGAAGTAGCAGAAAACTTAGTACGTGCTGGTAAAAAAGTTTCACTAATAGAGGCACAAGAGCAAGTGATGACATCTTTTGATTATGATATGGTCCAAATCTTACACAAAGAAATGTTAGAGAAAGGGATCAATCTTGTTTTGAATGATGGAATTGAAAAAGTGAGAGAAAAAGTAATTTATTTACAATCAGGAAAGAAAATTAATGCACAGGCAGTTATAATGGCGATAGGTGTACGTCCAGAAACCACGTTGGCAAAAAAAGCAGACCTTGCAATTGGTGTTACGGGTGGTATAAAAGTTAATCATAATTATGTGACTACAGACAATGATATTTATGCAGTAGGGGATGCAATTGAAGTGCATCATAAGATTACACATAAAAAAACACGCTTAGCATTAGCTGGACCTGCACAACGTCAAGCACGTGCGGCTGCGGATCATATGTATGGAATTCCACATCGCAATACAGGTGTAATAGGTTCTTCAGTAATTAAAATATTTGATTTTAATGCTGTATCAACGGGTATTAATGAAAAAATGGCGCAAGCAGCGAACGTAGATTATGATTTTGTTTATGTGATTCCATCAGATAAAGTAGGTATTATGCCCAAAAGTAATGTAATGCATTTTAAATTATTATTTGAAGTACCGACTGGAAGAATTTTAGGTGCACAAGCAATTGGTAAAGGAAATGTCGATAAGCGAATAGATGTAATCGCAACGATGATTATGATGAATGGTAACTTGGAGGATTTAAAAGAGTTAGAACTTGTATATTCACCAGTTTATGGTACAGCGAAAGATGTGGTTAATTTTGCAGCATTGGTAGGTTTAAATATACTAAATGGTAATGTCAAACAAGTGAAAGTTTCAGATATGAGAGATTTAATAGAGAATAATGCCTTTATTATTGATGTGCGTGAAAGGAACGAATTTGAAGCAGGACATTTATTACATGCAAAAAATATTCCTTTAAGCGAATTCAGAAATCGTTTGGATGAGATACCGAAAGATCAGCCGGTATATATACATTGTCGTTCTGGTCAACGTAGTTATAATGCAGTAACAACGTTAAATAATTTAGGCTATAGCAATATTTATAATGTTTCGGGTTCATTTTTAGGGATTTCTTTATATGAATATTTTAATGATCAATCTAAAAACCGGAAACCAATTGTAACGGAATATAACTTTAAGTAAGTTGGTAAACTAGGAAACTAGAAGCGTACTAGTTTCTTAGTTTAACTAACAAGTTTTGGTATATAAAAATTACAAAACGATTGAAATGTGTTATTCTATTAATAAATACTATAATTACTAGGGAGAAATACATATAATGAAAAGCACAGGAATTGTTAGAAAAACGGATCATCTAGGAAGAATTGTTTTACCAAAAGAATTACGAAGCTCTCTTGGGATCGATCCTAAAGACCCTTTAGAGATTTTTACAGATAGTGAAAAGATTGTGTTACGTAAGTTTAAAGCAGAAAAGGCTTGTGCTATAACAGGTGAAGTTAGTGATGATAACCAATCATTTTTTGATGGTAAAGTTGTATTAAGTCAAGAAGGTATTGCATTACTATTAAAAGAATTACAATCAAAATAATTACGAATAAAGGCAAACATGTACTCAAAGGAGTACATGCTTGCCTTTTAAAATGTATAGTAAAATCTAACAATCTATTCAATTAAAAGTTATAATCAACACCGTTTTTATTTTTCCAATCTCCTACTAGTTTCCTTATATAAACAATTTGTCCAATGTGATAGGCATTGTGTAAAAGTAGATATGATAATGTTTCTTCCCAGGCACTTATTTTCTCTTGATCAGCGTGTTTAATTGATTGCTCCCAATCGTGTAAAATAGCATGTAATGTCACTGTTGTTGCAATCCAGCTTGTTTGTTCTTTATTCCGATAGGTTATATGATCAGACTTGAAACTTTGTTCCAATGTTTCGCCTTTGAATTTTCTAAGCTCTAGATCATTATAAAAAATTAAATGCTGAACAATCCCCTCAATTGAATTTATAATTTCCTTACGCTTTGCATCTTCTTCATTTAAACCATGTAATGCACTTTTTAATGAAAAAAACCAAGTGTTTTGTTTTTGAATTGCGTTTAATTGGTCTAAAAATATTGCTTTTGTCATTATTTTATCGCTCCTACTTGTCTAATATATAACTATTATATCGACAGAAGCGGGTCGATTATGATAATAATATAAATAGATTGGGGAATTTTTTAAAAAAAGGAGCTTGTCTCATGGAGTTACGCCAATTACACTACTTTTTTGAAGTAGCAAAACAGAAAAGTATCTCAAAAGCTGCATTAGTCCTACATGTATCGCAACCAGCATTAAGTAAAATGCTGAAGAATATGGAAGAAGAATTAGGTATGACCTTGCTGATTCGTACAAATAAAACAAGTGAATTAACAGATGCTGGTATGGTCGTTTATGAATATGCAAAAAAAATAAATAATGATTTAAAAGATATGACTACAGTTTTAAATGATCTGACAGAATTGAAACGGGGAGAAATTCATTTTGGTTTACCGCCTATTATCGGGAGCTTGTTTTTCCCGGATTTATTAGCGAAGTTTCATAAGTTGTATCCAAATATTAAAATAACAATTACTGAATATGGGGGAGCAAAAGTAGTGAAAAGCGTCCAAGAAGGGGAGTTGGACTTAGCTGTCACGGTTTTGCCAGTTGATGAGAATTTGTTTGATAGCTATCCTATTGTCAAAGAAGATATGAAAGTGATTGTGCATCGTGATCACCCACTTGCTAATCGGGATATTGTCGATTTGAGTGAATTAGGGGAAGAAGAATTTATTTTTTACCACGAAGATTTTGCATTGCATGATCTAATGTGGGAGAAATTTTTGCAGGCAGGGTATGAACCTAAAATTTTATTTAAAAGTTCACAATGGGACCTAATGTCTGAGATGGTTGTTGCTAATCTAGGTATTACGATTTTACCTAAGTCGATTTGTGAACGAGTAAAGAGTGATAGGGTTCATGTGTTAGATCTGACACCAGTCATCCCTTGGAATTTAGCAGTAATTCAGAAAAAAGATAAATATCTTTCCTTTGCAGGACGGACATTTATTCAATTTATAAAATGATCAGTGTATAACTATAAGTTATACATATTATAATAACTATGTATTTTACGAATACTCCTAGCAGTAGTATGCTGAAGATAACAAGTAATCAGTATCGGAAAAAGTAGGAGTGTTCAGGATGAGAATCGGAAAAATTTTAATACAGATTATATTTATTCATGTTTTTTTGCTATTGGCTATTGGTTTGAAGCATCTTCTTTCCATCCCTATACCGGCCTCCATGATTGGTTTAGTACTATTATTCTTGGCGTTATTTTTCAAAATCATAAAACTAGAATGGGTAGAACAAGGAGCCAATTGGTTAATGGCAGAATTATTATTATTTTTTATTCCATCAGCTGTTGGTATTGTTAATTATGATGAAATTGCTAGCTGGCAAGGTGTTGAAATTGTCTTAATTATTGGTCTTAGTACATTTATTGTGATGGCCTTGACTGCTTTTATTGCTGACTGGTTTGAGAAACCCAAAAGGACGGATGCTTAGTGAATATTATTATTGTGACGATACTAACGTTCGGTTTATACCGACTTACCAAAGCATTAAATAAAAAAGTGACATTTCCATTATTTCATCCGTTATTATTAACTCCTATTTTGATAATAGGAATTATTTTTTTATTGAAAATTCCTGCAAATAACTATATAAGTGGTGCAACATTCTTAACACATATGCTTGGACCTGCAACAATCGCATTTGCCATCCCAATATATAAACATTTAGAACTGTTAAAAAAACATATTGGAATGATTATGGTAAGTGTGACAGTCGGGTCATTAATTGCTGTGTTTACATCTTTTGGAATGTCTCTACTATTACATTTAGATAAAAATTTTTTAGTAAGTGTTCTACCTCGTTCGATTACAACTCCAATTGCTATTGAAGTTTCTAAGGATATTGGTGGACTACCAACCTTAACGACTGTATTTGTAATTATCACAGGTATTGTAGGAGGAATTATTGGACCGAGTGTAATCAAAGGTCTAGCAATCAAATCGCCAATTGCAAAAGGATTAGCACTTGGTATGAGTGCGCATGGAGTTGGGACGAATAAAGCAATAGAATACGGAGAAGAAGCTACAACTTTTTCAACACTTGCAATGATATTAGCTGCAAGTATTACAATTATTTGGGGTAAATTTCTAATCCCGAGTTTAGTAGGGTTTATTTATTAATACTACGTTTAACAATTTTAAAAAAGAGGAGCAGCATACCCAGTTTAGGGTGCTGCTCCTCCTTTTTTAGTTGATTAATCAAAAAATAGTGAACTAACAGATTCTTGATTATGAACACGTGAAATTGCATCAGCAAATAATGGTGCAACACTTAATTCTATTATCTTTTCGCTATACTTTTCTTTTGGAATATGAATACTGTTTGTTACAACCAACTCTTTAATTGGTGAATTATCAATATTTTGCTTTGCAATTCCAGATAGTACAGGATGTGTACATGTAGCGTAAACTTCTTTGGCGCCATTCTCGATTAGTGTTTTTGCCCCCATTGTTATACGTCTTCCCGTATCAACAATATCGTCAATGAGTATAGCAGTTTTTCCTTCGATGTCACCAACGACATTTAATTGAGACGAGTCAACATCTCGTGGACCTCGTCTATCTAAAATAGCAATTGGGGCATGAAGACGATCAGCGAATTGACGTGCTCTTTTGACACTACCGTGATCAGGCGCAACAACAACGACGTTTTCTAATTGTTTACCTAAGAAATAAGTAGCTAGAATAGGAATACCGGCTAACTGATCAACAGGCAAGTCGAAAAATCCTTGTGCTTGTGTTGCATGAAGATCTAGTGAAATTACACGAGAAGCGCCTGCTTTTTGAATTAAATCAGCAATTAACTTGGCCACAATTGGTTCACGTGCTTTTGTTTTACGATCTTGTCGTGCATATCCATAGTAAGGAATTACGACATTAACTGTTTTTGCAGAAGCACGTTTTAATGCATCTAGCATAATTAACATTTCCATAATGTGTTGGTCTGCTGGATCACAAGTTGATTGGATTACATATGTATCACAGCCGCGTACACTCTCTTCAATATTAATCTGTATTTCACCATCACTAAAGGTTTTAACAGAACAGTCACCTAATTCCAGACCAGACAATGTTGCAATTTCTTCTGCTAAAGCAGGATTAGAACTTAGAGTGAAAATTTTTATCTCTTCTTTTTGATATTCGATGGACACGAACGATCGCTCCTTTTCTTCATAACGATTACATATACATTCATTGTAAAACAAACGGAAGGATAATGCTAGATATCTGAACTGTTGAAAAGAAAAAATTCGACTATAACTTACAAATTAATGATGTCGCTATAAATAATTAAATTGTAAGCGTATTAATTATTTCACCTTTTACTTTAGTTATAGAGACTAACGCCTGAATTTTTGATATAATTAGTTCTTAGTAACTATACATACATATACTGACATAGAAATAAGGGAAAAGAGGAGGAAACATATGCGTTTATTAATTACAGGCGGTGCTGGTTATATAGGCAGTCATACAGCGATGTATTTGAAAGACCAAGGAGAAGAAGTAGTTATATTAGATAGTCTTCAAAAAGGACATCGTGATGCGATAGCTGATACGCCTTTTTATGAAGGAGAATTGAAAGATGAACGATTACTTGATGAGATATTCCAAACACATGATATCGACGCAGTAATTCATTTTGCAGCAGATTCTCTCGTAGGTGAGAGTGTCAAAGACCCACTTCAATATTATGAAAACAATGTAATAGGCACGCATGCTCTTCTTAAGAAAATGGTTGAATATGATATCAAGCGGTTTGTGTTTTCTTCTACAGCTGCTACATACGGGGAGCCAGATTCCGTACCAATAACAGAGGCTGATTCTACAATACCGACAAATCCTTACGGTGAGACAAAACTTGCTATTGAAAAAATGCTAAAATGGAGCGATCAAGCTTATGGCTTAAAATCAGTTTGTTTACGCTATTTTAATGCGGCGGGTGCAGATCCAAATGGACGTATTGGAGAAGATCATGATCCTGAGACACATTTAATTCCTATTGTACTTCAAGTGGCTTTGGGACAACGAGATCAGGTTTCTATTTTTGGAGATGACTATTCTACCGAAGATGGTACATGTGTCCGTGATTACATTCATGTTATTGACTTAGCACAAGCACACTATCAAGCTGTGAAAAAAATGATCGAAAAAAATGAGAGTGCGATATATAATCTAGGAAATGGCCATGGTTTTTCTGTGAAACAAGTTATCGAAACATGCAGAAAAGTTACGGAGCATGAGATTCCTACTACGGTTGTGCCGAGACGTACAGGTGACCCAGCAACACTTATTGCCTCTTCTACTAAGGCAAAAGAAGAGTTGAATTGGAATCCACAGTACGGTGACTTGGAAACAATGATCTGTCATGCATGGGATTGGCATCGGACTCATCCAGATGGATATAAAAAATAAACCGGTAAACTAGTAGTAACAATAAACAAAATGGAGGCGATTTAAATGGATTGGAAAGTAAATTTTCAAAAGTGGAATCAATATGAGCAGTTAGATACAGAATTAAAGCAACAGCTAGCTGATATTTCAACAGACGATAAATTATCGGAAGATAGCTTTTACAAGGAATTGGAATTTGGTACGGGTGGTATGCGCGGTGAATTGGGGCCAGGAACGAACCGAATGAACATATATACAATAAGAAAAGCCTGTGAGGGTTTAGCTCGTTACATAGAAGAAAACGGTGAAAAAGCGAAAACACGTGGCGTAGTCATAGCTTATGATTGTCGTTACAAATCATCGTTATTTGCAATGGAAGCTGCAAAAACATTAGGTGAACACGGTATCCAGACATACGTATTTGATAGTTTACGTGCAACACCTGAATTATCATTTGCTGTTCGTTATCTCCATGCCTATAGTGGTATAGTCATTACGGCAAGCCATAATCCACCTGAATATAATGGTTTCAAAGTTTATGGCAATGACGGTGGTCAAATTCCACCAGAAGCAGCAGAAGTCATTATTTCCAAAGTAAATGCAGTAGAAAATGAATTAGAAGTGAAAGTTGCAGATGAGGCCGGATTAAAAGATACGGGTCTATTACAAATGATTGGTGAAAAGGTCGATCAAGCTTACCAAAAACAATTAGAATCGATTATAGTAAATCGAGAGAATGTCAAAAAGGTAGCAAATGATTTTAAGATTATTTACACACCGTTACATGGAACAGGAAACATTCCTGTACGTGACGGGTTAAAGCGTATGGGCTTTAAAAACATTGAGATAGTAAAAGACCAAGAACTTCCTGATCCGAATTTTTCAACAGTTAAATCGCCAAATCCTGAAGAACATGCAGCATTTGAATTAGCAATTGAACAAGGTAAGAAAAACGGTGCAGATATTCTATTAGCGACAGATCCTGATGCGGATCGTGTAGGAGTTGCGGTTAAAGACGAATCAGGGAACTACCAGGTTTTGTCTGGAAATCAGGTTGGTGCACTTCTTTTAAATTATTTAATTACTGAGAAGAAACGTCAAGGTAAATTGTCATCAAATGCTACAGTATTAAAAACAATTGTAACTTCAGAAATAGGCCGAGATATTGCAACGAAACACGGTTTAGAAACGATTGATACTTTGACAGGCTTCAAATTTATTGGTGAAAAAATAAAAGAATTTGAAGCAAGTAGCGAGAAAAGCTTCTTGTTTGGTTACGAAGAAAGTTATGGTTATTTAATTGGTGATTTTGTTCGTGATAAAGATGCGGTACAAAGTTGTATGCTAATCGCAGAGGTTGCAGCATATTATAAAGCGCAAGGTAAAACTTTGTATCAAGGTCTGTTAGCTATTTTTGAGGAATATGGTTATTACTATGAATCATTACAATCTCTAACATTAAAAGGAAAAGACGGTGCAGAGCAAATTCAAGGTTTATTATCTGAATTCAGAAATAACCCACCAGCTACAATAGCTAACCAGAAAGTTGTAACGATTGAAGATTATCAAGCGAGTGTGCGCAAACTAGTTGCGTCTAATCAAACAGAAACAATTGAATTACCAAAATCAAATGTATTAAAATACAAATTAGCAGATGGATCATGGTTCTGTTTACGTCCTTCTGGTACAGAGCCGAAAATAAAATTTTATTTCGCAGTAACAGGAGATACACTAGAAACAACTAAAGAAAAACTACAATTAGTTGAATCAGAAGTAATGGCCCGTGTACATGCATTAACTAAATAAAGAATTTAACAAACCTAATCTTCCAATAAATTATTGAGAAGGTTGGGTTTTTATATGAAAAGAATATTTTTTGTGTAAAGGGGATGAGAAAGCTGAAAGCACTATTATTATTACGTGATGCGTTTTACGAAGCGAATCCGAAATTCATTAAAGATGTTGAAAAATTAGGAATTGAAGTAAAAGCCTTATATCATACCGATAATGGAATTGAAAAAAGTGAATTACTCTCGTATGTGAAAGATGTGGATATAATTATTGTGACAGTCGTAAAAATTGATCGAGAAGTGATTGATCAGGCTACTAATCTACAATACATTATGAAATATGGTGCGGGGTACGATAACATTGACGTTGCATACGCAAGAGAAAAGGGTATTCCCGTAACGAATGCTCCTGGTCAGAATGCACCTTCAGCAGCAGATTTAGCTTTTGGGTTAATGTTAGCTGCTGCTAGAGAGATTCCAGTAAAGGATACACAGATTAAAGCGAAGCATTGGGAACTATCTGTAGGATTTGAAGTACAGAAAAAAACATTAGGAGTGATTGGTTTTGGAGCGATTGGCAAAACTTTAGCGAAACGCGCAAGTGGGTTTGATATGGATGTTGTTGCATTTGGCAATCATAAAGACGAAGAGGCAGCTAAGTCGTTAAATGTAACATTTGTTGAATTAAAGGAATTATTAGCTGTATCTGATTTTGTAGTCATCTGTACGACGGTAAATGATCACAACCGAGAGATGATTAATAAAGAAACGTTAGGTTTAATGAAACCTACTGGCTTTTTAATTAACGTTTCACGCGGTGGTTTAGTGAAAGAAATCGATTTAATAGATGCTTTAAAAACTAGCCAAATAAAAGGTGCAGCACTCGATGTTTTTGCTGAAGAGCCGCCTACTAATGGCTTACCTTATTTACCGAATTTAATCGCAACACCTCACATTGGAGGCGCAACATTTGAAGCAATTGAGCGAACAGGGAATGTAACAATAGAAAACTTACAGCGCTTTTTAGCTGGAGAACAGCTTGAATATTTGATTAGTAATTGAAATTATTGCTCGCGTACAAATAAAAAAGCAGGAAAACCATAAGTGAGAGTGGTTTTCCTGCTTTTTTACTTTTTGTTTTAATTTCCTGCTAGTAGAAAACGGTTCTCGAGAAGGTATTATTTTGATAATTTGGAAGTATCTAAGACATAATTTGACAAGCTCATTTACGAATGCTTTTCAAAAAAACATACTATTAGTTCGACTTTTATGTATTTTAAATAAATTATAAAAACATTACAAAATATAGTGGATGTTTTTTTGGAATATTGTAGTATAATAGTCCAATAGTTCAAAAATGGAAACGTAGAAAGAGGTGTCACTTTATGGTGGATGTTAAGCGTACAACCAAAAAAAAGTCGAAAAAGAAAAAATGGCTGTTAATCATGTTAAGTGTGATTTTAGTTATAGTACTAGCAATAGTTGGTTTTGTGATTTCCGTTTATATGGATGCACAGCAAACGGTAGATAGTCAAATTCACCAACCCGTAGATACAATTGATACGGATATTGCTAAAGAGAAGATCGAAAATCAAGAACAATTAAATGTCTTATTACTTGGAACGGATCAACGTGGAGATGACCCTGGTCGTTCGGATGCACTAATGGTCCTTTCCTTAAATCCTGCAGATAACAGTTTACAAATTGTTAGTATTCCGCGAGATACAAGAACAGAGATTATTGGCCGAGGTACAGAAGATAAGATTAATCATGCTTATGCCTTTGGTGGTGTAGATATGACAATTGATACTGTAGAGAATTTTCTTGATGTAGAATTGGATTACTATGTACAGATCAATATGGAAGGTTTAGAAGGTCTTGTTGATGCTGTTGGTGGAATTACTGTTCAAAATGAAATCGATTGGGTAGATACTGGCTATTACAAAGAGGGCTATCACTATGCTGAAGGTGAGCTAAACCTTAATGGTGCAGAAACAATGGGATTTGTGCGTATGCGTAAACAAGATCCAGATGGTGATTTTGGCCGAACGAAGCGTCAACGAAAAGTTATTGAAGGCATAATTAACCAAGGAGCAAGTATTGGATCTGTGACAAAGATTGGTGATATTCTTGATGTTCTTGGTGACAATGTAGCTACCAACATGGACTTTAGTGATATGCAAGATTTATTCTTGAATTATAGTAACACGAGACAAAACGTTAGTAATTATATGTTACAAGGTCAAGGTACTACAATAGATGGTATTTACTACTTAAGTGTGTCTGATGAAGAGATTGCAAAAGTACATGACATGATAAAGAAAACCAATTAATAGAATAATAAAAAAAGCGATGCTCCTTCATTAGGAACATCGCTTTTTGCATTAAACTTTATTTTTCTTCAGAATACCTAAGAGCATTGCTGTAACAACAGTACCTACTGCGATTGCAAGTAAGTAAAGAAGTGCACTTCCTTCAACTAACCCGATAACAAAAATACCACCATGTGGAGCTTGAATTCCAATGTTAAATGCCATTGATAATGCACCTGCAACAGCTGAACCTGCAACAGCAGCAGGAATTACGCGTGCGGGATCTGCCGCAGCGAATGGGATTGCCCCTTCTGTAATAAAGGAAAGCCCCATAATAACATTTGTTCCACCTGTATCACGTTCTTGTTTTGTAAATTTGTTTTTAAAGATAAATGTTGCTAAAGCAATACCAAGTGGTGGTACCATACCTCCAGCCATGATTGCAGCATGCGGTGTAAAGAAACCATCTGCGATCATTGCAATACCAAATGTGTATGCAGCTTTATTAACTGGACCACCCATATCAACTGCCATCATACCACCTAATACCAAGCCGAGAATTACTGCATTGGCTGTACCCATTCCTTGTAACCAGCTACCAAGTGCTTCATTAAACCAAGTTACTGGTGTATCAACTACAAAGAACATAATCATACCTGTGAAAAAGATACCAAATACAGGATAAAGTAGTATTGATTTTATTCCTTCAAGTGACTGTGGTAATTTTGTTAATAACTTTTTCAATAAAAGAATAATGTAACCTGCAAGAAAACCTGCAATCAAACCACCAAGAAAACCTGATCCACCTTGTGATGCCATGAAACCGCCGACCATACCTGGAGCGAGTCCTGGCCTATCGGCAATACTCATTGCAATAAAACCAGCTAATACTGGAATCATTAATCCAAAGGCATTTCCGCCACCAATAGTATTCAATGCTTCAGCGAAACGGTTATAATCAGGATTACCTTGTACATGTGCTTCAATTCCAAACATGAAAGCAATTGCGATTAGAATTCCACCACCAACAACAAACGGTAACATGTGAGAAACACCATTCATTAAGTGTGTGTAGAAAGAATTTTGATTTGACTTCGTTGATTCTTCGTTATCGTCACTAGCACTAGCTTTTTCATCAGTTCCTTTGAAATTGGGAACTTTGCCACTTAATGCTTTATCGATTAATTCTTGTGGGCGACGAATACCGTCTGCTACAGGAACTTCTACAACTGGCTTTCCTTTGAAGCGATTCATATCCACTTTTGTATCAGCAGCTACAATAATAGCATCAGCAGATTCAATTTCTGCTGCAGTTAAAACATTTTTCGCGCCACCAGAACCTCTTGTTTCGACTTTGATATCAATGCCCATTTCTTTTGCTTTATTCTTTAAAGCATCTGCAGCCATAAATGTATGTGCAATTCCTGTTGGACAAGCTGTAACTGCTAGAATTTTCTTCTGAGAGCTATCTGTAGAAGAGGTTGATTCTTCCTCTTCTAATCTTTCTTGTTCTTTTTCATTAATAGCATTGAAAATAGCATCTTTTGTTTCTGCTTCTAACAATGTTTTACGGAAATTTTCATCCATTAACATACTAGAAAGACGTGCTAATGTTTCTAAGTGCTCATTATTAGCACCTTCTGAAGCAGCGATCATAAAGAACAGCTGACTTGGCTTTCCGTCTAAAGAATCATAATCTATACCGTCTTTACTACGTCCAAAAGCGATAGCAGGCTCTTTCACTGCTGCAGTTTTAGCATGGGGAATAGCAATCCCATCACCTATTCCTGTCGTTGTATGTTCTTCTCTTTTAACTATTTCTTGCTTAAATGTTTCTTTGTTTGCTAATTTTCCAGCATCATCTAAAGTATTGATTAATTCATCAATTACGCCAGCCTTTGAATCAGCTTTTAGATCTACTTGAATCGTGTCTTTTTTGAGTAAATCTGTTATTTTCATTTTTTACCCTCCAGTTATGCTGTATGTTTATTTTGAGAGGTTTTATAGAATTTTATACGTAATTTAAAATGCAAAAATAATTTCTAATGTTTTTCCATTATGTTTTTAACCCTTAAAGCGTTTACATAATGCTTCTAAATATCATTCTATCAACCTCTTAAATACATCTTAACCTAAGCGCTTTCAAAAATCAATCATTTTCACTCAATATCAGTCAATAATTATCATTTTTTTAACTTTTAAAAAATCTGATAAAATAAGCATAAAAGGAGTGTGAAAAAAATGGAACACAATTTTTTACATCCATAAACATCACAGCGAGAAGTAGGTGTGACAGATGAAGGAGGGAGGTAACGCAATTGATGCTGCGCTTGTATGGGTCAAAGGTGAATTACAGGTTGAATAGAATCAAGAACTGTTGGGGCAATAGCAATTTTGTGAAAATAAAGAGACATCTCTACTAAAATATGTAGAGATGTCTCTTTACCTTTAAATAGTAAGAATACATCCTAATTCGTATTCCTGTCTCCTTTTACTTTCATATATATTGATAACTGGCAAGCGTAGTTTTCCCGTAGCTCCTATAGTTTTGCGACACCATTTTTCAATGGCTGTGCCTTTGCTAATAAGAATGTGTTAAATGTAAGGAGTAGTGTGGACGTATTAGTTGGAGAAATATTCATAGCAGTGAATGAATAAACATTGTCTTAAGCTAAATGATTTTTTTACTTGGAGTTGAAATAAATTCATATATTAGCTTATCGAGTTCCTGTGAAATTTCTACAATTTCTTTTTCGTCTTTAGTTTTACTATATCTCATGTACATTTGAAGTCTTAATTGCTCTAGCTGTTCGTTTTTTATTTTTGTGTCCCCCACAATGACAGCCCCAATCGCATTATTTTTATCTGTTTTCTTGCATGTAGCGTTAATTTTTCATTCCACCTTTCCATGTGATTTTATACTATTATTTTGGTGTGTAATACATCTAACTATTGTGTAATCTACTATAATTTTACACTGAATTCAATAGATTGTAAACATAGGTAATTTTTGTTTTTTTGTCGAAGTTTGTGTTGTTAGTGACTTTATTGACATGTTTCTAAAAAAACATAAAAAGATCTAACAATTTACAACAAATTTAGTTTTTGTGAAAAAAAGAAACTATTTCATCGTTAGATGAAATAGTTTCTTTAAAATCAACCTGTGTTCCGTAAACCAGCTGCAATACCATTAATTGTAAGTAAAACTTCTGTTAATAGTTCATTCATTTCGTCTGAATCTTCTTCAGCTTCACGAAGTTTCGTGATTAAGTTTACTTGTATCAAATTAAGTGGATCAACTAGAGGATTACGTAACCTAACAGATTCTTTTATGTTTGGTTTATGATCCATTAACTCGTCTTGTTTTGAAATTTTTAATACCAAGGATTTTGTTAGATTATATTCTTCTTTAATTTGATCAAAAATTCTAGCTTGAATAATTGGATCTTCCACCATTTTTGTATACTCACTAGCTGTAGTTAGGTCAGCTTTGGTAAGTGCCATTTGTAAGTTATTAACGGTTGCTTGGAAGAATGGCCAAGTTTGATACATGTGTTGGAGCAATTCAAGATCTCCAGTTTCTTCTATGAATTTATTAATGCCTGTTCCTGCAGCGTACCAGGCAGGTAGTAATTGTCTGCTTTGTGTCCAAGCAAATACCCAAGGAATAGCTCGCAAGTCTTCGAATCGATTACTACCTTTACGTTTCATTGGTCTTGAACCAATATTCAAGGCACCTAATTCATTTAAAGGGGTCGCTTGGTTAAAGTAAGTTAAGAAACCTTCATCTTTAAAGATTAACGCTTGATATTTTTCTAACGCATAGTCAGAAATTTTACCCATTGCGCTTGATGCTTTGGTATTTGGCATTTCCTTCTGTTCTGGTATATCAGTAAAGCCTGCAATTGCGGTCATCATAGTAGTTGTTGCCTGCTCTAAACTACGATATGCAATATCACTTAGTAAATAACGTGAAGAAAGCACTTCACCTTGTTCTGTGATTTTCACACCGTCTCCAAGTGTAACTGGTGGTTGTGATAATAGGCTAGAGTAAAGTGGACCACCGCCACGACCCAATGAACCACCACGTCCATGGAAATACTTCAACTTCACACCATAAGAAGCAGCGATAGAGTGGATCTCTTCTTGTGCTTTATAAAGCTCCCAGTTAGCTGTTAGTGTTCCGCCATCTTTACTACTATCGGAATAGCCAAGCATGATCTCTTGCAAGTCACCACGAACTTCTAAGTGTTTGCGATAAAGCGGAATATCCAATAAGTTTTTAATGATCTCTGGTCCATCCTTCAAGTCATCAATTGTTTCGAGTAATGGTGCGACATGTAAACGACTCATGACTGATCCATCAGGATACACACGATATAGACCTACTTCTTTTGCTAAAACAAGTACTTCTAATAAGTCACTTACAGAAGCTGTCATACTAATTAAGTAAACTTCAATTGCCCGTTCACCAAAAGTATCTTTAGCGTCTTTTATTGTTCGGAATGTATTGATCATCTCTTGTGTTCCTTCAGAGAATTCATCATAAACAGAAATTAGTGGACGTGGATCTTCTAGTACTTTAATAAGCAAGTTCATTTTCTCTTTCTCTTCTAAATCTTTATAAGATGAAGTGATATTTACTTGACGTAAAATTTCTGTAAGGGTTGCTTCGTGTTCTCCACTATGATTACGAACATCAAGTGTAGCAAGATGAAAACCGAATACTTCAACTTGGCGAATTACTTTGCGTAATAGTTTCACAGGTGTTTGAGTAGGATGATGTTGGCTCAAACTGTCCTGCATTAAGTATAGATCATCGACTAATTCTTGAGCTGATTTATAGCCAAGTTCATGATCTTCTTCCGTATAAGTCAAGCGTTTTAGCATAAGACCAAGTTTAATCCGATATACTTCGTCTTCTTTATGCCAACCATTATAGTCTAATTCTTCTTGATCTTCTTCGATTGATTTGAATAATTCATCGGTAATAGTTACTTTTCGAGCAGACTGACTAAGTAGTTCTTTTAACTTGTCTAATGAATCTTTGTATTTACTAAGTACAAGTTCACGATGTGTTTGCAACGTTTTAAATGTAGTTTCTGCTTTAACGTTAGGGTTTCCATCACGATCTCCGCCTATCCAAGAACCGAAACGTAAAAACGATGGGACATGCCAGCGTTTATTATATTTTTCATACAATAAATCTTCTAGATCTTGATGTAATTGTGGTAACACATCAAATAAAACTTTATCAAAGAAATATAGACCATTTGAAACTTCTTTCATTACAGAAGGTTTTTTCTGGCGAATTTCAGATGATTGCCACAGAATTGTAATTTCATTTTCAATTGTTTCTTCAATTACTTTTTTAGAATACCGTGTACTTGAATAGTCTGAAGCTTTTAATAAGTCAGCAATACGCTGGTGAATTCTAAGCATTGTTCGTCTTGTAGCTTCTGTTGGATGTGCAGTAATAACAAGTTCTAGTGACAACTTGTCTAACAGTTCGCCAATTTTTTCTGGTGTAACATCATTTTCAAATAACGTATTTACACCTTCCTCAAGTGAACCAGGTTGGATGATTGTCTCATCCTGTGCCTGATACTCTCTACGGCGTCTACTGCGGTAGTTTTGCTCTGCAATATTAAAAAGATGCAGATTTGTAGAGAAGGCACGTATAACATTCTGTCGTAATGGATGTTCAAGTTGACTAACTTCCTGTTTTATTTGTAGGTAAACACTAGAATCTTTTGTATCACGTAAGGATTTAGTGAGGGAGCGCATTTTATTGACTTTTTCAAGTAATTCCTCCCCACCTTCGTGGAATAAAACTTTATCCAGGATTTTATTCAAATATTCAACGTCTCGATGCAAGGATACGGTAGCTAACTGATCAGTATTTGTTTGCATGTGTTCACTTCCTTTCGAAAATTTGATAAAAATTGAGAATATTCACATATTTGTTTTTAGAAATAGTGTGATTCGTAGTTACACGGTTCTCTTATTGGTACATAGATATATCATAACATGTTTTTTTAGATATAATAACTGAAAAGTTTGTAACTTTATCTTACATAAAGCATATCTATCTTAATAGTAGAATGAAACAAGAAAAAAATCAAATAAATCATCTTAAATTAAGATTATAAATAAATTGGAGTTGAAACTATAAGTCACTCACTCAAATAATATGTAAATTTTTAAAAAAACTATTGATAGCGTTTACATTATTGTGTATGATAAAGAAGTAGCAAGCTAGCTGCATCCCTTCGCAAGTATTTGCCTGTACTATATTATTGTTCGAATTTTGATTTGTACAATAATATAGTGCAGGTATTTTTTTGTGCATTTGAATAAAAAAGGTTGGCACAATAAGATTAAATGACGGTTTAAATATGTTTAATCCGAAAATGTCCTGGGGAAAATGTAATATATAATATAGTGGTTGGTAAAAAGAGATAGAAGCAAAAAAGCTGTTAAATAGGAATGTGCGTTCCTGAAAGCATGAATTATTCAACCGCTACATACACTATAGTGTAAGGAGGGATATTATGCGAAAACGTTACAAACAAATAGATGAAGAGTATGAAGATCATTATGCCTCAACAACTAATGAAAAAGAAATAGCGAGTAATGAGGAATTAATGAAGTATACGAACAAGAATAATACAATCCCCGTTGATTTGACAAAGCATGATCGCTAAAACAAACAAAAGCAGTGTTCTCAGGTGAGAACACTGCTTCTTCTAATAATGTGAGCACCGCCGGAAAAACAGGTCACTCCGCTGGAATAACGCTTGTACCGCCGGAAAAACAGGTCACTCCGCCGGAATAATGCTTGTACCGCCGGAAAAACAGGTCGCTCCGCCGGAATACCGCGTGTATCGCCGGAAAAGCACGCCGCACCGCCGGAATAATAACTCGCATCATTACGCCTAAGTATCTGCTATGCCCAAATATGCATTAATTGCGATAAGAACCGTAATCTAAAATTAATTAGTTACTTCGATGTTGTGGATGTGTATCCGATACAATGTCTAAATCGGCAGCTTCAGCATTTTTGGTAACTTGTTCTGGGTTTTTACAGCCAGGAATAACAGTGGTAACAGCAGTGTGCTTGAGACACCATCCTAATGCCCAAGTAGCCATAGGAACATCTTTTGGAACTTCTGAATTTGCAATTTCCTCTACTAATGCTAATTTTTTTGCTGTCTCTTCTTTATCATGACGTGAGCGAACATCAGAAGTTTCAAAGGTAGCTCCTGGTTTGTACTTGCCACTCAGATAGCCACTTGCAAGTGGTACGCGAGCTAATACGCCGAGCTTATTCTGTTGAGCAATAGGAAAGATTTCCTCTTCAGGTGCTTGATCTAAGCAATTGTAGACAACTTGGATAGATGTTGCCCCAACCTCACGAGCAGCTTGCGTTTGATAAGGATTTTTATTTGATTTTAGTGAAATACCAAGATGGCGTATTTTCCCTGCCTGTTTTTGCTTATCTAACATTGTCCATAAAGCATCATTTTTAAATTCCTCATCTGTACAAGAATGTGCTTGATAAAGATCAATGTACTCTGTTTTGAGCGATTTTAATGATTGATCAAGCTGTTTTAATACGTCATCAGCCTGCCAATGTCTTGTGCGTTCAAAATTATTGTGGAAGTGATGGCCAAATTTTGTTGCGAGAATCCAATCTTCTCGGTTATGTGAATGAAGATAATTACCAATAAATTCCTCAGATAAATGATCGCCATAGCACTCCGCAGTATCTAGTAAGTTGATGCCTTTTTCATTTGCCTTATCTAGAATTGCATCGACTTCTTTTTGGGTGAAGTCTTTTCCCCATTCACCTCCAAATTGCCAAGTACCTAGTCCAATTACGGAAACGTCTAAGTCTGTTTCACCAAGTCTTCTGTATTTCATTTTGTCACCTCATCGTTAAATTTTGTTATTAATAATATCGTAACATAATTAAATAAAAAAAGAGGCACCCAACGAATTGGATGCCAAAGGGGGACAATCTAAATTGAAAAAAATAATATATCTTCTTCATTATGTGAATGAAAAATGATCATTCTTTTTCATAAATAAAAGATATAAAGTTAATTTGTAACCGTTTTCATTATATAATAATTTAGGGTGAATTCCATCCTACAAAAGTCCTGTTTTAATTCGATTACTGTAATTGAGATGAAAATGACCGAATAGAACTTGAATTTCTAATGAAATCATCTAAGCTAGTAAAATAGGGGGGGATCTTAAATGTTTCGTGCCATTCATCATATTGCCATTATCTGTTCGGATTATCAGATTTCAAAAGATTTTTACACAACTAAATTAGGCCTGGATGTTCTCAAAGAAACATACAGAGCAGATAGAGATTCTTATAAGCTTGATCTCGCTATCGGTTCTACCTATGTGATTGAATTATTCTCATTTCCAAATGCACCAAATAGACCTAGTTATCCAGAAGCACAAGGACTACGACATCTTGCATTCACAGTAGAAGATATCGAAAAAACGATAACACGCCTAAATGATCAAGGAGTAGAAACAGAGCCCATTCGAATAGATGAATTGACAAAGAAAAAATTTACTTTTTTTAGTGATCCAGATGGATTGCCATTGGAGATTTATCAAGCATAAAAACATAAGAATAGACGAGCAAAAAATGCTCGTCTATCACTTTCTTAATATTCCATTTTAACTTCTAGGCTTTTCCATGTCTCAAATGGTTTATTTTTATCGTCGATATCTAGTAATTGGAAAGGAATTTTACGCTTTTCATATGGTTTTGCAATTTCCTCATATATGAAGGCATCATCAAAACCACCTGCAGCTGCAAGTTGCTGATCCGCAGCATAGTAAACTTTCTTAATGCGAGCCCAATAGATCGCGCCGAGACACATCGGACATGGTTCACAACTTGTATATAGTACACAATTATCGAGTTGGAATGTATCAAGCTTTTGACATGCTTGTCTGATTGCTTGCACTTCTGCGTGTGCAGTTGGATCATGATTTTCAGTAACACGATTTTGACCAGTACCGATAACCGTACCTGTTTGATCTACGATAATCGCTCCGAAAGGTCCGCCATTATTATTCACATTGCTAACGGCTAATTCAATAGCCTTTTGCATATAATTCTCATTGTTTTCCATAAAATGTTCCTCCATTAAAAAATATTTCTAGTATTATATTAGCAATAACTAAAGCAAAAATAAAGCAATATCTGAATATTATCATAACTTAACGTTAATAATGTTCGGAAACGTGATTTATGATCTAGAGAAAGATGGAATAGTACTTTTGTTTTTTTGAATAAAAAAGCGTATAATGAATAGTAATACCCAAGAAAGGGGATGTCACAATGGCTTATTATAATAATAAAAGGGAACCGGTTGAAGAAATAGAAACAAAAGTTTGGACCTGCACGAGTGAAGATTGCCCAGGTTGGATGCGCGAGGCTTATTCCTTTGAGAAGGAACCTGAATGTCCACTTTGTCAGTCTGAGATGACAAGAGAAACACGCGTTTTACCTAAACTGTCATAAGAATGTACAACCATACCTATAAGTATATAGCAAACAATGAAGAGGTTGGTTATCTAATCCATCCTCTTTTTGTTTGCCGTTTAAACCCATTCATACCTATAGCTTTAAACCAGTTCTACTTTTAAATCTACGAAGCAGAATATGACTTTCTACACGTGTAATCCCCTCTAAAGCATATAATTCCTCGTTAATGAAGCTCTCCAATTGAGTGAAATCACTAACTAATACATGCATATGAAGTGTGCTAGGTCCAGTCATTTGATAGCAACTTGCGACTACAGGATTGTTTGCCAAACTCTCTGCAACCTCAACTAAATTTGCTGGTGCACAGTCAACTTCAAAAAAAGCAGAAACATTCTTACCTGTTTTCTCACTATTTACAACACAGGTGAACTTCTCAATAACACCTTCATCCATTAGCTGGTGAACACGTGCTCTTACAGCTACACGGGATAACTGCAACACTTTACCGATTTCTGTATAGGACAATCTACCATCTTCTATTAATAATTCGACTATTTTTTTATCCGTTTGATCTAGCTCCATTAGTAATGCTCCAATCTTTGATTAATCCTAAAATAACGTTTGTTAATCATATTGATAATTATGCTTAACAAATGTATAATTAATTTGTATTTACTTATTATTATAACGCAAATAATACACTTTTACACTATTTGTGTTGTTTTTTGTTTACACTACGATCAAGAAAGGGAAGGTATATAATGAAAAATTGGCAATTAATTTTAGCTTTTTTTCGTGTTGGGATGCTTGGCTATGGTGGAGGACCTTCTTCTATCCCGCTCGTTCAAAAAGAAGTAGTTGGAAAATATAAATGGATGGATGAGGAAGAGTTTGCGAACGTATTGGCATTAGGTAACTCATTACCTGGTCCTATCGCAACAAAAATGGCAGGGTATATAGGTTATCGTGTAGCGGGCATAGTGGGCATGATTAGTGCAGTACTTGCGACGATTGTTCCAACAATTGCAATTTTGATTATTTTATTAACATTTTTATCGTCTGCTAGTGATCAAGCATGGGTTAATGGTATGACACAAGCAGTTGTTCCAGTTGTTGGTGTGATGTTAGCCGTTTTGACATATGATTTTTTGAAAAAGTCTGGCGACGGGCTTGGATGGAAGTTGACCATTGTTTTAGCAATTGCTTCTCTTATTCTAATTGAATGGATTGGTTTGCATCCTGGTATACTTATCACGGGTTTATTAGTATTTGCTTTAGTCAAACCGACAGCCAAAAAGCAACAGGAGGGTGAATCATGAAAACATATTGGGAAATATTTGTTGCTTTTTTCATTCCTGGGATTGTTGGTTATGGTGGAGGGCCTGCTTCCATTCCACTAGTAGAAAATGAAGTGGTTGATCGCTTCAATTGGATGTCGGTTACTGATTTTAGTGAAATGCTTGCGATGGCAAATGCTTTACCTGGTCCTATTGCAACGAAAATGGCTGGTTTTATTGGTTTTGAACAAGGTGGCTTTCTAGGTCTGTTCATTGCTTTATTTGCAACAGTCGCCCCTTCGTTAATTTTAATGATTGCTTTATTAAGTCTTTTAATGAAACATAAAGATTCTCCAAAAGTAAAAAATATGACAATGTTAATTCGGCCTACGATTGCAATATTACTAGGCGTGATGGCCTTTAGCTTTTTTCAAACGTCTTATATGGATTCAGGTCTTTTGCAAATGTTAGGGATAGCTATTATAAGTTATGTTTTAATGGAAAGAATACATGTACACCCAGCCTTTGTGATTTTGGGATCGCTGGTCTATGGAGCGCTATTTTTAGGATGAGGAATAACTTTTCGTATCGCTTGCATGTCTTTCGTAAACATGGTTGAATATGAAGGGAAGTATTAATTGAAAATGGAGTGAAATCTATCTATGAAGAATAAATTAACGGTTATATTGTTGCTTCTTCTGTTTTCTATGTTCTTAGTTGCCTGTAACAATGAAGATTCAGATGAGGCGAACGAAGAATCAACAGATACGACTGAACAAGAAGAAGTAACTGTTTCAGACGAAGAAAAAGTTGCAGACGATACAGTTGTTGGTACAGTTAACGGAGAAGAGATAAACGGCGCTACATATAATATGATTTATAGCCAAGTGAAGACACAGTTATTTGAAAATGGTGCCGACACCGAAGATCTTGAATTAGTGAAAGAACAAGCGTTACAAGCAATAATTAGTCAGGAAGTTCTCATGCAAGATGCAGTCTCAAAAGGGATTGAAGTTTCTGATGAAGAAGTTGATGCGTATATTCAAGAGTCAATTGACCAATTTGATTCAGAGGAACAATTCAATGAAGCTCTAGCAAACCTAGACTATACTATGGAGTCGTATCGGGAACAAGCTAGAGTCCAGTTGCAACAAGAAGCATATATAGAACAGGAATTTGATGATGTTGAAATATCTGACGAAGACATCGAAGCATATTACGAGCAGGTAGCAAGTGAATCGGATGATGTACCTGAATTAAATCAAGTGCGTGAACAAATCGAAGCACAGCTCGCTAATTCGCAACTTCAAGAAAAGTTAACGGAACGAATTGAACAATTAAAAGAAGAAGCAGAAATTGAAAAAGCAATTTAAGCAAAAGCGAGAAACCCTTTACGAATAAGGTTTCTCGCTTTTTTTAGTTTTCCTTTTTTTCAGTGGCTAAGATTTCTTCTACTAAGTGATAGATCGATAAAAGCTCATATAGAATAATGATTTCAGGATCAAAAAAAGTAGGTTGTTCTTCATTCTGCAGCGCACTTGTCTCTCTATTATAAGTTAAAAATTGTTTCATTAATGTCTTAACTTGCTTTTGATGATAGAGCTCACGGAAATGGTCTGGGTTTATCATCGTGTCAGCAACTGATTGGATCGTTTTCACCATCTGATCTCGTTGGTTTTTTGACCATGAGACCGTTTGTAACGGTGTATTGATTAGGTTACCAATATGATAGTGAATGAGGCGCAGTGCCTTTAGTTTATCTAATTCGTCTTGTAATTCTGTTTTTCTTAAAGTGGTCAATCGGTGAAATTTTGCTTCTGCTTGTTGAAAACGTAACAGTCGATCCGTTGTGTCTAACTTCATTTTTAATGCAGAAAAGGTTTCCTGAGTTTGTACTTTATCCATACAATCGGTCGTTTCAAACAATAAATCTTTTGCGATTACTTTTAATTCTTCTCCTGTCGTTTGAAGTGCCGCATCAATATTAGTTAAAATCCGCTTGGAATAGTTTGGTGGTAAGACAAACATGTTGACTAGTGTAGAAGTTATAATACCGATAGAGGTTGTCCCTAAACGAATAAAAAAAGCAATCAAATATTGATCGTGAATAACTTCAATCATCGCTACAGAAGTTAATGTTGCAACTAACAAACCAGCATGAAGTTTTAATTTAAAACAGGTAATGATCGTGAACATTGCTGCAGCTGTATAGGTAATCGCGGAGTTACCGAATATCGATATAAAAAAAACAGCATAGGCAGAACCAATAGCTGAAGCTGGTAATCGAATAATCCCCTTTTTAATAGAGTCATTTACCGTTGGCTCAATCGTAACAATCGCAGTAATAACAGCAAAAACTGCTGGCCATTCTAACCATTGACAGATCAAAGAAGTCAGGAATACTGCAACCCCAGTTTTAATAACCCTACTTCCAATGAAATTTATACTTCTTTGCTTTATCAAACGCTTCACCTTCATTTTCTATGTACTCTTCCCCTAAAGTATAGCGAACATTACCCACATGTTACAATCAATTCTGACAAAAAATTAATAATTAGTAAAAGTGTGAAATATCGGTTAAAAGCAGATCGTTTGCTAAGACTAAAATAAATGGTATACTATCTGCAACCGTTATCAGTAGAAAAAGAAAAGTTTTAATTGAAGCAAAAGCAGGTTCATTGCTTTATTAGGGAAGTCATTAAAATATTTTAACTAGAAAATGATAACGTGCATTTATCGGGTTCCGTTTTATAGCGGAATCCAATACTATATTAGTGAAATACATCTTTAAGTGAATGGTAAAAAAGGAAGAAAGAACCGTTTTTACATTAATTCAACAAGGGGAGTGTTCACATCATGCTATCTGTTAATATGCTTCAACCGTACTATGTGAAAGAAGAAGAGCAACATATTCGAGTAGTATTAGCATTTCAATATTTTTCGTTATGGTTAGACGAACAAATTTATCAGTTTGTTCCAGTGGAAGCGCGTGAAATAAGAGTGAATCGTAAGACGCGTCTCGTCGAAAATAAACAAGATATTTTTGTTTTTCAAAAAGGGAAAAAGTTTGCAAGTGTTTCTTTAGCGGATTTGCTCAAACTAGATGATTTTCATACAAGATTGCAATCGATTATCTATCCATATGTTAAGAAAGATAAAACTGTGATAGAAACAGATGAAGTTAACGATATAATAATTGCTTTAGAAAAACAAAATGTAAAAAGATTAATAGATCAAGCACTAGAAGCAAATGACCGTGCTAATTTTATAAAGTATACATCTGTTTTAAATGAGATGTAAAAGTAGACAGTGGGAGCATTATGTTTCTACTGTTTTTGTTTTTTCGGTTGTTTGGTGAATCTCTATATTTGGAAATAACAGGATTTTATGGCCCGCGTATCAAGTGAAATCGGCTCCCTTTCCGCAGGCACGGCTTCAGCTAACTCGGATAAGCACAGTACGCTTTCCGAGTGGATCTTCAGCTCGCGCTGTTCCTGCAGGAGTGTCGCCAATTTCACTTGATACGCTAATTTAGTACACTGCATAATATGAAGAATGTTAATTGTTTGATTAAATACGAATTACAGCGCTAGTTAGAAACAATAAACTACGCTTACGAAAAGAACATCTCTTACTTGAATGAAAAGTCCATACCAAGCGGAGGAAAAATGCGAGACTCCTATGGGAAAGGAACAGTCTGAAGACCCCACAGTGAGCGTTTTTTGGGCCTGCGATTACTCAGCCCATCGAAAACATTTGCTCGCGAGGAGGCTGAAGCGTTCCCCATGGAAAGCGAGTGTTTTTCCGTAGCGGAAGATTATGACTTTACTTTTAAAGAATAAATAATTTATGACGGAATTTCCATCAACATGAAATTCGAGTGGAAGTTGTACAATATAAAAAGCTATCCGCCCGGGCGGATAGCTTTTTTATTAGTTGAGTTGTTCAAATATATCTGCGACTTTTTGGACGGTGTAGTGACTGCCGCCTTTGTTCTCTACATGTTCAACCATCATAGAAATGATTATGTCTTCATCACTTGGATAGGTGACGAACCAGCCGTTTTCTTGGCCGTCTTCTTCATCTTGACCACTTTTTAATTCAGACGTTCCTGTTTTTCCTGATAATTCAACTGCATCTATATTTGCCTCTGGTGCAGTACCATTTGATGCTGCAACAACTTGACGAAGCGCATCTTTGATTACTGCCACATTTTCACTGCTAACTAATCCTTCTTGCCAAACTTGGCTTAATTCTTCATCTGCTTCTAAAACAGGTTGAATCATATTACCATCATTTAAAAAGGTAGTAAATACAGTTGCTAAGTGTAAGGCGCTCATTTCCATCTCACCCTGACCATAAGCAGTATCAGCTAAAAGAATTTCTCTATCAAGCCTACCATCTGAAGAAATACTACTTGCTGCTACTGGATAAGAATATGGAAGATCTTCACCAAAGCCAAATTGTTCTAGACCTTCAACAAATGCGTCACTTCCAAGTTCAACCGTTTTCTGTGCAAAATAGATATTATCGGATCGGATTAAAGCATCACTTAAATCAACTGGACCAGATGATTCAGAAACGCGACGAACTTGATAATCGCCCCAACCATCTTTTGACCATGTGAGACCGTCAATTTCAATACCTTCTTCTGCTTCAATGGTTCCGTTCTCTAAACCAATTGCTGCTGTTATCGGCTTAATTGTCGAACCTGGAGCGTAAGTGGAAGCAAACCGATTCAATAATGGATTTTGTTCATCATTACTTAATTCATCCCACAATGTTTGACTAATGCCAGAGGTTAATTGGTTTGGATCAAATGCAGGACTCGATACTAGTGCAAGTGTTTCCCCTGTTTTAGGATTAATTGCAGTAGCTGTTCCAGCATCATCTTGAAAACTAGCAAAGATTGTTTGCTGTACTTCTCCATCAATCGTTACGGTAATATCTTCACCATTCTGTACTTCTTGTTCGACTATTGGTGTACTGCCACCATTTTCTGAGGTAACGACAATTGAAACACCACGCGTGCCTTTTAACCGCGATTCATACAATTGTTCTAGTCCTCGTTTTCCAATTAGATCAGACTGTCCGTATGTACCGGCTTCTTGCGCTTCTAATTCTTCAGCGGTAATTGTACCAATATATCCAGTTAAGTGGGCAGCTGCTTCTCCATATGGATAAGAGCGACCTGTTGTTTCTTGTGTTACGACTGGTGCAATCGCCCTGAGTTCTTCAATATAATCAGGATCGTCCATTGAAACTTTTTTTAATGGGACAAACGTTTCGTCGCTTACCCAATCAGGAGATAATGCACTGTCAATCGCTTCAACATCCATATCTAACAGTTCTGCAATTTGTTCTTTTTCTTCTGTTTCATTTTCAAATAATCCTGGTTGAAGACCGACTGTATACATTGCTGCATTAACTGCAAGTCCATTTTGGTTTCGATCAAAGATTTGTCCACGAGTTGGTTCGACAGTGTTTATTCCGATTTCTCCACCATCTTTTAACGAAGGGAAGATGAAGCCAGGATCCCACTGCACGTACCAATTAGTGTCTTCCTCTGTTTCTTGCTCGACAAGTGTCATTTCCGATTCGAAATTAACTTCACCTGCCATTGTGTTCATACTGACTTCGATCGGAAAAGAAGTTGGTACCGTATCTTCACCTTCTACTTCAGGTACCGTATAGGTGATAGCTAAATCGGATACTTCTATATCACCGTAAATTTTTTCATAACGATCGATAAATTCTTCCGATGGGTATGTCTCTTTACTTGTATCTGCTAAGAGATTGTACATCTCAGTGAAATTTTGTTCATTCCATTCATCAATATATTGGGCAAGTCGATCTTCTGGTTGAACTTCATCTTCCGAACAAGCGGTAAGAATAAAGAATAAAAGCAGTATACTAATCGCTTTTACAACATTGCGCATGGTAAAACCTCCTTAATTTGTTTCTATTGGTTTCGCATAAATAATATAACGATCTGGTGCATCGCCGATATAAGAGAAAGGATAGCATGTCGTAATCACAAGTTCTTCATCTGGGGCAGTTGATTTGATAATGGTTGTATCATCAGCATCAACAACTTTCGAACTAACCATTTCATATTCGTAATCTCCAGATTCAAGTTGAATGATAAAGGTATCACCAATTTTAACATCGCCTAAGCTACGAAAAACCGTATCGCGATGTCCTGATAAAACGATTTGATCATTTTGCTCGGGATAAGCAGAACTTTTAAAATGACCAACACCTTTTTCTAAATCATCTGGATCGGTACCTTCTACTATAGCTAACTCCGCATCAATACTAGGAATCTGTAATAAACCAACAGTCTCTCCCATCTCAGCTGAGAAAGAACTAGGGTCAATGGTTGTAGGTGTATTTTCTCGCGATTCTAGCAGTGTATGTGCTTCATCTAATGTGTTTTTCTCAGCAGCTTTTGTCTTTATATATTGATAACCACCAATGGATAAAAAGATAATACCAGCTAACATGAACAGTAGAGCGATTTTTTTCATAGAAAAGCCTCCTGATTTTATTTACATAGCTATAGTATTCGAAAATAACGTATTTATGGTAATATTTGATTATATGTTAAAGAATAACATAATCTGTAGAAATGAAATAGATAAGGAGTTTATATTTATGAAAAAAATAGTGTATTGGCTTTTGTCAATTGCTTGGATGGGTGTGATTTTTCGTTCATCCGCACAGCCATACCAAGAACAAGATGTCAAACCAATGCTTGCACGTTATATCGATCTTTCATTTCTAGAGCGATTCGTTGATGAAATTGTTTTTGTGTATCACCAGTCAGAAGTAAGTGTTGCCAATTTAGGGATTTATGGTTATGTTGAGTTTTTTATTCGAAAGGGTGCCCATGTTGGCGTATTTATGGTTCTATTTATATTGTTTTATCTAGCATGCAGCAATACTTTTTTGCGATTCAGGACCCGCAATCTAATTTTAGTAGCATTCTTTGCTACAGTTGTTTATGCTGCTTTAGATGAATGGCACCAAGGTTTTACACCGAATCGGACACCATATATTGGTGACGTGATACTAGATTCATTTGGTGCACTTATCGGTGTTTTCTTGGTGTTGCTTTTTTTAGGATGGAAGAAAAAAAGAAACGCTGGCCAGTATTAGTCAGCTTCTTTCTCTGGAATTGGTATCTCTATATATTTTTCGGTTTGCAACTTTTGTGTTGCTTGATCACTTGTGCAGTTGGTAATCCAAGTTTGGAAGGTTTCTACTTGATCAATCGCAACTAATACAGTGAACGTTACATCTCCTAGATAATCAATCTTTTCTATTATATAGTTTGCTTTTCGTAGTTCGTTTTCTACTTTTCCAAGTAGTGGGTATGTAACTGTTATATCTATTACTTGCATGCGGCGGCGTTCGACAATCCCAGTTGTCCGAATTGCCTGTGCTGTTGTACTAGAATACGCACGAATTAGTCCGCCTGCACCGAGTTTAACCCCACCGAAATAACGGGTCACCACGATTGCGGTATCTTTTAACGCCTTCTTTTTTAAAACTTCTAAGATTGGAACACCAGCTGTACCAGTAGGCTCTCCGTCATCATGTGCCTTTTGGATAAGATCCTGCTCACCAATTAAATAGGCCGAACAATTATGTGTAGCACTGTTATGTTGCTTTTTTATCTCTTGAATAAATGCGATCGCTGCTGCTTCGGTTTCAACTCTTCGGACGTGACCAATAAAACGAGACTTTTGGATAACAACTTCATCTGAACCAGTATGATTGACCGTATAATAATGATCTAACATTGTAATCCCTCCCAATAAGTACATTATATAGAGACACAATCGAAACAGCAATCAAAGAGGGATTATGCTATGATAAAACTAGCAACATAAATACGAAACAGTTAAACTCTAAATTGTTTGGAACACCCTTTAAAAGAGGACAATAGACGAATACATATAAATGAAACAATTAGGTGGAATAATAAATGAAAAAGACAGAAGGAAAAGCATTAGATGAAATCATTACAGAAATGGTGGAAGTTGTTGAACACAGTAAAGACGGCATTTATACAATAGGGGAAGAATCTCGGACGGAACACCAACTGTTAATGGAGCAATTAGAAGAAATTAAACTAGAATTAATTCGTGTAATTGACGAGGTAGATAGTCTTGAAAAGAAAACACAGCTTTCCAGAAATAGACTAGCAGAAGTTAGCCATCACTTTAGTAAGTATGGGGAAGAAGAGATACGAGAAGTATATGAGCAGACCCATCAATTACAAAGTGATTTGAAATTGAAACAAACGAGTGAAAAGAATTTACGTCAAAAAAGAGATGAAATTGAACGTAGACTAAAAACACTTGAGCAAACAATTGAACGAGCAGATGGACTTGTTAGTAAGGTATCGATCGTGTTGAATTATTTAAATGAAGATTTTCAGCAAGTAAATGAATTGGTCCAAGATGCAAATGAAAAACAGGCATTTGGTTTAAAAATCATTCAAGCACAAGAAGATGAAAGAAAAAGGTTATCTCGTGAAATGCATGATGGACCAGCGCAGATGCTTGCTAATATCCTTCTTCGATCAGAAATAGTGGACAAGACGTTTAAAGAACGAGGACGGGAGGAAGCTCTAAGTGAAATGAAAGGTGTTCGTTCATTAGTGAGATCTTCTTTGTATGAAGTTCGTCGAATCATTTATGACCTTCGTCCAATGGCACTAGATGATCTTGGACTTTTACCAACGATTAAAAAGTATTTAAATAATATAGAAGAGTATAATCAAACTAAAATTGTTTTTACAGCATTAGGTAAAACCGAACGACTGGCAAGTAAATATGAAGTTGCGTTATTTCGATTAATCCAGGAAGCGGTACAAAATGCAATTAAACATGCACAAGCAGAAGAAATTAATGTAAAATTAGAAATAACATCGAAGGTAGTTTCCGCGACGATTAGTGATAATGGAAATGGATTCGATCAAGGTTTAAAGGAAGAGCATTCATTTGGATTAATTGGTATGCATGAACGAGTGGAACTTTTAGATGGGACATTGAAAATTCAATCTGAATTAGGTAAGGGTACAAGGATACTAATCAACGTTCCATTAAATGAATAAAAAGTCATACTACAAATCGACAAAAATCGTGTATAATAGTTTATGTGACTTTAATTTTAGCATATTAGTAGGTTATTTTTTGGAAATTTAAATAATCACCGATCATAATAGCTCAAACATAATTATGAAAATAGAAGTAGTTGAAACGGGAGGAAGAGGGAATGACGACAAAAATCGTATTGATAGACGATCATATTTTGTTTCGAGAAGGCGTTAGAAGAATTCTTGAATTTGAAGAGAGTTTTGAAGTAGTTGCTGAGGGGAATGACGGTGATGAAGTTGTTAGTTTGATGGATAAATATGAGCCGGATGTCATTTTGATGGATATTAACATGCCACATATTAATGGTGTACAAGCTACTAAGCATTTAATGGAAAAATACCCTCAAGCAAAAGTCATAATTTTATCAATTCATGACGATGAAAATTACGTAACACATGCATTGAAATCAGGTGCACAAGGATATCTATTGAAAGAAATGGATTCGGAGACATTAATCAATGCCATTAAAATTGTAACAGAAGGTGGATCTTATTTACATCCAAAGATTACACATAACTTAGTCAAAGAATTCCGTCGTTTAAGTTTGTCACAAGTAGGTAGTATGGATCCTACTGAATATCGTAAACCACTGCATTTATTAACACGTCGTGAATGCGAAGTATTACAACTTTTAACAGATGGAAAGAGTAATCGTGGCGTTGCAGAAATGTTATTTATTAGTGAAAAAACAGTTAAAAATCATGTTAGTAATATATTGCAAAAATTAAATGTTAATGATCGAACGCAAGCTGTTGTTTTGGCAATTCGCAACGGTTGGGTAGAAGTAATGTAAGTGATTTCCGGTAGGTATGACACCTGCCGGTTGGTCCTTCCTCTCCTTAAAACACAAGCAAACTATCTTCGTTTTAAAACAATTCATTTTCTAAAACACGAGACTATTATTTACTAAGAAAATTAGGTAGAATTAGGTAGAAAGTATATACTTAGTTAGCACGAAGGAATGTCGCATTTATTTCTATTATAAAAAGACTGCATTAGAAGGGTAAGATAATAATTATGAAAGTAGCAGTAATGACGGATAGTACGGCATACATACCTTCTGAATTACGGGAGCAGTTAGGTATTGAAATGGTTCCATTAAATGTAGTCTTAGAAGATAAGTCCTATCAGGAAGAAATAGACTTACAGGCAAAAGAATTTTATCCACTTAGTAGACAAGCAAAAGAATTACCGAAAACCTCCCAACCTTCCATCGGATATATGACAGAGAAATTAGAGAAACTAGCAACAGAATATGATGCAGTTATTTCCGTTCACCTCTCAAGCGGAATCAGTGGTACGTATCAAGCAATGATCGCAGCAGGAGACATGGTTGATGGAATTGATGTACATGTATTCGATTCAGAAATTAGCTGTATGCCACAAGGATTCTATGTGTTAGAAGCTGTAGAAATGGCTAAACACGGTGCAGCACCAAAAACAATTATCGCTCGTTTAGAGGAAATGAAACAATCAATGCGTGCTTACTTTTTGGTTGATGATTTGACAAACTTACAACGAGGTGGACGATTAAATAGTGCTCAAGCATTAGTCGGCAGCATGCTTCAAGTTAAACCTTTACTACATTTTGTTGATAAGCAGATCGTCCCATTTGAAAAAATCCGCACCCATAAAAAAGCACTAAAGCGGATTATCGGATTGTTTGCAGAAGATGCAGATACAGGTAAACCGATACGCGCAGTTGTCATCCATGCAAATCGAGAAGAAGACGCACTTGTTTTAAAAGAAGGTCTCGAACAACGCTATCCAAATGCAGAAATTAGCTTAAGCTATTTTGGCGCCGTGATCGGCACACACCTCGGTGAAGGTGCACTTGGACTAGGCTGGTATATGAAATAAGAAAAGATTCCGCTGAGGTGGAGTCTTTTTTTGTATGGCGGATTTGACGGGAATGGCGGAGGGAGCATAAGTGCTGGAAAAATGGCTATATGGGACGTTCGCTGAATTATATGCTACGTTCAGCAGAATAAATGAGCCGTAGCAAGAATATATGCTCCTTTCACGAAAATATATGAGCCATTGAGAAAAATCCACCTGTAATTGCTAGCTTTTTCTGCCTTCGCACGCTATGATAAAAATAAAAAAGGAGTGATCACTTGGCAAACGATTTTAGCTTCCTACCATCCCCAACTCTCACCGTAGAAAAATCTACAGACATCCCACCATTCGTCGGGAAATTGTTACTTCGAGAAGAAATGGATTTATCAGATGAAGCGTTAGCAAGCCTACTTAAACAAAATCATCTTCGGAAAATCAGTGCAATAACCCCTTCATTTAATGGAAAACACTATCAATGTAGACGATGTGGCAATAAGCAAAACTATCATTTTGCGACCATACCTTGTGCACGCTGCCAAAAAGCGCATGTTTATTGTCGGAATTGTATTGAGATGGGTCGTGTGATGATGTGTACACCGCTCTACTATTGGACAGGTCCCCAACCTATCTTTACCCAACAAAATAAACCTTGCAAATGGATGGGCGAACTTACACCAGCACAACAAAATGCAGCAAACAAAATCGAACAAGCAATGGAAAAAGGAAAGGAAAAACTCCTTGTTTGGGCAGTTTGCGGCGCAGGAAAAACAGAGATGTTGTTTCAAGGAATTGCGACTGTGATTAGACAAGGAAAGCGGGTCTGCCTTGCGACACCGCGTGCAGATGTTGTTCGTGAACTAATCCCGCGCTTCAAACAAGCTTTTCCAGAAACAACATTAGCTGGGCTATATGGTGGTGCTGAAGTAAAAGTAGAAAATGCACAATTAATCCTTGCAACGACCCACCAACTTTTACGTTTCGCACATGCATTTGATGTGGTGATCATTGATGAAGTCGATGCCTTTCCATTTCATGCTGAAGCCTCCTTACCGTATGCGGCAAGTCGTGCAACAAAGCCAGATGCAACAACCATTTACCTCACTGCCACACCACGACAAGATTTAAAAAAACGCTCCAATAAAAAAAAACTTACGACCGTTTTCGTACCAATAAGATTCCATGGATATCCTCTTCCAGAACCCCAACTACGGTTAACCACACTAAAAAATTCACTAACAGCAAAGCAATTACCACGTGCTTTTTGGAACTGGTTTGCTCGTCGTATACGTGCCACTCGGCAAGTACTGCTTTTTGTTCCGACAATTCAACTTGCTACTGACTTATTGCCATCACTCACAACCCAACTACCTGATAAAAAGCTAACCGCTGTTCATGCCTCAGATCCTGACCGAGAAGAGAAGGTAAACCTTTTTCGCCAGCAAGAGCTTGATATTATACTTACAACTACAATTCTTGAACGCGGCGTTACCTTTCCTTCTGTAGATGTAGCAGTAATTGATGCTGGTCATGAAGTGTTTGACGAAGCTGCACTTGTTCAAATTGCAGGCAGAGCAGGAAGAAGCCCGATTGATCCAACTGGTGAGGTTATCTTTTTTCATGATGGTAAAACAAATGCAATGCTCCGTGCTGGACAAGAGATTAACCAAATGAACAAGAAAGGCAGGCGTTGTTGATGCGGTGTGTCTGGTGTCAAAAATTAATTATCCCAGAAGTAAACTGGCAGACCTTCTTTGTTCCCACCAAAGTGCAAACCCTCTGTCAGACTTGTTTTACAGGCCTTAAGCGAATCACACAAATAACCTGTAAGATCTGTGGGAGAAATAATAGTAACGATCAAATTTGTCCTGATTGTGAAAAGTGGCAACAAGATCCATTGTATACAGACCTTTTAACTTTCAATCGCTCTGTTTATCAGTATAATGAACAATTACAAGCGATGATTACAAAGTGGAAATACCGAGGAGATTATGTAATTCACGAAGCTTTTCGGCAGGACTTAGTTACCAATTTTGAAACGATTTTTGTGAAAGAAGTTCCAGATGCTGTACTTGTTCCGATACCATTAAGTGAAGAACGTTTGCACGAACGGGCGTTTAATCAAGCAGAAATACTAGCTAAATCACTTCCTTATCCAACAAAAAATGTATTAAAACGACTTCATGGGGAAAAACATGCAAAAAGGACACGCCAAGCACGGCTAGCTAGCACCAATCCATTTCTGTTAGAAACTTCGATTACTAAACCCGTAATCTTAATTGATGACATATACACAACAGGAACCACACTAAGACATGCCGCCAAATTACTTAAGCAACATGACTGCCCAAAAGTATACGCCTTTACACTTGCCAGGTGACACTAAGGGATGGTAGATTTTTATAAAATTCGTTGCTAATTAGTGAAGAGTTGATGGGGAATTAGGTAGTGAGCTTATTGCCCGCTACGTCAGCAAAGGGTCTCGCTTTCCGTGGGCACAACCTTAGCTATCTATAGAAGCAAAGAACGCTTCTATAGAGGATCTTCGGTTTGTGGGATTGCGATTACTCATCCCATCGAAAACATTTGCTGTTCCCACAGGAGTCTCAACCCTTTGCTGTCTTCGCTGGATTGCGGTTAAAAGTAATATGATATCTGCTAGTGATAAAGTTTAATTCTGATTATTACAACATAAATTTACATTCTGCTCATCGATTGTAGCGTAGGGCAGTCGACTCCTGCGGGAAAAGCAAGATCTGAAGATCCACTTCGTAAAACGATTTTTGTTTTACGAAGTTAGCTGAAGACTTGCCCGCGGAAAGCGACTGCCCGAAGCAAAAATCAACATGGCAGTTAAATCGTAGTTTATTAATTTTCTTAACATAAACATTTTAGAAAATAGCTTTAAATTAAGGCGATATGCCTATTCACATTTCACTCAGACCTCCGATATATATGATATAATGATGAAATATAGTAAAGGTGGGATTACCCATGGGTGAGTTAGATAACTGTTCTAACTGTGGGAATTTGTATGTGAAAGTTAACCGGAGTGTTTGTCCGGATTGTATAAAAGAAGAAGAAAAGAATTTTCAAATTGTGTATGCATTTATGAAAAAACGTATCAATCGTCAAGCAACCATTCCTGAGATTACCGAAGGAACGGGTGTAGAAGAAGAGTTAATAATAAAATTTGTGAAGGAACAACGTTTAAGAGCATCACAATTTCCTAACTTAACGTATCCGTGTGATAAGTGTGGAAATCCTATTCAAGAGGGTAAACTTTGTTCAAACTGCTCAAAAGAATTAACATCTGCGCTGACATATCAAGATAATATTGATAGCGTGCAAGCAAGAAACAAAGCAGAAGAAAATAAAAAAGCAGCTACTTATTTTGCTGTTGACAAAAATAAAAGAAATAACTAAACTTTATAAGCTAAATACCGATATAGTAACTATACGTAAACGGAATCAAATTTAGAAAGAGGGTGATGGTCTTGAAAATACAAGGTCCCAACCATTCCAATTTCAACCCATATAAAAAAAAAATCAACAAGCAAGCAGAAGTGCAAACTGACAAACAAGTGAAATCAGATCAACTGCAAATCTCTGACCAAGCAAAAAAAATGCAAGGAAATGATAGCGTGCAACCACAACGTGAAGCACGTGTTAATGAGATCAAACAAGCAGTTGAAAATGGAACTTACAATATTGCGCCGAAACAAACAGCTGAGAAACTTTTGAATTTTTGGAAATAGGGTTGTCTGGCAGATAATAAATAGGTAACGATTAAAGTACTATTTGAAAGCAGAGGGAGGACAGTTTTATGTCCATGCAAGAAATTAATGCGTCTTTACAACAATTATTGGAGCTTCATCAAAGCTTGTATTCTATCTCTAAAAGCAAAACAGACGTCTTGAAAGATGGCGATACGGATGAATTACAACAATTGTTAAAAAAAGAGAAAAAGCATGTGCAAGCAGTGGATCAAATTGAAAAAAGACGCCTTGAGCAAGTTTCTGCATGGGCAACGTCTAACCAGCTTGATTTAGAAGAACCAAACGTTACCTCACTATTAGAAGTAGTAGAAGATACGACAGAAAAGCAACAGTTAGAAGATATAACAACACAACTAGCTGAAGTATTAGTTAACTTAAAACAACAAGAACAATTGAACCAACAATTAACACATCAATCATTGCAATTTGTTCAATTATCAATGAATATGATCGCACCGACGATTCAAAGTTTTAATTATGGTAACCAAAATAAATTAAATTCGGATAAAGAAACGAAGCGATCCGTATTTGACTCTAAGGCATAAAAAGGAGGTAATTCGATGGTATCAACATTTAGCGGATTAGAAGTCGCAAAACGCGCACTTAGCACCCAACAAGCTGCACTCTATACAACTTCGCACAACATCGCCAACGCTAATACAGAAGGTTATACGCGCCAGCGTGTAAACTTTGAGCAAGTATCTACACTATCTGTTTCACGTTATACAGAAGGTGTGAAATCAGACATTGGGAGTGGTGTCCAAGCTGGTTCAATTGAACGAATTCGTGATCGGTTTTTAGATGTGCAATACCGCAATGAGAGTAGCAAGTTAGGCTATTATGAGCAACGTGCGGAAGCAATGGCGCAAATGGAAACAATTATGAACGAACCATCTGAAGAAGGTTTAGCTTATACCATGAGTCAGTTCTCCGATGCTTTACAGGACTTATCAACTAATCCAGAAGACTCTGGTTCACGATCTGTTGTAAGTCAGCGAGGACAAGCCGTTGCAGATACCTTTAGTTATCTTTCAACATCACTTGAACAAGTGCGTGGAGATCTGAATAGTCAAATAGATGTAACGGAAACAGAGTTTAACTCTATCCTTACACAGATCAATAATTTAAACGAACAAATTGGCTCAGTTGAACCACACGGTCATGTACCAAATGATTTGTATGATGAACGTGATCGTTTACTTGATAGTCTTTCTGCTATTGCTAATGTCAGTGTAAGCTATGAAAAAAGTAGTGGCCAACCAAGTGAAATTGCAATGGGTAAAGCAACTGTAACGTTAAACGGTGTTGGACAAGATGTCACATTAGTAGATGGCAATATATATCAAGTAAACCATATGGAAGTCACTTCTAATGAAAATAATAACGTCGAAAGTTTTACCTTTTCAAATCCAAATGACACAACTGCAACACCTGTAACAATAGATGCCGCAGATTATGCTTCAACAGGCGAATTGAAAGGTTTAATGGAAATGAACGGTTATGTTGACGCAGATGGAGAAGCTGCTGGTTATTATAATGAAATGTTAAGTGATCTTGATCAGATGGCTGTAGCATTTGTAGCCGAATTTAATCGTGTTCACCAAAACGGTTCTAATTTAACCGATGATGCTACAGGTGATTTCTATACAATCGATCCTGCTGCAACAAGACCAGCGGCTACGATGGCAGTTTCAGAAGATATTATCAATGATCCAAAGAGAATAGCAGCAAGTTTATCTGGTCCAAGTGGTGATGGAGAAAACGCAATTGAACTATCGAATGTATTTTCAAAATTACAAGCCGATTATGAAGTTCCAGCTGAAGGTTTAGGTAACAAAACCTCAATAAAAAGTTTTTATGAATCAATGATCGGTCAAATGGGTGTTGTCACACAGGAAGCAAATCGTATGGTTAGTAATGCAGGAGTACTGCAACAACAAGTAGAAGAAAATCGTTCTTCTGTTAGTGCTGTATCTCTAGATGAAGAAATGACAAATATGATTAAGTTTCAACATGCATACAACGCAGCTGCAAGAAGTATGACAGCAGTAGATGAAATGCTAGATCGAATCATAAATAACATGGGATTAGTAGGAAGGTAGGTTAAGATTATGCGTGTAACACAAAGTATGTTGACGAATAATATGCTTAAAAACCTCAGTAGTAGTTACAGTAATTTAGATAAATATATGGACCAGTTATCAACAGGTAAAAAAATTAATCGTCCTTCCGATGATCCAGTTATTGCAATGAAGGGGATGAATTATCGTACCCAAGTATCTGATGTGGAACAGTTTCAACGCAATATTAGTGAAGTAAATAACTGGATGGATAATTCAGATTCGCAATTAGATGAAACAACACAAGCATTACAGCGTCTTCGAGAATTAGCTGTTCAAGGTTCTAATGGTACGTATGAAGATGGACAACGTGAAAATATTGCAGCAGAAGTTGACCAATTAAAAGAACATCTAATTGACATTGCTAACACAGAGGTTAATGGTAAATATATATTTAATGGAACGAGTACAACAGGTGAAGCACCTGTAACTGTTGATGAAGATGGTAATGTTACAGGTGTTTCAACAAATGATGACGCAGTCCGAATTGAAGTAACGGATGGAACAAAACTGCAAGTTAATGTTACAGCAGGAAATGTATTCAGCGAGGAATTTTTTAAGGATATCGAAGCTTTTTCAACTGCTTTAAAATCTGATACTGATGAAGACCTTGATTCCCATATTGCAACAATGGACACACATATTAATAATACAGTAAATGAACGTGCTGATCTTGGTGCGCGTATGAATCGAGTAGAACTGATCGTAAATCGGTTAGAGAATCAATCAATTTCGGCTAATAAAATGATGTCTGATAATGAAGATGCAGATTTAGAAGAAGTTATTATTCAACTTACTACACAGGAAAGTGTTCATCGTGCTGCATTAAGTGCTGGTTCACGTGTGATTCAACCATCATTATTAGATTTTCTAAGTTAAGTAAAAGACTTGTCGCCGCTTTTGTGACAAGTCTTTTTTCAAATACCTTAAAAGGAGGATCCACCAATGGATTTCCCCCAAATACGTTTACAAACAAGAGCCGCTCAAATCAGTATTCAACATACAGAAGGACAACAACAAATTCGGCAACCCAAAGCACAACAAACCATCCAACAACCAAAGGGAGATTTAAAAATCAATACGACGCCTTCCAGACTAAGTATTGACCAATCCGAAGCTTGGGCAGATTTAGGCTTTAAATCCGTGAAAAGAATGACAAGAGAACAAGCACAAGAAGGAAAACAAGCAGTCTTTGCAGCGATCTCAAGGCGAATTCAACAAGGTGAAGAATTAATGAAGATAGAAAATGGTGGAAATCCAATTTCAAAACAAGCTGTTGATAATAGCCAAGACCCACCAAAGCAATTTAATATTGGTTGGATTCCATCAGCTGGATCAGTAAAAACGTCTTATCAACCAGCTAAAGTTAACATTCAATACACGGCACAAAAAGCTAACATTCAAACACAAGCACAAAAGCCAACAACCAATTATCAACCTGGAGCTGTGGATGTTAGTCTAGCACAGAAAAATCAACTGGATATTGATTTTGATAATCTTAAATATAAAGGTATCGGTGGTTTTGAAATTTTAATATAGAAAAGGTGAAAACATGCAAATAGAAACGAAATACTTTAATAAAATAACGATTGACGAAAATAAATTAATTGATTTTCCACAAGGTATTCCAGGTTTTATTGAAGAAAATCAATTTGTCTTATTACCATTAGAAAAAGAAACATTGTTTTATGTCTTACAATCTACAAAAACAAAAGAACTTGCATTTGTAGTAGTTGATCCTTTTCACTTTAGCAAAGATTATGAATTAAACATAGACGATAATACGATTGAAATGTTGCAGATTAAGTCAGAGGAAGATGTACAAGTGTTTGTAATAATGTCCCTAAAGGAACCATTTACTTCAAGTACTGCAAATCTTCAAGCACCAGTTATCATTAATCAAAAAGAACAAGTTGCCAAACAATATATTACGAATAGTAAGTACTATACGACAAAAGAAACAATCTTCACAAAAAATAGTACCTCCAAAAGGGAGGATTAAGATGTTAGTACTGACAAGAAAGGTAAATGAAACAATTAAAATTGGTGATGACATTGAGTTAAAAGTGTTAGGTATAGACGGAGATCAAATTAAGCTAGGAATTGATGCGCCAAAGAATATTGATATTCACCGAATGGAAGTTTATTTAGATATTCAAGCCGAAAACAGCGAAGCAGCAAGCTTTTCAACCGATTTGTTACATTTATTAAAAAAAAATTCAAAAAAAGATTAAACATCTGAAACATTCCTCCGATATTATATATGTAAAGCTAAACAGTACTAAAGACGGCCGCTTTAGTACTTTAGTGAAAACCACATGGATGTGGGAATACAACAAAACTCAAGGAGGAAATTATAATGAGAATTAATCACAATATCGCAGCATTAAACACACACCGTCAATTAGGTAGTGCAAACAACGCACAACAAGCTTCAATGGAGAAATTATCTTCAGGTCTTCGTATCAATGGTGCTAAGGACGATGCAGCAGGTCTTGCAATTTCAGAGAAAATGCGTGGTCAGATCCGTGGTTTGGATCAAGCTTCTACTAATGCTCAAGATGCCAACTCTTTATTACAAACTGCAGAGGGTGCTTTAAATGAGACACATGACATCCTTCAACGTATGCGTGAATTAGCAACACAATCTGCCAACGATACGAATACAGATACGGATCGTGCTGAACTACAAAAAGAAGTTAATGAACTTGCTTCAGAAATCACTAGAATTGGTGATAATACTGAGTTTAATACAAAGACTTTACTTGATGGTGAATTTAGTGCTACTTTCCATATTGGTGCTAATGAAGGACAAAATCTTTCTATCGAAGTAAATGATATGCGTTCGGACGCATTAGAAGTAGGTACTGTTTATACTGCAGATGCAACTGATGGAGCAACAATACTTGGACAAGATGGTACTACAGTATTGGGTACTTGGCAAGATGAGGTAGCTGAAAGTGCACCAGGAGCTGGTGATGGAACTGTTGCAGGTTATTTTGATGGTGCTGATCTAGTTTTAGAAGCAGAGACACAATTTGCAGCAAATACAAAAGGTGCAATTGGTATTGATATTTCTTCACAAGGTACAGCTGATACTGCAATCACAACAATCAACAATGCGATTGAAACAGTTTCTGCTGAGCGTTCTAAACTTGGTGCTACTCAAAACCGTTTAGATCACACAATTAACAACTTGGGTACATCTTCTGAAAACCTAACTGCTGCGGAATCTCGTATCCGTGACGTAGATATGGCGAAAGAAATGATGAACCAAACTAAGAATTCAATTCTTGCACAAGCATCTCAAGCTATGCTAGCTCAAGCAAACCAGTTACCGCAAGGCGTGCTTCAATTACTACAATAATATTAAATTATTCGAAAGAGACTCTAGCAAAGCTAGAGTCTTTTCTATTACATTAAAAGGATAGAAATTATTTATATTTATTTAGTGATTCCACAAAATTTCACCCTCAATCGCAAAACAAATTTCTTCGAGTTGATATATTCAAGACAAAAAATAGATTATAGCGTATGGTTATTTTAGTGTAATTCTTAATTCATGAATAGTTAAAATGTTAGAACAATCCGTTAGTCCATTTAGGAAATACTATTGATTTTAAAGCATAAGTAATTGCACTACTGCTAGCAATCGTTGTAGTGTTTTTTATTGTCAAGCAATTTTTTTGAAAAATATCTACACATATACGAACAATACTCCGATAATAGAAGAAATAGTATATCGAGAAGGAGATGGCACTTGCCATGAATGTTGAGGATATTAAAATTGGATCCCAACTCCTGCAAAGAAATGAGAACACGACGTTTTCGACACCTGCGCGAGATAAATCCAAAGATGAGAAATCTGTAGAGTTATATCAACAAGTTAAAGAAAATAGTATGGATCAGCCAAGTCGTGCTCAAACAGAACAATTAGTGGAGCAGTTAAATCAATTATTAGAACCACATTTTACAGACATTAAATTTGAATTTCATGAAAAGTTGGAAAAGTATTATGTTACAGTAATAGATTCAGAATCAAAAGAATTAGTAAAAGAAATTCCACCTAAAAAAATGCTGGATGTTTATGCATCGATAGCCGAGGCAATGGGATTGATCGTAGATGAGCGAATTTAACAAAGAGGAGTGATTATATGGCTTATAGTGTAGATACAGCAAGTAGGGTAACAGGTCTTGCATCTGGAATTGATACAGATACAATGGTAAAAGATTTAATGGCTGCAGAACGTTTACCATTAGATAAGATGGAACAAGATGTTTCATGGACAACATGGCAACGTGATTCTTATCGTGATATGAATAAGTTGTTTTATGATCTTGATCAACAGACTCTAGATATGAAATTGCAAAAAACATATCAATCCAAAACATCTGCTTCGACAAATGAAGCAGCAGTCACAGCAACAGCAACAGCTGGTGCTACTAACAGTTCGTATTCAATTGGGGTAAATTCACTTGCGACAACAGCTATTAATGTAAGTACAGCTGGTATTTCTGGAACAACAAAGATTGATCAATATGGGAAATTGAGTGAACAAGATTTTGGTGGGACTGATATCACTGGTGATGGTTCATTCGATATATCGTATTTTGATGAAAATGGGGCAGAGGTAACAACAAATATCGTGTATACAGCTGATGATACGTTAAATAGTGTACTTAAAAAAATCGGTACAGCAACTGGTAATGAAATTCGCGCAACATATGATACGCAAAGTGATAAGATTATTATGGAACGAACAACAACAGGTAATTATAATACAAATGGCAGTGAAATTGGATTTACAACAACAGGTTTTCTCGCTGATACATTGCGATTAGACACCGCACAAGAGTCTGGTGGAACAGATGCTACATTTACTTATAATGGTGTTGAGTTTACATCCAAAGAAAATTCCTATACATTAAACGATGTAACATTTAACTTTACGAGTGTAACTACTTCAGCAGCAACAATAACGATAGATAATGATATTGATGCATCATATGATAAAATTATGGCGTTTATTGAAAGCTATAATACAGCAATTGAAACAGTTAATGCTGCTTTACAAGAGGATCGCTATCGTGATTATAAACCGTTAACAGAAGCTCAAAGAGAAGAATTATCAGATACTGAGATTGAACAGTGGGAAGAAAAATCGAAGAGTGGTCTATTAAAAGGGGATACGACCTTATCGAATGGATTATCCTCTATGCGATATGGCTGGTATAGTAATGTTGATAATAGTAGTAATTTTAATAGCATCACAGATATAGGAATTTCTACTTCATCAAACTACTTAGACCGTGGAAAGTTAGAAGTGAATGAAGATAAGCTAAAAGCTGCCTTGCGAGAAGATCCTGATTCAGTCTATAAATTATTCTCTAACGATGTGGAAGGTTCTGGTCGTGGTATTATTAATCGTTTAGAAGACTCGATTGCAAGTACAATAAAAAATGTTGAAGTAAGAGCAGGGAAAGCAAGCTCAACTGAACAACAATATACATTAGGTAGAAAATTGAATGACATGGAAGATCGGATTTCAGCATTTGAAGATCGATTACGGTCTATAGAAGACCGTTATTGGACGCAATTTGGTGCTATGGAGAAAATGATCCAACAAATGAATTCGCAGTCTAGTTACTTGTCACAACAATTCAGCTATTAATATAAGGAGTGTTAAGATTTTATGGTTTATCAACAACAATACCAAGCGTATAAAAACAATTCAGTTAACACTGCCTCACCAGGTGAGTTGACGTTAATGTTGTATAATGGTTGTTTGAAATTTATTAAACAAGCAAAAAAAAATATGGAAGAAAAAAACATAGAATTAAAAAATACAAACATTCAAAAGGCACAAAAAATCATTAGTGAGTTCATGCTTACATTAGATCCAAAAGCTGAAATTACCAAAGAAATGATGCCGATGTATGATTATATAAATCATCGCTTGATGGAAGCGAATATCCAAAATGATATCTCGGCTCTCGACGAAGCTTATGGACTTGTCGAAGAATTTCGTGATACGTGGAAAGAAGTTGTAAAACAGACACGTCAACAGCAATATGCACAAGGCGCGCAAGTTTAATGGAAAGAATGGAAAGGCTAGAAGATATCTCGATGAAATTGTATCACTTATTAGATCAACCGATGTTAGGAATTGATAGAGAAAAGATGATTAAAGATGCTCAAGAATTATTAGCGGAACGCGAGTTGATTTTGCAAGAGGTGAAAGCACCATACACCGAAGAAGAAAATGAAATTGGGCAAAGATTAATTCCAATTGATAAGAAAATCGAGCAAAAGCTTAATCATCTTTTCACGAATCTAAAAGTAGAAATGCGTTCGGTTAAGAGACAAAAATCTTCTAATCAAAAGTATACAAATCCATACGAAAATGCGTCAAACTTTGATGGGACTTTTTTAGATAAAAAGAAATAGGTGATAACATGGTAGGAATGAAAGATGGTGATTACCAGCTGTTACGAGAGTATAAAGAGATGTTGCTTGTGATGAGCGAAGGATTCACATATGTAAAAGATAATTTATCAGAAGAGGCACCTGCTAAAGTCCAAGATGTCTTTAATGATTTGTTAGCTTCATTTCAGCAACTTAATGCCACACACGGGCAATTAGCGAACATTTTTGATGAAAGTGATGAGATGGAAGCATTGCTAAATGAATACAAAGAAATCGTTAAATTATTATCCGAATGGTTTGAGAAGAAGTCAAATGAAGAGAAAAGACAACTACTCAACGAGAAAGTTGTCCCTGCATTTGAAGCATGGAAAGAAAAAATCATAGCATTTGTTGAACCGTATACGGTGCAATAACCAAAGAAGCTCTTGAATCTAAATGATTCAAGAGCTTCTTTTTAAATTAATACATACTATTGCCGACTGCAATGCTGAAGAAAATTAGTAGTATAAGTAATAGTCCGTATAATGCTGTTCCAACAATACTAGTTACCAAACCCGCAACTGCCATACCGTTCCCAGCTTGTTGATAATTCGCAATTTCCTTTTTTGCCTTGCTTGATAAGACAATACCAATAATGCCGAAAATGAAACCAATCCATGGAATGACAATAGATAAGATACCAAGAACCAACGAGGCAATTGCCTTTCCATTTGTTACTGGTGCCTGTTGATAGTGTTGCTGCTCCTCCATATAAACACGTCCTTTCATTAAAAACTCCTGTTTATTATACCACTTTTTTATGGCTATAGAATCTTAAATTCCTTTCATAAGTATTATTGTATTAAAACGTTTTAATCAACGAAAATTGTGATGTAAGCTTATCGAGGCATCTTTTTAACTGTTATAGGTTTAGTTTTGTTCAATCTTGAGATAAGTGATGAAAAATCAAAAGTTATTAACTTAAAGAAAAATTTATCAGAATTTCTAGGATTCTCATTCCCAGAAATCAGGAAAGTAAAAACTAGGTTTAGAACCTTTCACTTCCATTTTATGTAATTACAGGGTAAAATACATAATAAAGTGGGGATTTGATGAAGAATAAAGTATGGTTTTTAGTAGCCACAGTTTCTATATTTAGTTGTACATGCATGTCTCCACCTCAAATTAATTATGCACGTACTACCTAAAAGTGTACATTCTTATTCAATCATTTTTGTGTATTACTAAGTTAGCATTTATACGTAGATTCATATCTCATGCGGTGTGCTTTTCATTTTAAGATCACTTGAATACGTTCCGAGATTACATGTCGTTTCATAAGCATTCTTTCCATCAATCTAATGCGACTTCCAAATATATTCTATTGGCATAAGATTGGTTACTCGTAATATATTCTACAATTGACGCAACATAAAAATCGTATATTTGCCACGTTTTAAATCTAATTCCGGTATTATCATTTTTTTATTAGACCATTCATAATTCCTACACATTTAAAAGTAACTTTTTAGTAATCCCTTCCAACTGTTTAGCCTTTTGAGAATTAAATGTTTTCATGGATACAACAGGTTTTGAAAGTCTATAAGCTGAGAAACTCTGCGATCTTGATTCCTTTAATACGTCAACAATACTATTCACGATTTCATCAACCTCATGTCCTACTAGACGGTGAACTACTCTCAAGAATATTCTCATTAATGGATTCGCAAAGACTGATCTAGCCCCAGATGTTCTTACAGCCATTGGATTATATAAAATATAACGAACGCCCTTGCGTTTGAATCCTGCACCCAACAAGTCATTTAGCCGGTTGGCATTGCCGTTAGCCTTCACGCTGTTAAACTTGCGACGATATTCTAAATCGTCAAAGTTGATGGGGCTGTAGATACCGGGGGTAGCAACATTTAAAATAAAAGAGTCATCATTAAATGCTAATCGATTTGAAAGGATATACCGACTTAAATACTGCAAAGCAAAGGTGAATTCTAAACCTTCTTGTGTGATAAAAGCGTCTTTACGAGATGTTTGTAGGACAGCGCAAAGAATCAATCCATCGATTGCGCCATAGGTCCTTTGGATATTCTCGATAATACGGTAGTTTTCCGAAACAAGACTCAGATCTGCTTGAAGATAAATAGCATTAGGTAGATCACCTTTATTTCTGCTTACGATAATGACCCTATTCCCAGTTGCTAAATAATACTTCGCCAGTCCTTTGCCAATGCCACTAGTACCTCCTGTAATTAACAATGTTTTCATTATTGAATCCCCTTTATTTTTGGTATATTATTTGTACTAGTATGATTATCGTACTAAGTGATATTCATTTCAAGTACGCAAAAATTCCTTACTAAGTACGGTGGACAATACTAAGGAGTGAAAAAAACAATGAACATACCGAATTTACAAGAATTAATGGCCCAAAATTTAAATAATCAAGAAAACTGCAATCCTAGTTTTAACCCGCTTGATCCTGTTTTCAATGTCTTGCAGGGGAAGTGGAAGAATCAAGTACTATTTGAAATTATCGTTTTAAAAAGCGCTCGTTTTGGTCAGCTTAATCGAGCTATCCCAAAAATTACAAATACTATGCTAACTACGACGTTACGAGAGCTAGAAAAGGATGGTTTAATCACAAGGAAACAATATAATGAAATCCCTCCACGTGTTGAATATACAATTACAGAAAAAGGGAAAGATTTACTTCCCGTTTATTATGAAATGTATAAGTGGGGCATCAAGTATCAAAAGGAATAAGAATTGAGCTTGTTTTTGCAGAAAATTTCTGGGGAAAATATATTTTTTCATTTACTTCGTTGGAGAAAGAGTGTGAATTGGTTAAGTGAATCGTCTAGTTGACGTGTTTCTTCTATCCACGTTTAACTTTAAACAATCATAAATCCATTCATATGTTGACCAAGGAGTTGTCGAATGTAGCAACTTCTATTTTGATAAATCACAGATAATATAACAATATGGGGGAAATCAACTAATTACCACAAAGTTATTTGCTGCACAGTACAAGACTACGATGCAATAAATAACTTCTGTTTCAGAATGATTTATTACTATTTTCGCTAACACTAACGGAAAACGTTACTTGAAGAAGAATAGGTAGTTATGGGCATACTTTTTAACTATCGGTTATAATAGAAATATAACCGATTAATCGGTATTTCACGAGTTAAAATATAAGGTAATAGGAGTTGAGTGGATGGTAGAGTCGAAGAAATTCCCGCTTATATCAGATAATCTCTCTATCGATATAGTTAACACTGAAATTGTAAGACGTGGAGAAAGGCAAGATCTATTAGTGGAGGAAGAAGACTTACTTAATTGGCTTGATGATATGAAAGTAAACTTGTTTTTGAATAAAGAGGATTATGAAAAGATTGAATCTCAAATTCGAAGTATCTTATCAAGGCTTTTAGAAATGCGCGCTATTTTACGCAATAATTTTGAATTAATAGCTGATGGACAGCCAATTCAAGAGAAATTTATAACTCTTTTAGAAAAAAAGATTGAGAATGCACCATTTATATATAAGCTTGTAAATAATAAACTTATACCTAAGCCAGTTGGAAAAATTGAGGATGTGTTAGAATCGTATATTGCTTATGACGCATTAAGCTTAATCCATCATAATAAGTTGTCTTATCTCAAACATTGCTCAAATCCTGAATGCGTCCTATTATTTATTGATGAGACTGGTCGTCGCAAATGGTGTTCAATGAAAATTTGTGGGAATAGGAACAAGGTTGCTCAATTTCAGTCAAGAAAAAAAAGCTAATATAGTAAAGGATCAACTCTTAGAAGGGTTGCTTTTTTTTAATTACAATAACTAACCTTTAAAATTAATATTGACAGGTTAGTATTAAAGAGTTAAACTAAAGCTATAAATTAAAAGGAGGAAAAAAATGGGTAATAAAAGTATCTCAGATCAAGAAAATCGAAGTGTTACACGATTAGCATATTTCTTGAAAATGCGAGGAGAGGGAAGGAGCACATTAAAAATAGTGCCAAAGGATGCACTAACAGGACTAATTGGAGGTTTTCTAACTATTTTTTCTTTAGTTATACTGACTAATATTACATCAATAGGATGGTTAATAGCGCCATTTGGTGCAAGTTGTGTGTTAGCGTTTGGTGTTTGGAATTCTCCGTTATCACAACCCAGAAATATTATTGGTGGACACGTTATTTCAACTTTCGCAGGTTTGTCTGTCTATCATCTATTTGGTGCTAGTCCCTGGTCAATAGGTCTAGCAGTCGGTCTAGCAGTTGCTGCAATGATGTTGACAAAAACGACACACCCTCCAGCAGGTGCTGATCCACTTGTTGTTATGATGGGAGAATATAGTTGGGGACTTCTAGTTTCACCGGTTTTAATAGGTTCAGTAATCATTGTATTACTTGCATTATTAATCAATAATTTACGTAGTGATAGGAAATACCCAACTTTCTGGGTTTAAATTTTACATAAAAGGAGACGATGAAAATGAGTGGTTTTATCTTTGAGCAATTATGGTTTGCACGCAACAATACAATTGAACGGGTTTCAGAATTAGATGAAGCGTCATCGCTTATCACACCAGAACATTTCAATAATAATATAAAATGGAATTTAGGACATATCTATTTAATTCATGAAAAATTCGCTTTTCATGTAACTGGAGAAGAAACTAAAATACCAGGTAATTTCTTAGATATTTTTAGTCCAGGTACAAGACCTAGTGAATGGATAAATGTAGAAATACCTAAGCTTGATGAATTAATTACAATGTTAAAAAAACAAGTGGATCGGATTGAAAAAACACAGAGGTCACAATTGAAAACGTACGTAGACAAACCATATACGACATCAACTGGTCTTACTTTATCAACGGTAGAAGCACTTCTTAGCTTTTGTTTGTACCATGAGGGAATGCATTTTGATGCAATTAAATCAATTAAACGGATAATTCAAAGTGAAATGTAGATGATGAATATCAAGTTGGAGATTCATGAATGGGAGAATATAATCTTGGTTCGATCGAAAAAGGAGCTATTGTATAGCTTTTTTTTTAGCTCTGTTAAAGGTTGATATTAATAATTTAATTCTTCGTACAAAGGGTCTTTATAAAATCAAAACATTAATAATTATCAAATAAGAAGATTGTTTCGACCTTTCCGGTTAAATTGAAAGTATAGTAATGTTTTTCATGCTCATAACATCAGTGATGACGAAGCGGTGGCTCATGCTTTTAATTAATTAGTTTAGCTAGTTATAAGAGAAGGAGAGGAGAGCATGGTAGGGTTACTATCTCTCCTGTTTTTTATGTAAAAAAACGCCTACCTATTATTTAAAATATTTATGATGAATCATTAATTGACATTTTTCAGTATCTTAGCTTCATGACATGGCTTCCGATGTCTAAAATTCTTGCTACAATTTCTCTAACAAGCCTTCTCCACACACACCCAGAACGATTTTAATCAAGAAAAAATAAAAAGGGATAGTAGTAGTCTGTACCCCTTATAGTGGTCATACTAATCAAAATCTCTCGTGAAACATGATTATTTGGGAAGCAGTACCTTTAGAAATTAGTGCAGCATCGGTAAAGAATTCAAGTGCATCTTCATCTACGGGCCATAAAAAGATGAAAAAAATGAAATCTATAATGAAACTCGTAGGAAAACTAGCAAGAATACTGGTGGCAATAGCTAAAAGTCATGAACCATATTGTTCTCAGAAAGTACAACCATTTGCAGCTATAGCAGCTTAATTCTAATTGTAAACCAAGTATGACTTTAAAGTGATTAATAGTAGTTTAATAATTCTTGAATGTTGGCTTATTCGTAGGATTACAGAGAAAGCGCGGAGTACTGGATACCGTTGTACCTAAGGCACTGACCCGTTTGCGCAGCAAAAACGGCCTCCACCCCTTGGATAGGCATGACGAAGGAATGAAAGGGCAAATGACCCGTTGAGACATGGGAGGGATAGCCTCCAGGGGCGGCGTGGAGAATGCCTACAGTATCTTATGGAAATAAATGGAGCTATTTATAACTCCTCTATTCCCGTATGCCTTCATATAGCCTTTATTATCAAAACTCATTCCATTCATCCGTCATTGTTCTTAGAAGTGGTCTGGAATCCTGCGTATAAGCGAGCATTTGTGAGTAAATAGAATCTAACTGAGGGAGTACAAGCATACTATTCAATAAAAAAAACGATATTGTGCAATCGAGCGTGGAAGACCATAAGCTAAGCCTAATTCCAAGTTGAAATATAGGTTTTTTATGGGTAAACGTTTGTAATGCAACAAACAACAGATGATCACACTATACTCTTTGATTGTAGCTTAGGGTAGTCGACTACTTGAAAATAAAGTTCAATTTTCTGCGTGCGGTGTAGGTTCAGGAAGTTAAATTCAAAGTCCAGCGGGAAAAGAAAGATCTGAAGATCCACTTCGGAAAGCAACTGCCCGAAGCGAAAATCAACATGGCAGTTACGCTGGAATAAATATTTTTAAATAACAACAATAATATAAAAGAAAAAAGCAGATTGTAGTTAAATACAATCTGCTTTCCTCATCTATCTAAAAGTTCTCTTTAATCTGTTGTGCTTCCTTAACTGTCTCTTCCATAATAACCGCTAGTTGTTTGTTGCTGTCTGTTTGTTCTGTGACAGAAGCACTTAATTCTTCTAAACTAGCGGAAGCTTGTTGGATGATCGCTGCAAGGTCATTGGTTGATCCTTCAACTTGGTTTGATTGGCCTTGCACTTTTTCGGCCATTGTAGTGAAACTTTTTAATTCACTGTGGAGCTTACTCATTGTTGTAGCAATTTGTTCAAAATAGCTTGTTACTTCATTTGATGAGGTAACGCCATAGGAAATTTTTTCTTTGCTTAGGGCCATTTGCTCAATTGCTTCTTGGTTACTCGTGTTAAGTTCCGTTAGATTACCTGTGATTTTCTCGGTTATTTGTTGTGTGTTATCTGCTAGTTTGCGAATTTCGTCTGCTACAACTGCAAATCCTTTTCCAGCCTCACCTGCACGGGCCGCTTCGATTGATGCATTTAATGCTAGTAGATTAGTTTGTTCGGTAATATCTCTAATTGTCCCCGCAAATTGATTGGTTTCAGCGATTTTATTAGTTAACACAGCAAAGGTATTGTTTAATTGGTTGATCACACTTTCCACTGCTTGGTTATTTTGGTTAAGACTGTCCATTTTTTTCTTACCATTGTCGGTTAATTCACTTGCTTGAATTGACTCTTTATATAGCATTTCTGATGTACTGTGGACATGGTCAATACTTTGTTTTGTTTGAATCGTGTTCTCCGAAATATCCGTAATTTGTTCAGATTGTGTTTGACTTCCTACAGCAATTTCATTGATGGCGATTGTCATCTCATTTTGTGATATGACATTTGTTTGTAGTTGTTCATTCACTTCAGAAATTTTTTCGACAATAGATGTGACGCTTTGTTCGATAATCGTACGTTGTCTTTCTTTATCTAGATTATATTGTGCTGAATCAGCTAACATGTCGCCTAGACGCTTATTTTGTTGACTGGATAAGTGAATTAATACAAAGAAGATCAAGCCAAATAATAAGTAAAGTAAGACGGTGTAACTAACTAATTCTTTTACAACAGTTGCTTCTGCTGTCATTGAATTAAAAAAGATGATTCCTAGTCCTAGTACATAGCCATATAAAAATATACCACGCTTCATTTGTATGGCGGAGAAAACAGTTAGAAAGAACAAGATTAAAACTATTTGTGCACTTCCACCTTGTGTAAATAAAAAGATATAAATCGATCCATAAAATGTCGTGATGAATAGGTATGGGACAATTGTTGGTTTTTTCCATATGCGTTGTAATAATACGTATGCGATAATACCGATCAGTAGTTCTGCAAGATAGAATAATAGTGTTGTCGTATCACTCCCAAAAAATGCATTTATTGTACCAGTAGCTAACGTGATCGACATGACGATCAACATTAACGTATTTTTCTTCAGTAGATCTTGCCACTTCATTTTTTCTATTTCATTCAATTTTAAAAACTCCTTTTCTAAATAGACCTTTATCCTTATATATCGGTTGAAAAGATGAAAAAATTTAGTTCGTTTTACTTATCTAGGTAATTTATTTTCATACTTTTTTCTTAATTCGCTTAATTTTTCCAATCTATTTACATTTTCAGCTGTATGTTGCATGCCAATCGAAATAATTAAATTCTCTATTAAAAAAGTTGGTGCAATCATTGAGTGAAAAGCGTGTTCTTCGCCACGACTTGCAAATAAGACAACATCAGCTTCCTTGGCAAAATCGAATATGACTTGATCGGTAATAATAATCGTTTGATAGCCAACCTTTTTAGCATGGTCTAAAATCACTTTTGCTTCAGGAAGTAGGCGGACAAAGCCAAAGATAACGACAACATCAGTTTGCTTCACATGCATTAGCTCTTCAAAAATTTCGCTACCGCCTTGCTGAATAATTGATATGTCACAGTCAAAGCGACTCATGCGGTACTGCATTAATGTAGCCAAACCAAGTGATGGCCCAGGACTATACAAATAAACTTTTCTAGCTTCCGTAAGCAATGAAACTGCCTTTTGAAAAGCATGGTTGGAGACATATTCCATCGTTTGATGTAAATGATGAACCGCAGCTTCTAATGTATGAAATTGCAAGGAGGACTGTTTTTCTACTTTATCTATTAAATCCTTCCATTTTCCAGCGGGTGAGACTTCTAGGCTTGTCTGCATCTTTTTTTTGAATGCTTTGAAATTGTGAAAACCGACAGCCTGCCAAAAACGGGAGACAGAAGCAATGCTAACATTAACTGCAATCGCAATTTCATTTTCCGTTGAGAGCAAGACCTGTTGGGTATTTTTTTGAATATAATTTGCAATTTTAACTTGCGTTGGTGACATGGATGACGTATCCCAATCGAAACTGATCATATGTGTGCGCTCCTTCTTGTACAGAATACTTTCAGACTAGCATATTTCAATCTAAAGTAGAGCTTTATGAAAGAAAATTTACATAATGATAAATAACGTTAATAAATTTACATCTTCTTTACGACAAGCCTAAAGTAGATTAATAACCCTACCTTACAATGAAAGTAAGTTAATATGAGGAGGGAAAAGAAAATGAGTCAATTAAAAAAAGAGCGCTACACATTAACACAAGCACAGAAAATGATGGTATTTATTTTATCAATGTCCTTATACGGTTTATCGAACATGATAACAGAATTGGTACCATCGGTTAATCTCGGTCCAATTGAATTTTCAATTGAGTATTTTGCTTTTATCCCACTTACGTTATGTATGTTGTTTCATCCGTTATATGCCGCAATTGGTGCGGCATTAGGGGAAGTTATTTTTGGCGAAATTATGCTTGGTCAATTCGGTGGATTTGGTGAATTAGAGAAGTTTATTGCTTTCTCATTAGCCATGTATATTGCTGGTACACTCGTGCGTGATCCACGTAATAAACGCCAAGTTGCGGTTGCAGCAATGATGGGTGTCATTATTCACCAAGCGATTAGCTCGATGGTTGATATTATGAAAGTTTGGGTTGGGGTGGAAGAGTTAGAAGCAGTATCTGGCTTAGCAGAGAGTGTCGTTATTATTGAAGGATTTGCGTTTTTAAATGATGTTCTGTTCTCCGGTATTCTGTTTGCTTTACTTCCAACGGTATACTTGGTTCCGCGTTTATACGGGAAGATGGAGCCTTTACTTGGGATGAAACCTCGTGATAATCAGACAAGGTATTCGCTTGGTGAAATTGTTGGGCCGCGTTTAGTTGTACTTGGGATCTTCTTAGCTGGTGCAGCGTTTCTATTTGAATATTTATCAGAGGCTGGTTTTAATTGGGAATGGGAAGCGGACTTTGTTGGGATGTTTGGTGATGGATTTATCTGGGTTAGTATTGCAGTCGCTGCAATCGTGGCAGGTATTACAATTGCTGTAATGATCAAGAAAAAGGCTACCAATTTAGAAGAAGAAAGGATTTCATAAATGACTGCACAAATTGAAATTGATCAGGTTACGTTTCAATATCCAGGTGGTGATGCACCCGTTTTAGAGAATGTATCCTTATCTTTAGAAAAAGGTACATTCGTCGCAATCATGGGTAGTAACGGTAGTGGTAAATCAACCTTATGTAAGCTTCTTAATGGCTTGATTCCACATTATTATGTAGGAGATTTCAGTGGAAAAGTAACTGTCAATGATCTTGTAACAACCGAACAAAAAGTAGCAGAACTGTCTCATGATGTTGGCTATGTGTATCAAGATTTTGAGAACCAATTGGTGAGTCCACGTGTTTTAGAAGACGCGAGCTTTGCGCCACTAAATTTTGGCTATGCTGATTTTAAAGAACGGGGAAAACGTGCTTTAGATCGTGTTGGTTTAGTCGGGTATGATCAAGAATTCATCTGGCAATTAAGTGGTGGTCAAAAGCATCTATTAGCTCTAGCTGGTGCGTTATCACTTGATCCTGATATTTTAATTATTGATGAACCTGTCGCACAACTCGATCCCCAACACGCGGAAGAGATCTATCAGATTTTACAAAGGCTAAATGAAGAAGATGGCAAGACAATTATCGTAATTGAACACCATACAGAATTTATTGCATCATATTGTAAAGAGGTTGTTTTAATGGATCAAGGAAAAGTGGTTTGGAAAAAAGAGACAAATGCTGCCTTGCAAAATGTAGAGGCGTTGGTTGCTAGTCAAATCTATCCGCCGCAAGTAACGCAAGCATCTTATCAACTTGGGAATACGCAAGCTGTGAAATTACCGATCACACTAGCGCAAGCACGCACTTTTTTTGAAAAAGAAGAGCGAGTAGGAAGTCTGCTTGAAGAATCTGTCGAAGTAAGACCATTGCGTGAAACGATAGTCGAAATGAAGGACGTTAGTTTTTCCTATAAAACGATTACGCGATCGAAAAATCAAGTCTTAAATGGAATTGACTTAACGATTCATCATGGCGATCATATTGCATTAGTTGGCAATAACGGTGCAGGAAAATCTTCATTAATGCGTCTGATCACAGCCTTGGTTAAACCTGAAGCAGGCAATGTAATGGTTAAGAATATGAATACACGGGATGTTTCACCCGAGAAGTTGGCTGATCTTGTCACCTATGTCTATCAAAATCCAGAGCAAATGTTTATCGAGGATAGTGTACGTAAAGATGTTGAATTTTTCTTAAAAGCTAGGAAAGTAGAAGGCTATCAAGAAAAGGTTGATAAGATTCTCGAGCAATTCGAATTAACGGATTTACAGGATAGGGATAGCAGATTGATGAGTGGGGGACAGCAACGCCGGGCATCACTTGCGATTGGTGTTGCGATGGATCCAGAAGTGATTCTCTTAGATGAACCTACAGCAAACTTGGATATTGCGACCCGTAAACATATTACTAGATTAATTAGTGATTTAGAAGAAATTGCCGCAGTAGTAATCGCGACACATGATATGCAGCTTGTTGCAGAATGGGCGAATCGAATTATTGTCTTAAACAACGGGCAAATCATCCATGATGGTGATCGAGCTTCTGTGTTTGGTAATGCAGCATTGTTAGATCGCGCTGGATTGAAAGCACCGCAAATATTGGAGCTTAGTAAAGCACTACAGGTTGAACCTTTAGCTTATACGGTAACTGATTTTGTTGCTGCTTGGAAGCAGAAGGAGGAATTTGATGGAATATACGCGTAAGTTCTCCGATAAATTATCAGTAGAACAGATGAAAATCGAATTATTAAATACTGCTTATGGAAATGGTGATACATTTTTAGCAAAATTAGATCCGCGTACACTGTTTACTTGGTATCTCTTTTTCGGTATTGTGCCTTGGTTTATTCATAATCAAGTTGTCTTGTTAGGGATGTTTGCGTTGATGGTTGTGCTTACTTTTTTCGCGAAAGTCAGTCCGTTAATTGTCTTTATCCTTTGTTTAGGCTTACTTGGACAAGGCGGTTATCTTTTAATCGCATCACTCTTTTTTGGTGGCGATGTATCGGTAATTATTCCATTGCTCGTCTTGACGTTAAAACTGTCGGTGATCTCGCTTGCTAGTATTATTGTCTTTTGTTCAATGGATCCCGAGAAATTGAGTAATGGCCTGTTGAAAATTGGTGTTCCTGGCCAGGTTTCGTTCAGTATTGCGTATGGATACCGGATGCTTCCTAGTTTGTTAGAGGAATATCATCATGTTTTCTTATCATTTCGCTTACGTGGAAAAGCACCAGTTCGACATGGCTTTTTATACTGGCGCTCGATTACTTACTTTTGTAAAATAGCTGTCTTATCGTTTTATCCGCTGTTATTAAGCACAGCGAAGCGGGCACGAACAACTGTTGAAGCACTAGAAACGAAAGGTAGCTTCTACGGATTCAACCATCCAAAAGTGAAAAAGATTAAACTAGCCCATTTGCGAATGAGACGTAGAGATTACGCGTTTTTAGTTTTATCGATTGTTTATATGGTTGGTGTGTTTATGTTAGGAACTATTTCTTAATAAAAAGGAGAATACTAGAATGAAAATTGATTTTCATAGTCATGTAAAAATATCAAAAAAATCAATGTTTATGCCAGATTATTTTGCAGAAATGATGGAAGAGGCGAGTAAAAGTGGATTAACGGCACTTGCCATGACAGAGCATTTTAATACGAAACGATTTATGGACATTTATGATTATATCGATGGCAAATATACTTATGAAAATGGCTATTATGTAGTTGGCGATATCCGTGTTTTTCCTGGCATTGAGGTTGATGTCAAAGAGGTTGGACATATCTTATTGATAGGTGATCGCAACGATATATTGGAGATCCGTTCTGCACTTGAACCTTACACAGACCCAGCCAATTTTATTGAATTTGATCAATTGATGGATTTTGCGGCGGAATATAATATTTTGAAAATTGGTGCTCATCCATTTCGTAAGGGTACCCCATTAACACATTTACTGCCAGAACAATTACGCCGATTAGATGCACTAGATTTAAATGGTAAAGATTTATACGCACAAGGTGTGGAACCATACTATACGCAATTGATCGATTTTGCGAAAGAACTAGGTTTACCAATTGTCGGAGGTAGTGATACCCATCAATTCCTCCAGTATAGCGCTGTGTTTAATCAGTTTGAACAAGTATGCTCTACTGTTGGGGAACTAAAGACGGCAATTAGGAATGGGAATTATCAAGTAGAGATAGCAGACAATTTAATGATAAAAGTAAAAGCAGCTGCATTAGTGAAAAAATATATGAAAAAGTTGTTAGAAGATCAAACAGCTGTTAGATAAAAAATACGCGTGTGAGAATCGAGCGATTATAAGCTCGGTTTTTTTATTTGTTTATTTAAAATGTGTACGGTTTGTAAATTTTTTTAACAAATAGTTTTGCATACTGTTAGATGACAGCGTTAACAAAATGTTGATATATCAGTGTTCAGAGGTGATTGTAAAATTTTCTATCGTATTTTTTAAATTTTCGACAAATTTTTTATGAGTTTATGCAGGAATAAGACAGGGTAATATAGAAATATAGATATATAAAGGAGGACACTTATTATGAAATATAACATTCGTGGAGAAAACGTTGAGGTAACAGGGGCAATAAAAGAATACATTGAGAAAAAGGTTAGTAAGTTAGAACGTTATTTTGATACACCCCCAAAATCAGATGTAAACGTGAATCTAAGTGTCTATAAAGAAGAACAAAAAATTGAAATTACCATCCCGATGATAAATCTATTATTGCGTGCTGAGGAACAACATACTGATTTGTATGCCGCAGTTGATTTAGTAGTAGATAAGTTAGAAAGACAAATTCGGAAATATAAAACAAAAGTTAATCGCAAAGCTCGTCAACAAGGTGCACCAAAACATATTTTTGCGGAAATGGAAAAAGAAATAGAAGAAGGATACGATGAGGAAGAAGATGGTTTAGAAGTTGTTCGTACAAAACGATTTGACTTAAAACCAATGGATTCTGAAGAAGCGATCCTACAAATGGATATGCTTGGACATACATTCTATGTATTCACAGATGCAGAATCAGGAGACACAAACGTTGTCTATCGACGTAAAGATGGAAAATACGGTCTAATTGAAACAAGTTAACTATTACTTAATAATAAAGGGTTCCGCTTAGGCGGAACCCTATTTTGATGGAATTTTTTACTGGTGGAAGGCTTTGGGGCAATGTGCAGTAATTTAATCTGATGGAAGAGGGTGTTAATTCGGCGGAGTTGAGTGGTAATCCGGCGGAAGTGCGCGTTAATTAGGCGGAAGTGCCTATTAATTCGGCGGAGCGAGCAGTAATTCGACGGAAGTACCTGTTAATTCGGCGGAGTGAGCAGTAATTCGACGGAAGTGCCTGTTAATTCAGCGGAGCGAGCGTTAATCCGACGGAAGTGCGCGTTAATTCAGCGGAAGTGTGTATTAATTCGGCGGAGCTAAGCAGTAATCCAACGGAAGCACTATTACTCGAGTAGTCTATCTAAATAGTAAACGCGTCCTTTTGTTTTTCCTGTACTACTTAATTCTAAGTTTGCTAGGATACGCTTAGTTGCAGATTCAGATTCTAGGCCAAGGAATTGCCGTGCTTGTTTATTTGTAATAGAAGTTCCAAATAGTTGCGCATATTCGCGTAGTGCTTGGATATGGGCTGTATTATTTTTTTCGTGGCAAATTGGGCAGTACCAGTAGCGTTTTATGCGGTGCATTATATTTCTTAATCCATTAGATTGGCAACTTTGACACCATACGCCTTTACGAATTCTTTGGTCTGGTATCTGATATCTTTCGACTACAGAATAATGGTTAGCTTGATGCTTTTTATTTAGGAAGTGTGCTAGTTTATCGAGTTGTCTTTTTTGATAAACTACTTTTGCATGCGCGCTTTTAACAGCATTAATTCGATTGGGTAGTCGTTCGTTAGTGAGGATATCATCATATTTCTGGTCGGATTGAAGAATAACCCGCGGATGGGTAAATGTCACGATTGGGTGAATTGGAATTGCAGGAAATCCAGACTTCGCCAAAAATTCCCTCAGTTGCCTTTTCTGCACATCTGCTTGAATTTCTGGATTACGGAATGTCTCTGAAATTTGATCGAGGGTCCGAATCATCTGGTCGTTTTGATTAAAGGTAATCGTCCCTTTCATATTCTTCGCTTCAATGATAAAACAAATGGAACGTGTTAAGAGTAGTGCATCAATCTGGAATGCATTAGCTTCAGCTGGTAATCGTAATCCATATAAAAGTAATGTTTCCTTTATATTCGTTAAATTAAAGTAATAGTCTAATGATGTTTCACCAAAATAGCCAGCAGTCTCTCTGCCAAGGAGATTATCGAGCTTTTCATAATTAGGATTGGAACGGTCGAGCCGAGGGAGGAGTACTTCTAGTTGCTTAAGTAAGGGGTTCTTTACAGGGGGACGAATGATCAAAATAGATACCTCTTTTCTATTAAATTAAAGTTATTATACAATAAAAAAAGTCTCTAGCAAATACTAGAGACATCAATCAATTTGAAATAGTATTATTAAAGCGAATAGAAAATGCCTCAATCGTAAAAGCTGCCATGCCATAAGCAGTTGAATGAGAGGTAAGACTTGAGAATTTAATTTTTAAGTCTTCTTGATGAAAACCAATCGCATGATTCTTGATATACCTTTCAAGCGCAGGACGAATCCATTTTTCGGTTACAGCCATTTGGTTACCGATAATTACTGCTTGAGGATTAAAGATATTAATGCTGTTTGTTAATCCAACACCTATATATTCCCCAATCTCTGTAAATAAATCAATTGCTTCAACTAAACCATTATCAGCTAGCGCAACGAGCGTTTGAATTGGTGTGACGTCATTTTTTTCAATTAATCCTAACTTAAGAGCTTTTTCAAGTAAGGCACTTTCAGATGCATAACGCTCCCAACAACCTTTGTTCCCACAACGACAAGGAATGCCATCTTTTTCGATCGTCATATGTCCAAGTTCTCCAGAGAAACCATTAAATCCTTTATAGAGTTTTTCTTCTAAAATCAGCCCGACACCAATACCAGTTCCAATACTACAATAAACCATATTACTAAAATCTTGACCTACCCCAAACACCTTTTCACCATATGCACCAGCATTTGCTTCATTTTCTATCACAATTGGTAAATGAAAACGTTCCTCTAGTACGTTTAACAAATGAATTCTTTTCCATCCGAGGTTTGGAGCTAGTAGCAATTCACCATCATTACTTACAACGCCAGGAACACCGATGCCGATGCCGACCACACCATAGTGACTTTCTGGTGCAGCCTGTTGAAGATCTTCTATTATTTCAAATAAACGCTGCATGACATGTTCAAATGTCTTATCTTGAAAATGAACACGCTGTTCGCAAATGATATTTCCATTCAAATCAGTTAACAAGCCTAATATGTAATTTACACCTAGATCAATTGCGATCGAATAGCCTGCAAGATGATTAAATAAAAGCATAACAGGTCGTCTACCGCCGCTGGATTCTCCTGGTCCTGACTCCTCAATAATATTTCCATCGATTAGTTCACTTACAAGAGAGGATACTGTTCCTTTGTTTAATCCAGTAAGTTGGGCGACACGAGCACGTGAAATGGGTGTATTCGTTTTAATTGTTTCAAGCACAAGTGTCTTATTTTCCTTTTTGACAACATGCTGGTTCCATGTTTGATTCATCGTTGTTCACATCCTCTTTGTATTTATAATATTCAACTTTCGCAGCGTGAAATTGACAAATAAGTCTTGATATTATTAAAAGGTCTTACAATCTAAAGATGGACTTCGTGCTCCTTTTGTAAGTATTATTACGTTTTACCTTACGAATGTTATAGAAATTGCGAGATAACCTACCGCTCTGGAAATACACTTCGCTTTCCGTGGGCACGACTTCAGCTAACTTAGTAAAGCAGATGTTTTGGTGGGTCGAGTAACCGCAGACCCAAAAAACGCTTTACTAAGTGGATCTTCAGCCCGTGCTGTTCCCACAGGAGTCTACGTATATTTCCAGAGCTAGCATAGACGCATTCTTTCGTAACTTGAAATTACATGCAAGAGATAAAAAAAGTTCTCTATCGCTATTTTTGACAACCCTGTTCTGTTAATAAAATAATTTGTTTTGCACAGTTGGCTTCTATAAGAAAAACCTAGCGTATCAAGTTAAATGGGTGACACTCCTGCAGGAACAGCAAATGTTTTCGATGGGGCGAGTAATCGCAGTCCCACGGGCTGAAGATCCACTCGGAAAGCGACCTTTGCTTATCCGAGTTAGCTGAAGCCGTGCCTGCGGAAAGGGAGTCCATTTCACTTGAGCAACGGGTCCGTTTCACCTGCATTTATAGATGTTTCATAATAAAAGAATCTTTTATAAATCAGTCAAGGATTAGCAATTATTTTTTATGTTATTACTAATGTATCATAACATAAAAAATAATACTACAAACTTTGTTTATTCACTAGACAAACTTAGTTAAGCTTGCTATACTAAGCCCATAGTAAGATAAAAAAACGTTTCAAGAGAGGTAGGTTTTCTTTATGACAGTATTTGAAAGCGTTAACAAGATTAAATATGAAGGTGCTCAATCGAAGGATCCGCTCGCATTTAAATTTTATAATCCAAATGAAGTAGTTAATGGGCAAACAATGGAAGAATATTTACGCTTTGGTGTTGCGTATTGGCATACCTTTACACAAGATTTATCGGATCCGTTTGGAGCAGGAACTGCCATTCGTCCATGGGATAAATTCACAGGAATGGATCAAGCAAAAGCCCGCGTGGAAGCCGCGTTTGAGTTTTTTGATAAATTAGGAGTGAAATATTTCTGTTTTCATGATGTTGATATCGCACCAGAGGGTGATACATTAAGAGAATCGAATAAAAATGTAGACACGATTGTTTCAATGATGAAAGGTTATATGAAGGATAGCGGTGTGAAGTTACTTTGGAACACCGCTAATAACTTTACACATCCACGTTTTGTGCATGGCGCAGCTTCATCAAGTGATGCGAATGTGTATGCATATGCTGCAGCTAAAGTGAAAAAGGGATTGGAAGTAGCAAAAGAACTTGGGGCTGAGAACTATGTCTTTTGGGGTGGCCGTGAAGGATACGAAACATTACTAAATACAGATCTTAAATTGGAACAAGATAATTTAGGACGCTTCTTTCATATGGCAGTTGACTATGCGAAGGAACTTGATTTTGATGGTCAATTTCTAATTGAACCAAAACCTAAAGAACCAACTACACATCAATATGATTATGATAGCCAATCAGCACATGCATTTTTGTTAAACTATGGTTTAGAAAAACACTTTAAACTTAATATAGAAGCAAATCACGCAACATTGGCTGGACACACATTTGAACATGAATTACGTTATGCACGTATAAATGGCATCTTAGGTTCTGTCGATGCAAACCAAGGTGATCCATTACTTGGATGGGATACAGATGAATTCCCAACTGACTTATATTCTACTACACTAGCAATGTATGAAATAATTAAAAATGGTGGACTAGGTAAAGGCGGTTTAAACTTCGATGCGAAAGTGCGAAGAGGATCATTTGAACCGGAAGATTTATTTTATGCACATGTAGCGGGAATGGATAGTTTTGCAGTAGGTTATAAAGTGGCTAGCAAAATGATTGAAGATAATGTGTTTGAAGACATTCTATCAAATCGTTATAGCACATATAACGAAGGAATAGGTCTTGATATCGTAAGTGGAAAGACTGATTTCAAAAAGTTGGAGGCACATGCTTTAGACTTAGGTGAAATCAAGCATAAATCTGGACGTTTAGAGCTAATTAAAGCGACAATTAATCAGTATTTATTACAAGTGATGGCAGAGAAATAAACGAGGTGAACAGATGAAATATGTAATTGGTGTAGATTTAGGCACAAGTGCAGTAAAGGTTTTATTAGTAGATCAAGATGGAAATGTAACAGATGAAGTAACGAAGTCATACCCATTAATTCAAGAAAAAGCTGGTTACAGCGAACAAGATCCAGAGCAGTGGATCATCCAAACAAAAGCAGCATTGAAAGAGTTAACAACGAATTATGCTGGCGATACCAAGGATATCCAAGGTATGAGCTTTTCAGGTCAAATGCATGGACTTATTCTTTTAGATAAACAGCATAACGTGTTGCGCAATGCGATTTTATGGAATGATACACGGACAACGAAACAATGTCAGGAAATATATGAAAAAGTCGGGAAAGACCGGTTTATTTCCATTACCAAAAATTTAGCACTAGAAGGATTCACGCTACCAAAGATTTTATGGGTCAAAGAAAATGAACCAGAACTGTTTGCAAAAGCAACGAAATTTGTATTGCCGAAGGATTACCTTCGTTTCCGCTTAACGGGTCAAATTGCAATGGACTATTCTGATGCAGCAGGTACTAGTTTACTAGATGTTGGTGCGAAGAAGTGGAGTGAGGAAATCTGTGAAACACTAGCGATTCCGTTCTCCCTTTGTCCACCACTAGTTGATGCAGAAACAAACGTTGGCACGATTGCAACGGAAATTGCTGAAGAAACAGGACTTAATCCAGAAACGAATGTTTTTGCAGGTGGAGCAGATAATGCATGTGGCGCAATCGGATCTGGCATTCTGTCTGAGGGGAAAACGTTCGCAAGTATTGGTACCTCTGGTGTGGTGCTATCTTACGAACCAACTGGTGAAAAAGATTATCAAGGAAAAGTGCACTATTTCAATCACGGTGAAAAGAATACTTATTATGCGATGGGCGTCACGTTAGCTGCTGGTCATAGTCTATCTTGGTTTAAAGACACTTTTGCACCGAATGAAGACTTTGATGCACTCTTAAAAGATGTTGGTACAGTCCCAGTTGGCGCTAACGGTTTGCTTTTCTCACCTTATATCGTTGGAGAACGGACACCGCACGCGGATGCAACAATTCGTGGCAGTTATATCGGGATGGACAGCTCGCATCAGTTAAAAGATTTTGCTAGGGCGGTCTTGGAAGGTATTACGTTTTCGTTACACGAGTCGATTAAAATATTTCGTGAGAACGGTAAGCAGATTGATACGATTTATGCAATTGGTGGCGGTGCAAAAAACAAAGTATGGTTACAAATGCAAGCAGATATCTTTAATGCTAAGGTAATCAAATTGAAGAGTGAGCAAGGACCAGGTATGGGAGCGGCTATGTTAGCGGCGTTCGGCTCAGGTTGGTTCGATTCGCTAAAAGATTGTGCAGATCACTTTTTAGAAGAAGCAGAAACGTACCAACCAATTCATGAAAATGTAGCGAGCTATCAGCAGTTATTTGAGCTATATCAAGACATTTACAAGCAAACGAAAACAATAAATCAAGGCTTAATGGCATTTCGTTAATAAACCACAAAGATATGATAAGGACTAGGTTGTTTAGTAGTTCTTATCATATTGTTTACATACATAGTAGATAGCTCATTTTTGAAAAAGAAAGGGATGGATTAATTGGGGAACTTATTTAGCAATCCAACTGCTCCGTTAGAAGATCGTTTAAACGATTTAATGACAGCGTTAACATTAGAAGAGATGATTACCCTTTTATCTACTTCGCAAAGTGCAATTCCGCGTTTAGGCATGGAAGCATATGCGATTGGTGGAGAAGCGGCGCATGGCATAGTAGATCGAAAAGGCGGGCAAACAACCGTCTATCCGCAACCAATCGGTCTATCAAATACATGGAATAAAGCATTACTGCATAAAGTTGGCTCAGCAATTGGGGACGAAGCGCGGATATTTTACTACCAACAAGATCATAAGACGGGTTTAACATTATGGGCACCGACGATTGATATGGAACGTGATCCGCGTTGGGGACGTACAGAAGAAGCATATGGTGAGGATCCCTATTTAACAGGACAATTATCCACAGAATTGATAAAAGGTATGCAAGGTGCTGACCCTTTTTATTTAAAAATGGTTGCAGCTCCAAAACACTTTTATGGCAATAATAATGAATATGGACGAGGAAGTATCTCAAATAGTATCGATCCTAGAAATCGACATGAATATTATCTGAAAGCATTTGAACCAGCCTTTGTCGAAGCAAAAGCATTATCTATGATGACTGCTTATAACGGTGTAAATGGTATTCCGGCAATGCAGTTGAAGGAGATAGAAGAGGTAGTCAGAGAAACGTGGCAAATGGACGGTTTTATTGTAAGTGATGGTGGTGCACTTAGTTTAAACGTCGAGGAATATGGTTATTATGACAGTCTCGCGAGAGCATTAGCTGATGCGTTAAAAAAAGGGATTGATTGTTTTGTTGATGATAAACAAACCGTCGAAGATGCAGCAAAAGAAGCGCTAGCCAACGATTGGATATCCGCAAAAGACATTAGAAAAGCTGTTTCTAGAATCTTGAAAGTCCGTTTTCGTCTCGGTCATTTTGATGCTGATCCTAGTAAGAATCCATATTCAAAATTAGAAAAGGAGACAATGTGCAGCCCGGAGCGTTCGAGGTTAGCCTTGAAAGTAACAGAAGAAGCACTTGTTTTATTGAAAAATGATAACAAGATCCTACCATTAGATGAAGAAAAACTTCAAAAAATAGCGGTAATTGGTCCAACAGCAACAGAAGTATTTCGTGATTGGTATACTGGTTATCCAGCCTATGCTGTTTCACCGTTAGAGGCTATCACGAGTAGATGCTTCCGACAAGCTGTTACTTACACCAGTGGTCATGATCGGATTGCGATAAAAGCAGTAGACAAACAGAAGTATTTAGCTATTTCAGAAGATGGTATTGTCCATGCAGATTCAAAATTTATTACAGAAAGTGCGCAATTCATACAGGAAAACTGGGGTTGGAACGCCAACCTACTAAAGAGTGTATCGACAAACAAATACCTGACATTACCGGAACTAGCAAACGTGTTACAAACAAATAAAGAAGAAGTATTTGACTGGTTTGTCCGTGAAAAAATCGGTTTTTATCCGAACGATGAAAAAGCTTCGACATATCATCTTACTTCTTGGCAAGAGGAACCATTAGCGGTATTAGATGACCAGACAATTTCATCAGGCATAAAAGCAGATATGTTTGAAAAGGTTGTGATTCAATCAGGTATTGAGCAAGCTGTAGAGCAAGCAAAACAGAGTGATGTTGCGATAGTCTGCGTTGGGAATCATCCAATGGTTAATGGTCGAGAGACAGAAGATCGCCCTGGTATTTCTTTACCGGAACACCAACAACAGTTGATTCAAGCAGTTTATCATGCAAATCCTAACACTATTGTTGTAGTGATAGGCAGTTATCCATTCGCGTTAAATTGGGAACAAGATCATATTCCAGCAATTTTATATAGTGCACACGGCTCCCAAGAGCTTGGTACAGCAATAAGTAATGTTCTGTTTGGAGATACGTCTCCCTCTGGAAAACTAAGTATGACTTGGTACAAAAATACCGATATGCTGCCAGATATCTTTGACTATGACATTATCAAAGGTAAACGCACTTATATGTATGCAGACGAGAACATTCTTTATCCATTTGGACATGGGCTCCATTACGGAGATATAGTCTATCAAAACTTAGAAATTGATCAATCAGAAATAGTAGAGAATTCAAAAATCAAGCTCCAAATTAAATTAATCAACAAAGGTGAGCGTGTCATAAAAGAAGTTGCCCAAGTCTACGCCACGATAGTAGATTCACAAGTAAAACGACCAAAGAAAAAACTAGTTGCGTTTGAGAAGGTCAAATTAAATCCAGGTGAATCACAAACCGTTTCTTTCTCAGTTACGGCGGATCAATTACAGGTTTATGATGTAGCAGAAGAAGCATTTTGTTTAGAACAAGGAAGGTGTATCTTTTCTGTCGGATCCTCAAGTGAGGCTATCTATGTAACAGCAGATCCAATTCCTGTCATTGGTTGTCAGTTGACAGAACGCTCTTTAACAAAGCGAACAATGGCAGAGAATTATGATGATTACGAGCGTGTAATTATTGATAAAGGAGAACATGAACAAAATTGTATTACCAATCAGTCAGACGGTTGGATTTGTTTTAAACAGGTGAATTTCGAAGCAATTAATCTGTTGCAATGTCGTGTTACAACGGATGGTGGTAGTGGAGAAATACATTTTCATATGGATCGATTAGATAATGACCCCGTCGCTACAGCAGTAATTGAAACAGGATTTCCATATCAATGGCTTGATCAACAGGTCAAGATCGAAACAAGTAAAGGAAAACATGATATCTATCTTTCTTTTAAAGGTCCAATTTCTCTTTTAACTGTTCAACTAATGAAGGGAGAAGAGTAATCATGAATATAAAAGACAAAATACCTTTAAGAGGTGTTTGGAATAAGGCCCCCGCTACGAAATGGGAAGAAGCTTATCTTGCGGGAAATGGTATCCAAGGTGTGATGGTATATGGTGACCCAATGCACGAAACGATAATTGGTAACCATTGTCGGTTATTTTTGCCACAAGGTAATAGCCACCAGCTACCAGAAATGGCAGAACATTTACCAGAGGTGAGAGAATTAATTCGTACACAAGGATACAAAGAAGCCTTAAAGTTTTACTACCAAAAAGCAAAACAATCTGGTTATCCAGGATTAACAATGAGTGATCCATATCACCCAGCTTTTCATTTGCATATTGATATGCCAGTAACAAATTATCAGAGCTATTATAAAAGTATAAATTATCAAACTGGTGAAATCGCAGTGAATTTTACAGAAGGAACGACAGATTATCAAAGTAAAACATTTGTATCCCGATCAGACGATGTTATTGTCTATCAATTAGAAGCGAATAAGGGAATGATTGATTGCAATGTAAGCTTAGCTAATTATGATAATCAAGGGTTAGATAGTAAGAAACAGTTAAGTGAAGAAGGGATAACAGCTCATTACCGTTATGTAAATGGTGCAGGTGGTTATGATGTTGTGATACGTTTGATTGCACCAGATGCTATATGTGAACAGAAGTTAGACAAAGTGCGTATTCGAAACACAACGAAGCTCCTCATAATCATGAAGATCTTCCCTTATCAGGATGAAAAAGATAGTAACATGGACAGTTTAACTAGTGTGATAGGGTTTGATAAAACTTATCAAGATTTATTTCAAGCACATGCTAGAATACATCAAGAAATGTTTGATCGTGTTGCGCTTAATCTTACAACTGATACACAACGCCAGCGCAATATTGAAAGCTTATTGGACGAAGCAAAGGAAAATTCCGTTTTACCTCAAGCATTAATAGAAAAAATCTATGATGCAGGTCGTTATATGTACCTATCAAGTGCAGGGGAGCTAACGCCAAATTTACAAGGGATTTGGACCGGTACATTTCATCCAGCATGGAGTGGAGATTTCACTTTTGATACCAACGTCCAGTTATCAATCGCAGCCGCACTATCTAGTAATTTATCAGAAGGATTGGCAGGTTACTTTCGACTCCTTAAAGAGTTACTTCCAGGGTTTCGAGAAAATGCACAAAAGTACTATGGGTGTAGGGGAATTATGTCATCCGCACATTCTAGTAACACCGGAAAGCATATCCATTGGAATGAGGAATGGCCGCTCCATTTTTGGACGTGTGGTGCTGGATGGCTTGGGCATTGGTTTTATCAATATTATCTGTTCACAGGTGATAAGAAATTTTTAGCAAAAGAGGCAGTACCATATTTAGAAGAAGTGGCACTATTTTATGAGGACTTTTTAATAAAAGATTCAGATGGAACGTACCGCTTTACGCCGTCTTATTCTGCAGAGAATGGCTGTGCAGATAATGCAACGCAAGACATCGCAGTCGCAAAAGAAGTGTTGCAGCATTTAATAGCTAGCTATCATGTCTTACAAATTCATTCACCAAAAATTGACCAATGGCAAGAAATACTAGATAATCTGCCAGGCTACCAAATAAACGCTGATGGAGCGTTAAAGGAATGGTCAACAGCAGAGAGTGAAGAAAATTTTAATCACCGGCATTTTTCTCACTTATATCCAGTCTTTCAAAGTAGAGAGTTTACCGAGGAAAGCGAGCCGGTGCTCTGGCAAGCAAGTAAAGTGGCATTTGATAAACGGTTAGAAGCATGGTTGAAAAGTGATGAAGGTGATACAACTTCTACGCATGGTAGGATGCACGCAGCTTTATGTGCAACACAGTTTCATATGCCAGAACTTGTCTATGATATTTTTACGATGTTAACAAAGTATGATTGTTTTTATCCATCATTGATGATGAGTCATTATAATAATCAAGAGGTTTTTAATGTCGATGGTAATGGTGCTTTTCCACAGGTAATACATGAAATGCTAATTGACTACCATAATCAGACGCTTTCCCTACTAGGTGCATTGCCTAGTCAAATAGATCAAGGCGAAATAAAAGGTATCCGTTTAGCAAATCAACTTGAAGTTGCACATTTGGAATGGGAGTTAGCAGAAGGTAAATTACGAGTGCACCTCCTAGCAAGTGGAAGTGATCAAAACATGGCAGTAAAACTACCGCTATATCCAAATGCGAAAGTAACAGCGTTTACTGGCTGCAAAATTGAAGAAAAAGCAGGTCATATCAGCTTGAACTTGCATGCTAATGAACACACAGAAATTGTATTTCAATTAAATAATAAATAAATCAACTTTCGCAGTGCTAAATAGGAACTTAATTTTTGGAATAAGAAGGAATTATAATCCAATTAGGCACTTCTGTTGCGTACTAAACTAGCGCATCAAGTGAAATTGGCGAGACTCCTGCAGGAACAGCACGGGCTGAAGATCCACTCGGAAAGCGTACTTTGCTTATCCGAGTTAGCTGAAGCCGTGCCTGCGGAAAGGGAGTCAATTTCACTTGAGGAGCGGGTCAGGAAGTTGAATTACATCACATTTTCTATCAAGTTCGTAATATGTATCGCGATAATGCTTACAGAAGTAGCGCGATGTCAACTTCAATTTTGGAATGCAGAACTTCCTAGTTACACTAAGACTTAATTGCATGTTTTACTCTGTAAAAGTTGAGTAATAAATAATAATAAAAGGAGCGGATAGATATGTACCATGAAAAACTTGATCCATTTCCAAAAGATTTCTTATGGGGAGCGGCTTCAGCAGCTTATCAGATTGAGGGAGGATGGGATGCAGATGGTAAGGGACCGTCTGTATGGGATGAATTTGCTAAAATTCCAGGGAAGACGTTTGAAGGAACAAATGGTGACGTGGCAGTTGATCACTATCATCGTTTCCAAGAAGACGTCAAACTAATGGCTGAAATGGGAATGAAATCCTACCGTTTTTCAGTTGCTTGGAGCAGAATTTTTCCAGAAGGAAGCGGAGAAGTAAATGAAAAAGGATTAGCATTTTATGAACAACTTATCGATGCGTTACGTAAATATAAAATTGAACCAGTCTTAACGTTGTATCATTGGGATATTCCAAAAGCTTTGCAGGACAAATATGGCGGTTGGGAATCAAGGAAAGTAATCGATGACTTTGATCAATATGCACGAACGCTTTTTACACGTTTTAAGGATAAGGTCAAGTACTGGGTAAGCTTTAATGAACAGAATGTTTTTACTGCAATGGGATATCGTTGGGATACACATCCGCCAAGAGTTACCGACGTAAAACGAATGTTTGCGGCGAATCATATCATCAATTTAACCAATGCAAAAGTAATAAATAGTTTTCATGAATTGGTACCAAATGGTTTAATTGGCCCAAGCTTTGGATATGGTCCGATGTACAGTTTTGATTGTGATCCATCGAATGTATTAGCTGCATTAAATGGCGAAGAGTTCCAGAACCACTGGTGGATGGATGTTTATGTTCACGGAAAATATCCGAAAGTTACATTTAAACATTTAACACGATTAGGTATCGCACCAACGTTGGAAGCTGGTGATGAAGCATTACTGCAATCTGCGAAACCAGATTTTCTTGGGGTGAACTATTACCATGGTGGAACAGTAAAAGCTAATGAAATAGAGCAACCACCAACAAGCGAAGATCAAGATACTGAAGAAAAGGCATTTCAAGCAACAGATCCTTATTTAATGCAACCAAAAACGGAGCAAGCACAAAGTCCAGAAACAACGATGTTTAAAAATGTTGCAAATCCATTTTTAGAAACAACAAAATGGGGCTGGGAAATTGATCCGATTGGCATACGGATTGCTTTAAGAAGACTTCAAAATCGATATGATTTACCAATGATGATTACTGAAAATGGCTTAGGTGCAATTGATCAGTTAACGGACGAAGGAACAATTGAAGATGATTACCGGATTGAGTATTTACAAACGCATCTTATTGAGGTGCAAAAAGCAATCACAGACGGTGTTGAATTGTTAGGTTATTGTGCATGGTCTTTTACGGATCTATTAAGTTGGTTGAATGGTTACAAGAAACGATATGGTTTTGTATATATTGATCGTGATGATACAAGTGAAAAAGATTTAAAACGCATTCCGAAGAAAAGCTACTATTGGTATAAAAAAGTAATTGAAACAAATGGAAAAGAATTGTATAGTAATAGATAGACAATGTAAACGATTACAAAATAAAGAAGTAATCTAGTTGTGGGGGATAAATATGCGACAGATTATACAAAAGGCGCGAAAGCTGTTACAAGATTTAAAAATTCGCCACAAACTGTTAGGTATTTATCTCCTTGCAACAGTTCTACCAATCTTGTTGGTAGGTGCTTATATGAATTATGCAACGCGTGATGTTGTGTTAAGCAATGCTGTATACGAAGCTGAATCGAATGTAGATAAATTAGAAATGCGACTTGATACGATTTTAAATCGTGTCACTAGTATTTCCGATTTAATCTACTTAAGTGAAGACATGCAACATTTATTGCATCAAGAATATCTTACGAATTTACAAGTGTATAACGCATATAATGAATATCCAATTTTTGATGAATATTTAAAATATTATGATGAAATCGAGAATATTCAATTTCATATGAGTAAGCAAATGATTACGAATTCGCACTTTATTCATGCTGATAAAAATACAATGCAAGAAAAATGGTATCAACAAGCGGTGGAAAACAAAGGCAAAATCTACTGGGTTTTTAAAGAGGAAGAATATACTGGAGATTCCTTTTTAACCTTAACTCGTGCAATTTATGATCAGGATAATATATTTTTAGGAGTTTTAAGTATTTATGTTTCACCAGATAAATTAAAAGAGATATCAATAGGTGAATTACAAGATGTTTTTATCACCTTGGACGAAGAAGTCATTGTTTATCACCAAGACCAAAGAAAGATCGGTGACTATCCAGCCTTTCTAGAATCAAATGAAAAAAGTGAACATTCTAATTATGTCATCGATAAACACTATGAAGAAAAAGATGTAAAGATTAATGTCCACACTTTTCAACCAGAACGAGCGTTGAGTAACGACATTCAAGTGGCGAGTATTGTACCAGTAGAAGAAATTATGCAAGCACCGAATCACATTTTCTTTCGCGGATTTATGGTCATACTGGCTGCATTAAGTGTATCTATCTTTTCCATTATTATTTTTATTAAAACCTTTAATGTTCGAATTAATACGTTAAAAAAAGCAATGTTTCGCGTAGCAAAGGGCAAATTTAATATTAAAAAAGAGATTCCAGGTAAAGATGAAATTGGCGAAGTATATGACGAACTTTACCAAACGTCCCAGAGTATTCAAAAATTGATTGATGAAGTCTATGTTCATAAGATTAAAGAGGAGAGGTGGCGTAGAAAGCAAAAAGAAACAGATTTTAAAATGCTCTCGAGCCAAATAAATCCACATTTTCTTTATAACACGTTAGAAATGATTCGAATGAAGGCTTTATTAAATAAAGATAAAGAAGTTGCTGAGATTATTCAAAAGTTAAGTAAAATGATGCGATCTGCATTAGAACGAACAGACCTACCTGTGCCATTAAAAAAAGAAATCGATTTGGTTACTACGTATCTAGAAATTCAAACCATGCGTTTTGGTGAGAAGTTCAGTTACCAATTTGAACTGAACTGCGACATAAAGAAATATCAGTTGTTCCCGTTATTAATCCAGCCGATCGTTGAAAATGCCATTATTCATGGACTTGAACCAAAGGAAGGACCTGGATGGGTGGAAATCCATGTGGAGGAGAGAGAACAACATCTACAAGTAACTGTCGAGGATAACGGAGTGGGCATGTCGCGTGAACGTCTAATACAAGTTTATCAACGTTTAAATGAAGAGACAGATCAGCCGGATGGCGAAAGAATAGGTGTGCGTAATGTTCATCAGCGCATCCAGTTATACTACGGCATGGACTACGGAATTGAAATAACTAGCAAACAAAATGAAGGAACGAAAGTAGTCTTTAGTTTACCAGTAATCAAAAAGAAGTTTTAAAAAATTGCATTTTCCACCAAGTTTGTATGTTGAAAAGAATTAGTATCTGCGAAAGGATTCAGAAAGAAAAAGATATATAGTGACGATTCAATGATAAAGGGGTTGTTTTATCATGTTTATGGTGTTGCTAATTGATGATGAACCTTTAATTAGAGAAGGTTTACGGCAAGTAATAGAGTGGGAACGGTATGGTTTTACAATCTGTGATGTTGGGTTAGATGGTCGTGATGGTCTGAATAAGATTCGAATTCATCAGCCAGAAGTGGTTTTAATAGATATTAGAATGCCAGGTATGTCAGGTATAGAAGTAATTGAAAAAGCCAAACAAGAAGGATACACGTGTAAATTTATTGTATTATCAGGCTATTCTAGTTTCTCTTATGCAAAACAGTCGATTAAATTAGGTATTGAATCTTATCTCCTAAAACCAATAGATGAAGATGAATTGGTTGCGATATTAGCTGAGATTAAGACTGCCCTAACGAATGATAAAAAAATACACACCCAATTAACACAGTATCAACAGCTTTCTGAAGAACAAAGGTGGAAATCCGTAATTGAAGGAAGAGCGGATGATAGGCAGATACAAAATCTTATGGAAATAAGCCCAGATCACTTTCATTTAGCTGTTTTACATGCTGATGAAGACATGAAAAAGCAAGAAATAAAAGAAATTTTAAAACCATATGAAACACAAAAAGTGAAGTTAATTTGGAAAGATCGGGCGATTTATTTATTATGTATTTCCTGTGAGGAGCAGGAAGTAATAGCCTATCTTACACTTTTTAACGATAAAATCCAGGAGCTTGTTACTAATCCAATTAAAGGTTATCTAGCAAATTCTTTTCAATCTCTTAGTGAAATTGGCTTAGCACTTCGACAAATAGACCAAATTGACAAACTTGCTTATTGTTTTGGAGATACGCCATATTTGACGTATTCGATACTTGATAATGAAAGAATAGCAGAACCCGATTATAACCAAATCTCTTCCATCATTATTCGTTCTTTAGAATTCAAAGATAGAAACAAATTAGAAGAACAATCAAAAGTACTCATTCGGTATTATCAACTCGCAAAATTTGAAAAAAGTCGAATTCAGGCAGAAATGATTGAATTTGTATCAGAAATAATGAAGGAAATGTCAAAAACTTATCAAGACTTGCAAATAGGAGAAAAAGAGCCATTTGTTAAACAAGTTTACCAGACAAACAATATCCAAGAGTTGTTTAATGTTATTGAATTAAGACTTTGGTTACTTGCAAAACAAATCAATGGATTTTCTTTATCTGCTGAAGACAATATGAAAAAGATATTAAATTATACACAACAATATTATTATCAGGATTTAAATTTAAAAGTTTTAGCTAATTTATTTAATTATAACAGCTCTTATTTAGGGAAGAAGTTTAAAATCCACACAGGTGAGCACTTTCATACCTATCTAGATAAGATTAGGATTGCAAAAGCTAAACAATTGCTAGTGAAACAAGATTATAAAGTATATAAAGTATCGGATTTAGTTGGCTACAGTAATATGGATTATTTTTATAAAAAATTCAAGAAACATGTAGGGATGAGTCCTAAAGAGTATCAAAAAGAAAGTAGAAAAGAACGTTCAATTTTATAAAGACTAGTGGGGGATAAAAGTGGCAAATTCAATTATAGATAGACCAATATATAATGTGATTACTTATATTTATGCATTTTTAGTCACTAATTTTTATTTTTTTATAGCGAATAGCCTATTCGTTTTCGCGTTTTACTTTGTCGAGTTTACAATAGAAAACATTCTTTTGTTTTATGTAGCTATTCTCCCTTTTGGTCCTTCAATTACTGCTTTATTAGCAACTATGGATAAATTAGTGAAAGATAAGGTTATTCAACCAACAAAGGATTATTGGCATTTTTATGGTACTAACTTCAAGGTAACAATGAAGTATTGGCTAATACAATGGTCTGTTATAACTATTCTAATTATCGATATTCATTATGGAAATTTATACTTTTCACTATTATCTCCAATATTTTTAGTGTTTATCTTGGTAAATGTAGCAATTATGCTTTATGCGTTACCACTTATGACACGTTTTGAAGTGAAAATAAAAAATTTGTTTCTAGTTTCGTTTTATGCGAATTTCCGTTTTTTTAAAACTACCTTATTAAATATGACAACCATTGTTGCACTAGGAATTATCTATTATGCAGTCCCAAGTATTTTTATCCTTTTCTTAATGAGCATAACCTGTTTTTTCATCATGTTTAATATTCAACGCCCACTTAAACAAATGGAAATTGATTTATCAACTGAGTCAATTTCATAATTACAATATCAAACCACTCATAAAATAGATGGTTTGGAATATAAGTGGTGACTAAATTGGTATTATAAAATTGATTAAACTAGTAAATAAATAACAGTCTGTGAGGTTTTTATCATGAAACGTAAGTATCTACTGATAATCAGCATCGTGATAATTGGTTTGGCCGTGCTATTGTTTTTTTTAACTGATCAAGAAAAAGTTGCCAATGGAATTAAGCAATCACCTGAAATTTTGATTACAGAGAGTGAAAAGGTAGATCAAGTAACAATACAAATGGATAACACGGTTACCTTAGAAAAGGTTGAAGAAGAAACATGGACGATTAAAGATAGTCAACAAGCTGCAGATCAAGAAAAAATACAGAGTGCTTTAACAACCTTATTTAGCTTAGAAGGTGAAAAAGTAGATGTGAAGAAAAAGGATGTCGGATTAGATTTTCCACAAATTAAGTTGAAGGTTGGCTATTCGGATAAAGATACAGAAGAAACATGGACAATCGGTGATTTAAATGCAGCAGGTTCCGCTTATTACGTAGAGAATCAAAATGCGGGTACCATCTATCTTGTTGCAAGCACATTAATTGAAACGTTGCCATTACAAAAGCAAGGTTACACAGATAATCAAATTATTACGATTACATCTGAAACAGTTAATAAGATGACGATAGATAATGGAGCAGAAACAATAGAACTTACAAATGATGCTCCTTATCCTGAAGAAGAATCACGTGCAAACATAACGGGATGGTATGTGCATGTGCCTTATAGTGGATATTATAACGCAGCATACTCTAAAATGTCAGATATGATTTATGCAATTGATCAATTTGAAATGACTGAACTAGTTTCCACCAATCCAACTGATTTGAGCGAATATGGATTAGATGAAGCAGATTTCACAATAACGTTAGGGTCAGCTGAAAAAACAGAAAAAATAATAATTGGTGATCCAGCTGCTGGTGGTAATTATTATGCTATGTTAGACGGTAAATCAACTGTTTTTACGATTAATAATCAGTTATTAGATTTATATAGCTATCAGGCATTTGATCTATTGGATGGTTATGTAAAAATTATTGCTCTAGATGTTATGAATCAACTAAAAATAGAGTCCGCAGAAATTTCGGCTGCTATTATGATGGAACATACTACGGAAATAAACGCGGAGGGTGAAGAGGAAATTGCTTCTACTTTTCGTTTAGATGACAAAATATTAGACGAAGATACATTTCGTGATGCGTATAAGTTTGTAGCGGGTTTGAAGGTGGATAAAGTAGCTAAGGATGATGTCACTTATCAAGATCCAGAAATAGAGTTGACATATGTCATAAATATAGAAAATGATCAACAAAAAGAAGTTAACGTCGCATTTGTGCCATATGATGAAACACATTACGCTGTATTTGTTGACGAAGTAGTAGACTTCTTAGTCTTAAAAGATGATGTTAGTCAGATGCTAGAAGAGATGAAAAAGATTACAAAATAAAAGGCTTCTCGTAAACTATAATTTTTCCGATGGCTAGTTGTGTAAAGGAAGATCCCTTTAATTGATAATAGTTATTAATTAGTGTACATTAAATAGTAACAATACGTATAATAAAGGGGAATATATCATGCAAATATACTGGACTAAAATAAATAAGATCATTGAAGAAGCGGCTGAGGTGAAAACGTACCTACTCGACTGTCCGAAAGACTATACATGGGAAGAGGGAGCACACATCCACTTCGCACTGGAAGGTTTTAATGCAGGAGAAAAACCAAACCGCAGCCTAATTCGCCATATGTCAATCTCCACTTTACCGAACGAAAATTTAATTGGAATCACAACACGTATTAAAGAGCAGTGTTCTGAGTTTAAAGCGATTTTAAGAAATCTTAAAGTCGGCGATGAAGTTGCAATCTTTAAAACGCATTCAAATATACCGCTTAAAAGAGAAGACAAAAATGTGTACCTGCTATCATCAGGAGTCGGCTTGGCGACTTTTAGACCGCTTGTACTAAACTATTTCGAACATCAAGACAACGTTAATCAAATTCATTCCTTGAACATCGATTCATCAAAAGATTTCTTATTCACTAACATTTTTAAAACCGCATCTGAGAAGAATTTTACGTCACGGTTCGTCGACAACCGTAAAGACTTCTATGAAGAAGTGAAAAATCTCGCTTCAGACAAGGATGGACACTTTTATATTGTCGGTAGTGACGAATTCCTTGTCCAAAATATTGAAGTACTACGTGAGCAAGGCATCAACCCAGAACAGATTATGCTCGATAAGCATGAACAACAACTGCCTAATTTTTTATGATTAATCTTGTAAGTTTAACCCGAGATATTTTTAATGATAACCCCTAAATAGATGTTCAATTAATTGGTGCGATATCAGAATGAGAGCAATTGCTTCTAGCAGAATTGTGGAAGATGGAAGTGTCCGAAAATACTCTTAAGAGTCTGTTTTAAAAAACAGGCTCTTTTATATTTAGAAATGAAAATAGTTAGATTTCATAAAAAACCTATATTAGTTTACATCCCTCCATATCTTTTTGCATTTGATGTTGCATCCAATAATTAACGCTCCGTATAGTGCCCAGCTTAAGATCACTGCTAATGCCTTTGCTATAGTTTTGTTTTAAGTTTAAATATCGATTATGTCCTTCCTCATTTAAATAATAAAAATAGACTGAATAAAACGAATATGGTGTGAAACATTGATGGTTTTAATCTTTCGCTAGATCAAGCTAAGTATTCTTTAATTCCCTGAGTTGAAAGGAATTTGGGACACCCATGTTTTTGTTTGAATTGAATATTTACATATTAATGGAATATAACAGCAAAAACTTTTAAGTTTCTGGTATGGTATAGATATGAGGAATTGTTGGGTTGTTGAAAATTGTAATCAAAGGATAGCTATAAGGAGGAGTTTTGAGTGACGTCTTGGGCTGTTTGGATTGCAGGAATAGCATTGGTGGGATTAGTCTATGCGATTTATAGCGTATTTTCTAAAAAAACGATAGGTTTATATATTTCTGCAGTTGTCCATTTTGTTTTGGTAGTTTTGTTATTACTTTTCAATGTGTTTCAAATGGAATTTATAATTATGATATGTGCATTGGTGCTTGCGGTTCTTGAAATGATCGTAGGAATTATATTAAACAATTCTCGAATTATTAGAAAAGTAATTCATATAACAAATTTTATATTACTTGTTATTTTATTAGTTTTAGGCTTCTTTTCGGTTTTCGGACAGCATTTCGTTCCACAACAAGATCCCTACCTAGCAGAACACATACAAATCATGCTCATTTATGTTATATGGGGAATAGGTTACTATCTACAAATAAGACAATCAACTATGAGAAACTTTATAATTATTTTCGTTGTTTTCTTAGTGATGCAGGCACTGAACTTCTTCTTTGCATATTACGTTATTACCTTTTTAGAGTTTTTCTTAGAATAGGTTTCTCGTATTTTTGGAAGTTTTTTTCAGTATCGCTATAGAGTACAATTCAACATTAACATTGTAAAACAAATACGCAAGTTAATTTTAAAGGAGTGGGGGTAGTTCTACTGTGCAAAGGTGCGAGAAATGTTTAATTAAATTTAGCTGGAGCCAAATTTACAAATCCCAAATCGGAAATAATCAACCTATGAATTGCAAGGAATGTGATACAGAACATTTTATAGAAACTTCTTCAAAGGTCATCGTGTTTTTGATGATGCTAGTGATACTTTCATTAACGTTATTTTTAATAGAAGGGTTTTTATATACCTCATTTGTTTATTATTTATTGGCGGTATTAATATCAATAGGCATTCCCTCAATTTTATTTCCTTTCATTGCTAAATTTAAATCCAAATACCGTACTGATTATGAATCGAATTAATAAAAAGAAGTTGATATAGTTTTATTTAACAAACGTGAGCGATACTGGAAAAGCTGTAGTGGACTAACGAACCGCAGAGTTGAACAAGGAGAGAAAATATATTTAGAAACGATGGAGAATTAAAATGGCTTATGAATTTAGTGTCATGACACAAAAGCAAGCAGAAAATATTGCATTTAACTGGCATTATGAAGGCGAATATTCATTTTATAATATGGAATCTGATGAAGAAGATTTAGCTGAATTTTTAAACCCAGAAGAGCGAGGGAAATCAACATTTGCTGTAACAAAAGAAAATGAATTGGTTGCGTTCTTAAGTTTTAGTAAAGTTGCCGTCACAACTTGTGATATTGGTTTAGGAATGAGACCTGATTTAACTGGACAAAGCAATGGTGCAGAGTTTTTGAGGGCAGGTATTAACTTTATTCAATCTGAAATTAAACCTAAAAAAATCACATTATCAGTTGCAACTTTTAATCAAAGAGCAATAAAGTTATATAGAAAGGTCGGATTTCAAGGTATAGAGACTTTTATGCAAGATACAAATGGAAGTACATTCGAGTTTCTAAAGATGGAGTATAAATGTTAAAAACTCCTGTTAAAGAAATTGGTTGTTTAGTGGAACAAGGTGCTGTTGATGTCGCAGCTCTAATTGCTTGTTGAGCTGACGTAGCAGGTTTGTTGAACAAAGAAGCGTGTTCTGACTATGCTGAAGTGGAGTTAATAAGACGAGGAGATTGTTCAATGGGATATAGTTTGTATTTAGTTAAACCAACAGTGAATTTAAAGGAAGAGTATCTCAATTTTTATAGCGAGTGGCTAGATAGTGGTGAAAATATGGTACCTTGGGTTATTCAAAATGACCCTTCAAACTTTGAGAGTATGGTATCTTCTTTAGAAGATAATGAAAGTGCTACTAACCTTCCAAAAGGGTGGGTTTCTCATTCAACATATTGGTTAATAAACGATATGAATGTAATTATTGGGGCAGTTAATATAAGGCACCAATTAACAAATATTCTGTTAGAAAGTGGCGGACATATTGGTTACGGTATCCGTCCTTCAGAAAGAAGAAAAGGCTTTGCAACAAGATTATTGGCTTTATCTCTTATAAAAGCAAAAGAATTGGGTATAAAAAAAGCTTTAGTAGTTTGTGATCATGATAATGTAGGTTCATTCAAAACAATACTTAAGAGTGGAGGTATTCCTGACTCAGATTTTACAGAGGAAGATGGAAATATTATAAATAGATATTGGATAGAACTTTGAGTCTTATTACATTAACGGATGTAATAGTTAAACAAGGGATTATCGATAACAGCATCCCTATCTTTCATTTAATGGATTTAAGAGGATTTTAATTTAAAATAACTATGTGTCTAACAGTGTTTGAATACTTAGTGGGTTTAGTAGAAGAGCGTTAATGTAAAATGAAATAGACAAATAAATAATTAGATTTATATATGGGTAGATAATTTGGCGAACAAAAAGTTGTTGAAGTAACTCAGTAGGTTAATTGAATAATACATATTATTAAGGGGTGGAATATTTTGAATAATAATTTAAAGTCTTTATCCATTATCATTTTAGGTTTGTGTATTCTTGCGGGAAGTTGGTTTATCTCACAATCATTAAGTTCCAGTCAGGAGATAGAAGTAAAGACAGAACAAGAACAGTTCAGATATGAATTTTTATCTCCAAATGAATCTAACATTATCATCTTTGATAAACAGACTGGTGAATACTGGAGAAAATTTATCACACCGAATGAAGGGCCAAGTAATTGGGAGAAACAAGATTCACCTGTTTCCACCATTTCAGAATAGTAGTTTATATTATGATAGCGTGTACGATGTTTCGCTAATATGTAAGTTAATAGATGGGGAAATATTTAAATTGGGGTGGGAATGGCTTGGAAGACAAAATAGTAAATATATTGAAGGAAATCCCTAAAGTTGAACAAGGTAAAAAAGTTGTTCTTGGAATAGATGGATTAATTCGTTCAGGGAAAACAACATTTGTAAGATACATTGAACAGTATATTCAGGAAAAAAACATTTCGGTTTGTATTTTTCATATAGATGATTACATTGTAGAAAGAAAAAGGCGCTATAACACTGGCGATGATGAGTGGTATGAGTATTACCATTTGCAATGGGATATAGAGGGGCTCAAAGAGAATTTATTCAACAGACTAAAAAAAACGAATGAACTAAACTTACTAACTTATGATTATAGTTCTGATAAACAAAAATTACAGACAGTTAAAATACCTGATACTTGTCTAATTATAATCGAAGGCGTATTTTTACAACGAAAAGAGTGGAGACATTTCTACGATTTTATGGTTTATTTGGATTGTTCAAGAGAAAAGAGATTTAATCGTGAAAGTGATGTAACACAAAGTAATATCGAAAAATTTGAAAAGAGATACTGGAAAGCAGAAGACCATTATATGAGAAGAGTTTCACCATTAGAAAGAGCTGATTTAGTGATTCAAAATTAAACTAAAATAAATTGCTTGAAGTTTTCAGATCGCTTCGATTTCATTATTACTCATTGCAGGATTAGTGGGGACATGGTAGTAGAGAAGGTTTAAAAACAAGACCTCTTGTTTTTACATGATTTTATATCCTTATTGTTCTGTTTTTATTGTAAGCGTTTACTTATATAATATAAATATAAAGAAAAGGTACTTCTACTCATCATGCAGTAAGGAGAGAATATAAAATGAGTAAACATATGAAAGCAAGTGGAGAGCAATCAAACCTCGCTGTTGATACAGCTACAAAGATTGGATTAGATAAAAAGGCCAAAAAACCACAGCTTCAACCAAAAAAGAATGGCTTTTGGAAAAGAGTTAATAATCAGAAGGCATTAATTTTAATGGCCTTACCATTTATACTTTGGTTATTTATTTTTAAGTATATACCAATCGCAGGGTGGACAATGGCATTTCAAGATTATAAACCACAGAATGGTTTATTTAATCAAGAATGGGTAGGCTTGGATCACTTTAAAGATTTATTTAATGAGCCAATGTTCTATCAAGCTTTAGAAAACACATTGGGCATGGGGATTTTAGGAATAATATTTGGTACATTAGCCGCAATTATTTTCGCATTATTACTAAATGAAATGCGATTTCAGACATTCAAGAAGTTTACCCAGACGGTATCTTATTTACCGCACTTTGTATCTTGGGTTATTGTAGCGAATATCGTGACAACTATGCTATCGCAAGATGGACCGATCAATGCAGTATTAATGGGTTTAAATATCATTGATGGACCAATCAGTTTCATGTCCAATCCTGATCTATTTTGGGGCATTATAACTGTATCAGATGTTTGGAAAGAAATGGGTTGGAATGCAATTATTTATTTTGCTGCAATGGCAGGTGTTGACCCACAGCTTTATGAAGCAGCAAAAGTAGATGGTGCCAGCAGGTTTCGCCAAATGTGGCATATCACATTACCAAGTATTCGCCCGGTCATTATCGTTCTATTAATTTTAAGCATTGGAAACTTAATAAACATTGGTTTTGAAAAACAAATGCTATTAGGAAATAACGTTGTTGCGGATAAAGCACTAGTTATTGATTTATATGCTCTAGATTATGGTATTGGGATGTTCCGTTATTCCTTTGGTACAGCAATTGGTATATTTAAATCCGTGATAAGTATTATCCTGATTTTAATAGCAAATGGTTTTGCCAAACGAATAGGTGAAGGAAGAGTATTTTAATACAATTTATAAATAGATTATCCTTCATACCAAGGCACATTATGGAAAGGAGAAACACCATGGCTAAGAAAAAGTTTACAATGTTTGATATTTTACTATTAATCTTAATGTTCTTCGTATTAGTTCTTACACTCTATCCATTTTTAAATATACTAGCAATCTCATTAAATAATGCGATAGATACCGCTAGAGGCGGGATTAATATATGGCCAAGAGAATTTACTTTTGCAAACTATACGGAAATTTTTGGTAGTAATGATCGACTATTACAAGCACTATTTATGTCGATTCTAAGAACTGTAGTTGGGACGATAACAGGTATCATTGCGAGCACTATGCTAGCTTATACACTAAGTCGTCGTGATTTTATTTTTAATAAGCAAGTAGGTTTTTTATTAGTAATTACGATGTTTATCAGTGGAGGATTAATTCCTGATTATATGTTAATTAGAGAGCTTGGCTTAATTAATGACTTTATGGTGTATATTCTACCATTGTTAATTACAGCATTTAACGTCATTATTATCCGGTCCTTTATGGACAACATACCAATGGCGTTGACAGAATCAGCAAAAATTGATGGAGCAAATGACTTTACTATTTTCTGGCGTATCGTGATTCCATTGAGTTTACCAGTTATCGCGACGATCGCTCTGTTCTTGGCGGTAGGGCAATGGAATATGTGGTTTGATACGTATTTATATGCTAGATCAAGTGATAATTTAACTACTTTGCAATTTGAGTTAATGAAAATACTCGACAATGCTAATATCTCGGGTGGAGATGTCACCTCACAAAATGCTGAGGTTTTAGCAGGTCAAACAAATCCACAATCTATTAAAATGGCAATCACTATTATTGCAACAGTACCAATTTTAATGGTGTATCCATTCTTACAAAGATATTTCGTTACAGGACTTACTTTAGGTGCTGTGAAAAGTTAATTATGTTATTAATGAAAATTAATATAAAGTATTCATTTACAAAAAATGGAGGGGAAATGATGAAAAAGCATTTATCTATATTCATGTTGGTATTGATCTTTGGTGCACTTATCTTAGCAGGATGTAGTGACGACTCGTCAAGTTCATCAGACGATTCAAATGATGGAGGAAATTCGGATGAACCAGTCACACTTACATTCTTTAGTGCCGACGGGGAAGAGAAAGAGTTTAATGATCCTGTAGCTCAAAAAATCACAGAAGAAACTGGTGTTAAATTAGACATTGATTATCCAGTTGGTGGAAATGATGAAACAATTCCATTAATGATAGCAAGTGGGGACTATCCAGATTTAATTTATGCGAAAGGTGATATAGGAAAGCTGATTGACGCTGGTGGCGTAATTAAATTAGATGAGTTAATTGAAGAAAAAGGCGATAATTTGAAAGCGCTTTATGGCGATAATTTAAACCGTTTACGTAATACACTTGATGATCCAAGCATATATACAGTAGGAACCTATGGTGTAGAAAATGCATATTGGGCAACGAGTGGAACGTTCCAACTTCAATTAGATGTCCTACGTGAATTGGGATATCCGGAAATTAACACATTAGAAGAATTTGAAGCGGCACTGACAGAATACTATGAGATGTATCCAGAAATAGACGGTCAAAAAACGTTACCTTTATCATTACTAGGTAGTGATTGGCGTTGGTTGATTACTGTTGGTAACCCAGCTGGTTTTGCAGCAGGTCTTGAGGATAATGGCCAATGGGCTGTTGATAATGAAACTGGAGAGACAACTTATAAGTTCTTACTTCCAGAAATGAAGGAATATTTTGAATGGCTGAATGGGATGAATGCAAAAGGATTGTTAGATCCAGAATCGTTTACCCATACGTATGATACGTATATTTCCAAATTATCATCCGGTCGTGTATTAAGTGTTGCTGACCAAGATTGGGATATCGCAGATGCAGATAAAGCGTTAGTATCAGACGGTAGAGAAGAAAGAACGTACGCACCATTACCTGTAACACTTGGTGATGACTATCAATCTAAAGGATTACAAGACTATGGTTTTGCTGGTGGATGGGGTATTGCAATCTCTTCTACAAGTGAACATCAAGATGAAGCATTTGAATTTTTAGATTGGATGGCATCAGAAGAAGCTCAGATTCTTGTTAACTGGGGTATTGAAGGAGAAAACTATGACATAGTTGATGGTAAACGGGTAATGAAAGAAGAAGACCGTGAGCGTATGAACACGGATAGTGAATATGGCAAGGAAACGGGTGTAGGATATTATATCTATCCATTCCCACAAATGGGTAACGGTGCAGTTGATTCGACTGGTCAATCGATTACACCAAATTCAGAACAAGATATTATTGACAACTTTAATAGTGTTGAAAAAGAAGTGTTAGCAGAATATGGCATGACTAACTGGATTGAGTGGTTCCCTGCAACAGAAGATTTAGGTGTAACAAAACATGGTACGGTTGCAAACTATACTATTCCATCTGGTAGTGATGTTCAAATTATTCAGCAAAAAGCGGATGATTTAACTGAACAACGAATAACACAAGCAATTTTAGCTGATCCAGCAGAGTTTGACGAGATGTGGGAAAGCATGATTAAAGATCTAGAAGTAATGGATATTGAAAAGGCAAATCAAGATATGACGCAAATGACGCAAGATGTTATCGAACTTTGGCAAACAAACTAATAGAACATGTAACAAGCCTGTTTCCATACGGATACGGGCTTGTATTTTAAAAAAAGAAAGATGTGAAGTAAATGAATACAAAGCTCTATTTGTGTTTTGATGTCGGTGGAACGAACGTTAAATATGGAATATTAACCGCTGAAGGAGAATTTATTAAGAAATCGAGCTATCCAACTAGAAAAGAAACAGCTGATCAATTTATAGCTGATATGGTAAATGTTATTGAGACCATAACAGCGACAAATGTAATCGAAAAGATAGCAATTAGTTTTCCAGGCTTTATTAATCCTAGTACTGGATTTGCAGCACTTGCTGGTGCAATAGATGTTCTAGATGGAACAAATATAAGAACGCTACTCAGTCAAAAAACTTCCTTACCAATTATCATAGAGAATGATGCCAATTGTGCTACACTTGCTGAGAAACATAGTGGGAACGCTATCAATTGTAACGATTTTATTTGTATGACGATTGGAACTGGAATCGGTGGCGGTATTTTTATTAATGGTGAGATTGTACATGGTCATGCTTTTCAGGCAGGTGAGTTTGGTCTAATGACCGTAAATGGTTTAGACAATGGTTATCAGAATTTACACGATATTGCCTCAACAAGTGCCTTAATTAATAACTATAAAGAGATAAAAAAAATCGATCAAGAAACAAGGATAGAAGGTGAAATAGTATTTGAAGATGCCCTTGTTAATCCTGAAGTTGAAGCAATGCTTGATCGCTGGTTTTCCTATGTAAGTGCAGGCATATTTAATCTCGTTGCTACATTAAATCCTGAGAAAATTTTAATCGGTGGCGCAATTAGTGTAAGAGAAGACTTGTACGAGAGAATTAACGATAAATTAAAGCAAATTTATAATTGGAAGGACATTAAAGTGCCAATTGAGGCTTGCCACCACCACAATAATGCAGGACTTTTAGGTGCTTTGTTTAAAGCGGTTCAGACAGAGCAACTACACACTTAAGGCAGGAGGAATTGAATTGATAAATAAAGCATTACCGAAGATTTGGTATGGGGGAGACTATAATCCAGAGCAATGGGACCAAGAAACTTGGTCAGAAGATGAACGGATGTTTACATTAGCAGGTATTGATGTTGCAACTATCAATGTTTTTTCTTGGGCACTTAACCAACCATCTGAGAATACGTATGATTTTAGTTGGCTCGATGAAACGATTGACCGTCTATATGAAAAGAATGTGTATGTTTGTTTAGCTACAAGTACAGCTGCACACCCAGCTTGGATGGCTAAGCGTTATCCTGATGTGCGACGCGTAGATTACGAAGGGAGAAAGCGTCAGTTCGGTGGTAGACATAACTCTTGTCCCAATAGTCCCACCTATCGAAAATATGCAAGTAGAATGGCAGAAAAATTAGCTGAACGTTATCAAAATCATCCAGCTGTTTTGATTTGGCATGTTTCAAATGAATATGGTGGATATTGTTATTGTGACAACTGTCAAAAAGAATTTCGAGTTTGGCTCAAAGATCGTTATCAGACACTTGATGCAGTTAATCAGGCATGGAATACGACATTTTGGGGGCATACATTTTACGAGTGGGATGAAATAGTCGTGCCTAATGCTTTAAGTGAAGAATGGGAACATGGCAATAATACGAATTTTCAAGGAATTTCACTAGATTACCGTCGTTTTCAATCTGATAGTCTACTAGATGTGTTTAAACTAGAACGGGATCAATTAAAAAAACATACACCCGCTATTCCAGTTACAACAAATTTAATGGGCTTTTTCCCGGAATTGGATTACTTCAAGTGGGGAAAAGAGATGGACGTTGTATCATGGGATAACTATCCATCAATTGACACACCAGTAAGCATGACGGCAATGACACATGATTTAATGCGCGGCTTAAAAAGTGGTCAACCTTTTATGTTAATGGAGCAAACGCCTAGTCAACAAAACTGGCAAGCATTTAACGCACTAAAGCGACCTGGCGTTATGCGACTTTGGAGCTACCAAGCAGTTGCCCATGGTGCAGATACGGTAATGTTTTTTCAATTACGACGTTCACGTGGTGCAACAGAGAAATATCATGGGGCTGTAATTGAACATGTTGGCCATGAACATACAAGAGTATTTAAAGAAAGTGCAAAATTAGGTGAAGAATTAGGCATCCTTTCTGATCAGATTATTGACAGTAGGACGCATGCAAAAGTTGCAATCGTGTTTGACTGGGAGAATCGTTGGGCTATTCATTTATCAAGTGGTCCATCCGTAGCGTTTGATTACGTAAAGGAAGTGCATAAATATTATGACGCCTTTTATCAAAAGAACATTCCAGTTGATATCATCGGTGTAGAGGAAGACTTGAGTCAATATCAAGTCGTAATCGCGCCTGTATTATATATGATCAAAGCAGGTCATGCTGATCGTTTGAAGCATTTCGTTAAAAATGGGGGGACATTTGTTACCACATTTTTTAGTGGGATTGTAAACGAGAATGATTTAGTGACACTTGGTGGTTATCCTGGTGAACTTCGTGAACTAGTAGGAATATGGTCAGAAGAAATAGATGCATTAGAACCTTCACATACAAATGCAATGGTATTTGATACAGCTATTGGCGCATTGCAAGGCTCGTACACATGTAACAGTTTATTTGATCTGATACATGCAGAAGGTGCTGAAGTTCTAGCAACCTATGGGTCTGATTTTTATCAAGGAATGCCAGTTTTAACAAAGAATACGTTTGGTCAAGGAGATGCGTATTATGTAGCGTCAAGTCCAGATCCTACATTTATGCGTGATTTTATTGAAAATATCTGTACAGATAAGAATATAGATACATTGATGATAGCGGCAGAAGGTGTAGAAGTAACGGAGCGTGTGAAGGATTCGGTTTCCTACTTGTTTGTAATAAACCATAATCCAGAAGACGCAAGCTTTGAAGCTGGAGAAATAGTATATAGCAACCTGATTACAAATGATACGTATACCGGAACAGGTAAAATAAAAGCGCGAGATGTGCTCGTTTTAAAACAACAATAAAGGGGTTTTAATAGATGAAATTCACAGATGGAAATTGGCTTGAAAGAGAAGGGTATCAGATTCACTTTCCTAGAGTCGTACATGAAGTTATCGAAGAAGAGAATGCAGTTACATTATATGCTCCTTGTAAGTTTATAAACCACCGTGGTGATACACTAGATGGACCATTACTTACTATTAAATTATCAGCACCAATAAATAACGTTGTACGGGTGCAAACTTGGCATTTCAAAGGTGGAAAAGAAAGGTATCCGAATTTTGACGTGAAAGAAGAACGAAAATCAATCGATCTTACGTCAGAACAAGAAACAGTATCTTTTTCTAGTGGAGAATTAAAATTGACAATAAATAAGGAAGTATTTGGCCTCGTTTTTGAAAACGCTATCGGAAAATTAACGGCAGTTGATAGTAAAAGTTTAGCATGGATTGAAGGTCCAGAAGGAAAAACATTTATGCGTGGACAATTAGGTTTAGGTGTTGGTGAGAATTTATATGGTTTAGGCGAACGCTTTACGCCCTATGTGAAAAATGGGCAGTCAGTAGATAGTTGGAATAAAGATGGTGGAACAAGTTCAGAACAATCTTATAAAAATATTCCATTCTATTTAAGTAATAAAGGTTATGGTGTGTTCGTCAATCATCCAGAAGAAGTTAGTTTTGAGCTTGGATCTGAATTAGTGTCTCGTTCTCAATTCAGTGTAGAGGGAGAATATTTGGATTACTATTTAATTAATGGTCCAACACCAAAAGAAGTAGTGAGTCGCTATACAGAACTTACTGGAACACCAGCATTACCACCAGCATGGTCTTTTGGACTATGGCTATCGACGTCATTTACTACTGATTATAATGAAGAAACGGTTATGCATTTTGTTGATGGTATGGAGAAACGAGGGATTCCGTTAAGCGTATTTCATTTTGATTGCTTTTGGATGAAGGAATTTGAATGGAGTAATTTTATCTGGGATCGACGTAATTTTCCGGATCCAGAAGGCATGCTAAAACGCCTGAAAGATAAGGGATTAAAGATATGTGTATGGATTAACCCGTATATTGCACAAAAATCGGAGTTGTTTAAAGAAGCATGTGATAACGGCTATTTACTGAAAAAAGCAAATGGCGATGTATGGCAATGGGATCGTTGGCAAGCTGGTATGGGCATAGTTGATTTCACAAATCCAGATGCAGCAACATGGTTTCAATCCAAACTGAAAGTGCTTATTGATATGGGAGTAGACTCATTTAAAACAGATTTTGGCGAAAGAATACCAACAGACGTAGTATACTTTGATGGATCAGATCCCCAGAAAATGCATAACTATTATGCTTATAAATATAATGAAGTCGTATATGATTTGTTGAAAGAAGAAAAAGGATCAGAAGAAGCGGTAGTATTCGCACGGTCAGCTACAACAGGAGCACAGCAATTCCCAGTACATTGGGGTGGAGACTGTGATTCAACGTATGAGGCGATGGCGGAAAGTTTACGTGGAGGTTTATCATTAACAACATCCGGATTCGGTTATTGGAGTCATGATATTGGCGGCTTTGAAAATACGGCGACTCCTGATGTATTTAAAAGATGGACTGCATTTGGCTTACTATCAAGTCACAGTCGTTTTCATGGTAGCTCTTCTTATCGTGTACCATGGAATTTTGATGAAGAGGCTGTAGCTGTTGCGCGCCATTTCACAAAATTGAAAAATAGTTTGATGCCGTATTTATATGGGCAAGCAGTAGCAAATAGTAAGACTGGGGTTCCAGTTATGCGCTCGATGCTACTTGAATTTCCAGAAGATCCAGCTTGTGAAACACTTGATCGCCAATACATGTTGGGCGACTCCATTTTAGTTGCACCAATTTTCAATGAAGAAGGACTCGGTTCGTTTTATTTACCAGAAGGAACGTGGACGCAGCTTTTAACTGGTGAAGAAGTAGAAGGTGGAAAATGGATTAAACAAAACTATGATTATTTTAATCTGCCATTGTTTGTTCGAGAGAATAGTATTTTACCAATTGGCGTAAATGAGGAAAAACCTTCATATGACTACAATAATAATGTTACTTTTGAATTATATCAGATTAAGGAAGGTACCCATGTTGAGAAACATCTCTATGATACTTCTGGCAAACTAACTGGCTCGTTAACTGTTTCACGCCAAGGGAACGTTTTAGAGGTTGAAACAGACTTAACAGAAAAGCCTTACCACATAAAGTTAATAGGAGAAAAAGGTAATATTTCTGCATCAAATGGGAGCATAAAGTTGGTTTCATATGGTACAATGATCTCACCAAAGCTTGGAACTACTAAACTGTCTATTACGCTGTAACGTTTGAAAAAGATTTTAGTTTTAAGATGCGGTCTATAAATTCCGAAACTTATCTAATTTTGATGCGTATTCAAATGGTTTCACTTTTCATGTCGAGCCGTTTGTTATATACGCATCAGAAAACAGTGGAAAGTACAGTAGCATGTTTCAATTTGTTTTGTACAGGAGAGGTATCTTATGAAGCGATTAATCGCCACATTAAAGACGATGTCAAGTAGAAGAGAAAAAATAGATTATATTTGGGAGTATTATAAATTACATATAATTGGTAGTGTTTCTGCGGTTTTATTTCTCTATATAATGATAGGAAATATTTTTGGAGAAGAAGAAAAAGTTGTGGAAATAATGGTAGTAAGTGAAGCAAGTTTACCTGTGATTGAACAAGTGGAAGAAGACCTGTCAGAACATTCATTTGAGGCGTTTACATTATACATTGAATACATACAACACAAAGGTGGTAAAATTGAAGAAAATGCCTTTGATCAAATGCAAAAAATGTCTGCAGCTATTTCTGTTGGTCAGATCGATATTATGATAACTGATGAAACACTAGCAACACAATTAATAGAAGAAGATATTTTTCTTCCCCTTTCTGAGGTAATTGATTTGAAACAGCTTAATCAAGAACAATACGAATTAATTGATTTTGGAACAAATGAAGTATACGGTATAAGCACCAAAAACATAGCTTATTTTGATGATGAGAGTTTTAATGACACATTCATTCTCATACCTGCTACTAGTAGCAATTTGGAATATGTCCAAAGTGTAATGGACGTGTTATTACCCTGAATGGAATGTAAAATAAAAATGCGTGGAAGTAATTAGAAGTAGTGACTGCTTATTAAGCTAAAGTCGCTACTTTTTCAATTCTTGTCATTACGAAATGCTAGTGTTATGATTGAGAATAGACGAATAGTATCATGATATAATATAAAAAAAGAACATTTTAATCAATAGAGGAGCGTATGACATGCGTGGATTACTAAAAAAAGTTTTTGACGGTAACCAGAGACAACTTAATCAATTGCAAAAAACAGTTGATGAAATAGAAGCGATGGAGCCAGAATATCAAAAGTTATCTGATGAGGAAATACGTGAAAAAACTACAGAGTTTCAAAAGCGCTATCAAGATGGGGAAACTTTAGATGATTTATTAGTAGAATCTTATGCGATTGTGCGTGAAGCAGCAAAACGTGTATTAAATATGCATCCATTTCCAGTTCAGATATTAGGAGCTTTAGTATTGCATCAAGGTGATATTGCTGAGATGAAGACAGGTGAAGGTAAGACATTAGCCTCTACTATGCCAGCATATCTAAACGCCGTAACAGGTAAAGGTGTACACATTATTACAGTCAATGAATATTTAGCAGAACGTGACGCACGTGAAATGGGTGCTCTGTTCACCTTCCTTGGGCTGACTGTTGGATTAAATGTCAATAGTTTAACTAAAGAAGAGAAAAGAGCTGCCTATTTAGCAGACATTACGTATGGAACAAATAACGAATTTGGTTTTGACTATTTAAGAGATAACATGGTGCTGTATAAAGAACAAATGGTTCAACGCCCATTGCATTTTGCTATTATTGATGAGGTCGATTCGATTTTGATTGATGAAGCACGTACACCATTAATCATTTCTGGATCTGCACGTAAATCTGCTAGTTTATATAACCAGGCAAATGCATTTATTGGTGGACTTAAGGACGAAACAGATTATACCTACGATGAGAAAACAAAAGGTGTTCAATTAACAGAAGAAGGTATAAATAAAGCAGAACGCTTTTTCAATATTGAAAACTTGTTTGACCTTAATCATGTAACATTAACACACCATATTAACCAAGCATTAAAGGCAACTGTAGCGATGCAACGCGATATGGATTATGTTATCGAAGAGGAACAAGTCGTGATTGTTGACCAATTTACTGGTCGTTTAATGAAGGGACGTCGTTACAGTGATGGTCTCCATCAAGCAATTGAAGCAAAGGAAGGCTTACAGATTCAAAACGAAAGCATGACACTTGCTTCTATTACATTCCAAAACTTCTTCCGAATGTATGATAAGTTAGCAGGTATGACAGGTACAGCAAAAACGGAGGAAGAAGAGTTTCGGAATATATATAACATGGTTGTTATTGCGATCCCAACTAACCGTGTAATTGTCCGTGATGACAAAGCAGATTTAATTTTCAAATCAATTAACGGTAAGTTCCAGGCTGTGGTTGAGGATATTAAAGAACGATACGAAGCAGGGCAACCAGTATTGGTTGGTACTGTAGCGGTAGAAACATCAGAAATAATATCAAACTATCTTAAAAAGGCCGGCGTGAAGCATAATGTATTAAACGCGAAGAACCACTATCGTGAAGCAGAAATCATCGAAAATGCCGGACAACCTGGCGCAGTCACGATTGCTACAAACATGGCTGGTCGTGGTACGGATATTAAACTTGGTGAAGGTGTAATTGAACGTGGAGGATTAGCTGTTATTGGTACAGAACGTCATGAATCTCGACGTATTGATAACCAGTTGCGTGGTCGTTCAGGTCGTCAAGGTGATCCAGGTATTACAAGGTTCTATTTATCAATGGAAGATGAATTGATGCGTCGATTCGGTTCTGATAATATGCGTGCCATGATGGATCGCTTTGGTATGGACGATAGCCAACCAATTGAAAGTAAAGTTGTATCTCGTGCAGTCGAATCTGCACAAAAACGTGTAGAAGGAAATAACTTCGATGCACGTAAGACAGTTCTTTCGTATGATGATGTTTTACGTGAACAACGTGAAATTATTTATAAACAGCGTTTTGATGTAATAGATTCTGATAATTTACGTGATATTATCGAAGAAATGATTAAAACGGTAGTAGAACAGACAGTCCATACACATACACAAGATGATGATGCGGAGAAATGGGAAACGCAAACGATCATAGAATATGTCCATGCTAATTTAGTTGAAGACGACTATTTAGTAGAGGAAGATCTAAAAGGTAAAGAGCCTCAAGAAATGATCGATTTTATCCTTGAAAAAGTCGATGAAAAATATGATAAAAAAGAGGAAGAACTGACACCAGATCAAATGCGTGAGTTTGAAAAAGTTATTGTACTTCGAACAGTTGATACAAAATGGATGGATCATATTGATCAAATGGATCAGCTTCGTCAAGGTATTCACCTACGTGCATATGGACAAAATGATCCATTACGTGAATATCAAATGGAAGGCTTTGCGATGTTTGAACAAATGGTTGAGTCCATTAATGAAGAAGTTGCACGTTATGTAATGAAAGCACAAGTCCGTGAAAACTTAAAACGTCAAGAAGTAGCAAAAGATGCAACAGCAGTTTCAGGTGATCAAGAGAAGAAGAAAAAGAAAAAGCAACCTTTTATCAAAGCAGACAGCGTTGGACGTAACGATCCATGTCCTTGCGGAAGCGGTAAAAAGTATAAACAGTGTCATGGTAAGTAATGAGATAAGATAGAGAGACACTTCCTTAATTGGAAGTGTCTTGTCTATTGTATGAATGCTAGAGAAATGAATGATTATAAGAGGTGTAGAAAATGGAATTAGCAGAGATAAGACATGAATTAGATAGTATAGAGCAACAACTAACAGACTTTAGGGGGTCTCTTTGACTTAGAAGAGAAGCGCACGCGCATTGCAGAGTTAGAAAATCAAATGTCAGAGCCTGGTTTTTGGGATAGCCAAGAAACAGCACAAAAAGTTATTGCGGATGTAAATGAATTAAAAGAGTTTGTTCATACGTTTGATCAGCACGTGGAAAGTTTGGAAAACGTTGTGCTTTCATATGAGCTTGTTAAAGAAGAAAATGATGAAGAGTTACGAGCTGATTTGGAAAATGAAGTACACTTATTAAGCGAAGCGTTAAAACGGTTTGAATTATTTATGCTACTTAGTGAACCATACGATAAAAATAATGCGATTTTAGAATTGCATCCTGGTGCAGGTGGTACGGAGTCACAAGATTGGGCTAGCATGTTACTTCGGATGTACACACGTTGGGCAGAATCGAAAGGATTTAAAGTTGAAACATTAGACTATTTACCTGGAGAGGAAGCGGGTGTGAAAAGTGTGACTTTATTAATTAAAGGTCACAATGCCTATGGTTATTTGAAAGCAGAAAAAGGTGTACATCGTTTAGTGCGAATATCGCCATTTGATGCTTCAGGTAGACGCCATACTTCTTTTGTATCCTGTGATATTATGCCGGAACTAGATGATGATATTGATATTGAAATTAATACGGAAGATCTTAAGATTGACACATATCGTGCAAGTGGTGCTGGTGGTCAGCATATTAATACAACTGATTCAGCTGTCCGAATTACCCATGTACCTACTAATTCTGTTGTTACATGTCAGTCAGAGCGTTCACAAATTAAAAATCGTGATCAAGCAATGAAGATGTTGAAAGCAAAGTTGTATCAATTACAAATTGAAAAACAACAGTCTGAATTAGATGAGATTAGGGGAGAACAAAAAGAAATTGGCTGGGGCAGTCAAATACGTTCCTATGTATTCCATCCTTATTCCATGGTAAAAGATCATCGTACAAATATGGAAGTAGGAAATACGAACGGTGTAATGGATGGGGATATCAATCCATTTATTGATGCATATTTGCGCTCACAATTGGCTTAACTAGTAAAGATAAAGGAACTTCAGCTGAAATATGCTAAAGTTCCTTTTTTTTATAATAAACTATATTTGAAGAGTTGTGCTTTAAAGCTTCTCTTACCGAGCACTTTCATATGAATTATTGAGTTTGCTACATTACTCCATTACTATACTCTACTAAAAACGGTTGTCCTCTTATTATAAACAATGATATACTCCTTAAGGTTGAAAATGACGGATAGTAATATAGAAAGTTTGAGGTGTTTTATTTTGATTGCAAAATATAGACGGGAACCTGTGCCAATCGTCTTCATTCATATAATAGAATATAGTTATGTATTAATAGGTGCATTTTTGGTAGCTATTGCATTTAATCTATTTCTTTTGCCAAATGAAGTAGCTTCTGGTGGAGTTGCTGGAATAAGTACGATTACGAAGTCTGTTTTTGGCTGGGAACCCTCATTAGTTCAGTGGGCGATAAACATTCCACTCTTTATAATCGGTATTCTAATATTAGGAAGTAAGTTTGGATTAAAAACTTTAGTAGGAACAATCGTTTTACCTTTGTTCGTATTCGTAACAAGTGATTGGAATGCAGCCACACCAGATCCATTGTTAGGTGCTATATTTGGTGGCATGAGCGCTGGCCTTGGAATAGGTATCGTATTTCGTGGTAAAGCGTCTACTGGTGGTATTGATTTAGCGGCACAAGTACTGCATAAATACTTTCCATTACCTTTAGGGATATGTGTTGCACTATTTGATGGCCTGATTGTAATAACTGCCACCTTTGTCTTTTCTGTGGAACAAGGGTTATATGCTTTAATTGGCTTATTTGTTACAAGTCGCACGATTGACCTCGTTCAAGTTGGTTTTAATACGTCGAAGAATATTATGATAATAACAGATCAAGTTGAAGAAGTTCGACAAGTGCTTTTAAAAGATATAGATCGTGGTGTGACTGTTTGGAATGCTGAAGGTGGTTATACGAACGAAAACCGTAAAATTATTATGTGTGTTGTTACCCAAAATGAATTTAGTAAAGTGACACAGATGGTGCGTCGTGTTGATTCAAAAGCTTTTGTTGTTGCAATGAATGCAAGTGAAGTATTAGGAGAAGGATTTAAAAATACATGAATTGAGTAACTAGAGTATAGATCTACTAAATCTAAGAAGAAGATTCGATGATAATTTAGAATCTTCTTCTTAGTTTTTATTTAACAGATTAAGTAAGGGAATGTTCCAAATCATAACAAAAAGTTTACCGTATTTGCGAATTTTGTAATTATTAACAGGGTTTGAAATGAAAATGTAATAAAAAAATGTCTAAAAAAAGTGAAAATAGATGTTATAATGAACAGGTCAAATATTTTAAGACAAGCTGTGACTATCATTTGGTAACAGTTGTCCTACATCTAGAAAATAAACTAACAATAAAGGTGATAAAAAATATGATACAAATGCAAGGTGTATATAAAACATATCCAAATGGTGTTACGGCACTAAATGGTATAGATATAGCAATAGAACCTGGTGAATTTGTTTATGTTGTTGGTCCTAGTGGTGCTGGTAAATCAACATTTATTAAACTAATTTTCCGTGAAGTATTAGCCTCAAAAGGAACAATAAAAGTTAACGATAAAGATATCTCCAAAATGAAACGAAAACATGTCCCCTACCTAAGAAGAGATATTGGCGTTGTCTACCAAGACTTTAAACTATTACCAAAACTCACAGTCTATGAAAATATAGCTTTTGCTTTAGAAGTATTAGAAGAGTCACCACGTGGTACTCGTAAACGTGTGATGGAAGTTCTTGACTTGGTTGGTTTAAAAAATAAGGCGCGATTTATCCCAGATGAACTTTCAGGTGGCGAACAACAAAGAGTGTCAATTGCCAGAGCGATTGTCAACTTCCCCAAACTAGTCATTGCGGATGAACCAACAGGTAATCTAGATCCGGAAACATCTTGGGAAATTATGAAGATACTAGAAGAAATAAATGCAACGGGTACAACAATTATTATGGCTACCCACAGTAAAGAAATTGTCAACACGATAAAAAAACGCGTAATTGCTATTGAAGATGGCTTAGTTGTGCGTGATCAACATCGAGGTGAATACGGCTATGAGATTTAATACAATTAAAAGACATCTTCGTGAAGGTACAAAAAATATTTGGCGTAATGGATGGATGACCATTGCTTCTGTCGGTGCAGTAACCACGACATTAATTTTAGTTGGTGCATTCTTAGCGCTCATGCTTAACTTGAATCATGTCGCTGATAATTTAGAAGAAGACGTTGAAATTAAGGTTTTAGTTGAATTAACTGCAGATGAAGAAGAAATTGAAGCAGTCGGTGACCAGATAGATGAGATTGCAGAAGTATCGACTGTTGACTTCGCAACAAAAGAGGAAGAGTTAGAAAGCCTAATATCAAGCATGGGTGATGAAGGCGGCGCATGGGAGTTATATGAACAAGATAATCCTTTAAATAATGCTTATATTGTTAAAACAACAGATCCTCAAGAAACATTGACAATTGCACAAGAAATTGAAGAGATAGAAAATGTTGAAAAAGTAAATTATGGACAAGACGTTGTGCAAAATTTGTTTAAATTTAATGAATATGCTCGGAATATAGGTCTTGTCCTTATCTTAGGATTAGTATTCACAGCAATATTCTTAATCTCAAACACAATAAAAATTACGATAATGGCACGTAGTAAAGAGATTGGTGTAATGAAGTTGGTTGGTGCAACGAACGGATTTATTCGCTGGCCGTTCTTTGTCGAAGGTCTTTTACTTGGTGTACTAGGAAGTATTATTCCAGTTGCGGTTTTATTAACAGGTTATTACTATCTAGATGCTAATGCTTCATCAATTAATCAATTTAGTTTTCTAGAAATACTACCATTTTCACCATTTGCATGGCAATTGGCATTACTGATTTTAGTAATTGGAGCATCAATAGGTATTTGGGGAAGCGTTATGAGTGTTCGGAAGTTTCTAAAAGTATAAATCTCTTCTTTAAGAGATTTATACTTACATAGATTATCGGAACTAAAAAGCTAGATTACTAGAGGGGGAGGATTCTTTACCATGAAAAAAATCATCATGTACCTTTTAATTTTCACAACGATAATTGGGTTTACGATATCACCAGTAACTGCAGAAGACATCTCTAGTTTGGATGAGAAATTGAATGATCTAGAAAGTGAAAAGAGCACTATAAATGAAGAGTCTGGCAATGTTACAAGTGAAACGGAAGAAACAGAAGAGAAAATTGCTGAAAATGAAGCTGAACAGAGTGAAGTTACAAGTGAGATAGAAACGATTAATGCTGATTTACAAGCAACGCAAACGAAGTTAGCAAACAAAGAAAGTGAAATATCAACTACTAATCAAGAGATTAGTTCAACAGAAACAGAAATAGAAGAAACAGAAGAAGAGATAGTAGTCTTAGAAGAAGAAATAGTAGTCTTAGAAGAACGAATTGCTGAGCGCGAAGAGTTATTGAAAAATAGATTGCGTGCTATTCAACAAAATGGTGGAGATATCAGTTATTTGCAAGTACTGATGGGTGCACAAAACTTTGGTGATTTTCTAAATCGTGCAACAGCTGTAACGAAAATCATGGATCAAGATCAAAGTATCATGGAAGCACATCAAGCTGATAAAGAAGATATGAAAACCAAAAAAGTAGCAGTTGAAGATAAGAAGACACAATTAGAAGATGATAAAGCTAGCTTAGAAGATAAACGAGCGAATTTAGTTGTCCAAAAGCAAGATCTTGAATCTATTCAAGCGACACTAGATAGTCAAGTGGCGGAAAAAGAAACGTTAATGGTGAACTTAGAGGATCAGCATAGCGAATTAGAAGAATACACAATGACGTTAGCAGAACAACAGCAAACATTAAATGATCAAGCCTCTATTATTGCTAACGCAATGAAAGAAGCAGAATCAAAAAAACAAGAATTAGAACAATTAGCTGAAGAGAAAGCAAAAGAAGAAGCTGCGGCGGCAGCAGAAAATAATAGCGACTCAAGTAGTGGTGAAAGCTCTACTCCAGCTGCATCACAGCCAGCTCCATCTACTAGTAATGCTGCATTTGTGATGCCAGCATCTGGAACACTCACTTCTCCTTATGGCTATCGTAGCTTTAATGGCGGTGGCATGCATTATGGTTTAGACATTGCGAATAGTGTCGGTACAACAATTAAAGCAGCAGCATCAGGTGTTGTTACCAGATCTAACTATTCTTCAAGTTATGGTAATGTAATTTATATCTATCATCCAGACTTAAATCTAACTACTGTATATGCACACTTAAATAGTAGAGCGGTATCGCTTGAGCAAAGTGTATCCCAAGGGCAAACAATTGGTGGAATGGGTAATACAGGTAACTCATTTGGAAGTCATTTACATTTTGAAGTACACAATGGCGGATGGAGTTATCATGGCGCAATTAATCCATCACCATATTTACCATAATAAGTACACATCTTTTCACAATAAAAGCATAATCTAAATAAACAAAGGCATCGCACGAAATGTTGTGGTGCCTTTTTGTGTCATACATATGGTACACTAGGAAAATAATATTGAACAAAAAAATCGGGGTGAAAAAAGTGCAAATCAAGAAAAATTATCTAGTTCTAATTATAGTTGCTGCAGTACTTATTGGTGGAGTAGGTACTTTCTTCAGTATGCAATTGTTGCAAGAAACTGTATCAACCGAAGAAAATATCGACTCAGTTAATTTTTCCGATCTTTCTGAGGATGAACAAGAAGAAATTCTTAGTGATGCTGGAGAATCAACTACTTTTTCAAAAGTTATGCAAGCATACAGTGTCATACAGGACAACTACTTAGAAAGTGCTGATGAAGATCAGTTGATCGAAGGTGCAGTTGAAGGTATGCTCGCAACTTTAGATGATCCATATAGTGTTTATATGGACCAAGAAACGATGGAACAATTTAATGAACAGATCGAGTCTTCTTTTGAGGGGATTGGTGCAGAAGTTAGTATGGTTGATGGTAAGGTTACTATTGTTGCACCGATAAAAGATTCTCCTGCAGAACAAGCAGGTTTAAAACCTAATGATCAAATACTAAAAGTTGATGAAGAGAGTATCGAAGGTCTTGACTTATATGACGCTGTTTCCAAGATTCGTGGGGAACAGGGCTCCGAAGTAACGTTAGAAATCCAACGACCTGGTGCTACAAATACAATTGAAGTTGAATTAACAAGAGATGATATTCCACTGGAAACAGTTTATTCGGAAACAACTGAAGTAAATGGTAATAAAGCAGGAATAATTGAAATAACTTCTTTTTCCGAAGATACTGCTACTCGTTTTGAAGAAGAGTTGACAAGTTTAGAAGAAGAGGGGATTGAAGGTTTAGTCATCGATGTAAGAGGAAATCCGGGTGGTTTATTACCTTCTATTCAAGAAATCTTGAAGAACTTTATAACAAAGGACACACCGTATATGCAGGTGGAAGATGGTGAAGGAAATAAAGAACGCTATTTCTCTGAATTGGACAATGCAAAAGATTACCCAATTAGTGTTTTAATAGATGAAGGTAGCGCATCGGCTTCTGAAATCTTAGCCATTTCAATGAAAGAAGCAGGAAATGCCGAAATAGTTGGTACAACAAGTTTTGGAAAAGGTACAGTACAACAAACGATCCCAATGGGAGACGGTAGTACAATTAAACTAACTTTATTTAAATGGTTATCTCCAGAAGGGAATTGGATTCATGAAGAGGGAGTTGAGCCGACTGTAGAGATAATGCAGCCAGCATACTTTTATGCGAATCCTATTCAAGTAGAGGAAACTTATTCCTATAACGATAGCAATGAAGACATTGAGAATGCACAAATTATGTTGGAAGGTTTAGGATATAATCCAAATCGAGAAGATGGCTACTTTAGTCGCGAAACAGAAACTGCTGTAGAAGAATATCAAGCAGAAAATGATTTAGAAGTAACAGGCGAGATTGATGAAGCAACCGCTGAGAAATTACAAACAAGTGTCATTGAAAAAGTAAGAAGTGGTGAAGAGGACGCGCAACAAGAAAAGGCATTAGAAGTATTATTTGATTAATCAAGAAAGTAAGCAATTCCCTTATGAAGTAAGTTTATTCATAAGGGAATTGCTTAAAATTTTCTTATAAAAGAAGGAAAAGATCATCTTTTATCGAATTATAATAAATAAAGGCTCATTAGACAAAGAAGTGAAAGGGGTGTGCAAAATATATGGAGACATGGTTAATTGAATTAGCAAAAGGTGTAGGCAAACTTTTCTTTAATCCGCTAATATATTGGTTTTTTATTGTTACATTCATAGCATCATTTACCAGGATTAAGAAAGAACGAAAATACTTTGGTACGAAAATATTTACTATATTTGATGAACTACGTTACACATGGAAAACGACACTTTTAGCTGGATTAAGCTTATCTTTAGGTATGTTAATTATTGGTGCGTCGCTTCATTATCTCATGATTGCAGGACTTGTTTTGTTTACTATTTTATTTTCAATTGGGAAAAGGTTCACGTGGTTATCAGCAGCGTATACATTTGGATTTACCTACATAGCCTTACTCTTTTCTCCATATTTCATATCCTATCTACCAACTTCATGGAATACGGAGATAAAAGACTCTCAATGGTTGATATTCACTACTTTAATGGGGATTTTTATTTTAATCGAAGCGATTAAAATGATACGTATACAACAAGAAGAAACCTTTCCTGAATTAAAGAAAGGCAGTCGTGGTAAATGGGTAGGACAACACCGAGTAAAAAAAATAATGCTCATACCTTTCATAAGTCTATTGCCAGCTGGGTTAATTACACCATTTGCTGATTGGTGGCCGATATTTTCTATAGGTGAAACAGAATTTGGACTCTTATTTATTCCTGCAATAATTGGTTTTGAACATGTAGTAAGAGGTTCAATGCCTATAAAGGCGACACATAAATTTGGACAATCGTTATTAATATTAGGTTTTATCGTAATTGGGTTTTCGATAGCAGGCTATTATATTACTATTTTTACATTAATAAGTGTGGTTATCGCGATTATTGGACGTGAGCTATTAGCGTTACAATTCCGATTACGTGATTTAAGAAATCCTACTTATTTTGCAGTAGAAGAGACTGGATTAAAAGTATTAGGAATTATCCCAGGTACACCAGCAGAGAATATTGGATTAATGATTGGTGAAAAAATTATCAAGGTTAATGGCCAACCTGTTTCCAGTGAGCAAGCATTTTATGAAGCACTTCAGCTAAACAGTGCATATTGTAAACTTGATATTCGAGATGAAAGAGGGGAAATAAGATTTGCGCAGCGCGCCCTCTATCAAGGAGAACATTATGAATTAGGAATTATTTTTCCTAGCGAAACAACATGGAAAATAGAAAAGGCGCAATAATTTAATTTTCATATAAATTTAATAGAAATTTCATCATTTTGCCGTTAATTCAATGTATAATTACTTAGTAATATAACTTGAGTGCCTTATGAAAGGTTGAGCGGAATGAATACTTTACAAAAAAGGTTTAATGATTGGAAAAATGGTTTATTAGTGTACAAATTCGCTTTAGATGAAATTGATACAAAATTAAGTATTCTAAGTGAAGAGTTTGAATTTATTCATAATCACAATCCAATGGAGCATGTTAAATCGAGATTAAAAGAACCGAATAGTATTATGGACAAGTTAAATAGAAAAGGGTTAGAAGTCACACTATCTAATGCAAGAGAACATGTACGTGACATTGCTGGTGTTCGAGTAACTTGTTCATTTGTTGCGGATATTTATAAAGTTTACCATATGCTTAGTCAGCAAGATGATATTAAAGTACTTGAAGTAAAAGATTATATTAAACATCCAAAACCAAATGGATATCGTAGTTTTCACCTCATTGTTGAAGTGCCTGTTTTTCTTGCTAATTCAACTGAACATGTCCCAGTAGAAGTACAAATACGAACAATCGCGATGGATACATGGGCGAGTTTGGAACATAAAATTTTTTACAAATATGATCAAGAAATCCCTCAAGAATTAAAAAATGAATTAAAACAAGCAGCAGATACTGTAAGAGCACTTGATGACAAAATGGAATACATTCATACGCAAGTGGAAAGAGAAAAACATAAAGTAACACCGACTATATTGAAATAACAAGACGCGCATACAATCATGATTGTATGCGTGTCTTTTGATATGAATGGGACAAAAAATAAGTGCCACTAGTTGGCTGTTATGAATCTGGAATGTATTCATTATATAGCTTGTTAAAAGAGTTTGTTAACAATACTGTCGTTTATGACTGAATAACTATAGACTCTGTCGTAACTGCCACGTTGATTTCCGCTTCAGGCAGTCGCTTTCCGCGGGCAAATGTTTTCGGTGGGGCGAGTAATCGCAGTCCCAAGTCTTCAGCTAACTCCGTAAAGCACAAATCGCTTTAAGGAGTGGATCTTCAGATCTTGCTTTTCCCGCAGGACTTTGAATTTACTTCCTGAACCAACACCGCACGAAGAAAATCGAACTATATTTTCGAGGATCGACTGCCCTACGCTACAATCAATCGGTATAATGTTAACAACTGTAGTGATAAGTACAATAAAACTTTATGACAAGCAGATAACGTATTATTTTTAAAGTCTGTCCAGTGACCGATTGCCTGTGTTATAAACTAATTCGAATAGCTATTCAAAAAAACGGTTTTCTTTGGATGATAATTCTTCAAAAAGTTGGCGAACATAAGAAGCATGGTAGTTTTGTATGTAGTTGATTTAATGTTTGCTAACTTGTATTTTAATGACAAATAACAAGCATTTTATATAATTCTTAATTAGCAGGCTACACTAGCGGATCAAGCGAAATGGGCGAGACTCCTGCAGGAACAGCACGGGCTGAAGATCCATTCGGTAAAGTGGTTTTCTTTACCGAATTAGCTGAAGCCGTGCCTGCGGAAAGGGAGCCCATTTCGCTTGAGGAGCGAAGCATAGATTATCTTGTATTGAACTTTATATAAAGTGAGTTATATTACGACTGAGTTTACCTCAAGTTCGTGATCAGATGCAGATGCTTTCAAAATGAGCACGAGTCAACTTTAACATTGGATTGCAGACTTCTCAAGTTTGCCAAGATCTAAATTCGCGTTTTATCAGTGAAAGTTGCGTTATAAAAAAACTGAAATAGCTTCACCATGCGCAGTTAACTAAATGCTTCGTTACTTATTTCCTGGGGAATAAAGAGTCTGTTTAAAATACAGATACATTCTGAGCATCTATTAAATGATCAAGGTTATCCTATTAGCGTTTTGTATAGGGATGCAAGGGGTATAACTACAGTATCCTGATATGAAGGAAGGTTAAGAAATATGAGAAAAGTTGCAGTAATATTTAACCCTGCAGCAGGGAAAGCAAAACTGCTGCAATTAAAAGAAAAAATTATAAATACATTAGAAATAGCTTTTGAGGAAGTAACTGTTTATGAAACAAAGCAACCAGGAGATGGTGCAACATATGTGAACCAAGTTTCAAGTCAAGTTGATCTAATTATTGCGGCTGGCGGTGATGGTACAGTAAATGAAGTGATTAATGCGATCGCCCCGCTAGAAAAACGACCTGCTTTTGCGATCATCCCTGGGGGCACAAGCAATGATTTTTCTCGGGAAATTGGAATGTTACAAAACCCGTTAAAAGCAGCTGAACAAATTGCTGAAAAAGAAACAAAAATGATTGATATTGGACAAAGTGATCATTACTATTTTCTGAATTTTTGGGGCATCGGTATCATTACCCAAGTTTCTGAGACAGTTGATTCAAATTCGAAACAAAATATCGGACGATTGGCTTATTACTTACGTACCCTACAAACAATTGGCGAAGAAAAGTCTTTTCATCTAAAAATAGAATCTGATAATGGAATTTGGGAAGATGAAGCTGTTATGCTTATTGTGGGTAACGGTACATATACTGGTGGGATTCGAGCTTTCTTTCCAGAAGGAAGCATCCATGATGGGTTGTTAGATGTATTGGTTATCAAAGAAGCATCTTTACCAACTTTTTGGTCTATTCTTCAATCAAAAGTAGATAATAACGAGCAAATTAATGAAGGAATTAAAGCTTTTAAAACAAAAAGTATAACTGTTACAGCAGATCCAGCACAAAATATTGATTGTGATGGAGAAAGACAGAATCAAACACCATCAAGTATTACTGTTTTACACAACCATATACAAATGGTAGTCGGAAATATCGAATAGTTAAACGAAAACACGCCAAAAGTTAGAATGTAATCTAACCTTTGGCGTTTGGCATAATGGGATCATTCTATTATCGTTCGATGGTCAATAGTTCTCGTAATTCATTTTCTGATAACGTAGATAGCATCGTTTCACCTGGTTTAATGATTTGATCCACAAGCTCTCTTTTTTCATGTTGTAATTGAAAAATCTTTTCTTCGATTGTTCCTTCAGTTATTAAACGTATAACTTGGACAACCTTCTTCTGTCCAATTCGATGTGCACGGCCCGCTGCTTGTTCTTCAACAGCTGGATTCCACCATAAATCAAATAGTATAACAGTGTCTGCTCCAGTTAAATTAAGTCCTGTACCACCTGCTTTTAAGGAAATAAGGAAGACTGATTTCTCACCTTCGTTAAAAGCATCAGCCATTTCTAATCGCTGTGATGGTGGAGTGGAGCCATCTAAATAAAATACCTCATGTCCGTCTGCTTGTAGTTCTTTGTTGATTATTTTTAACATGCTTGAAAATTGTGAGAAGATTAATAGTCGCTTACCACTTTGCCTTAATTCATCGACTAATTCTTTTAGATGTTCTAATTTACCAGATTTTCCAGTATAGTTTTCTAAGAACAACGATGGATGACAACAAATTTGTCTTAAACGTGTAAGCCCAGCTAATATTTCTAATTTACCTTTTTCAAAGCCTTTTTGTTCAATTGTTTCAGCAATCTTCTCTTGCATTTTTTCCACATATGCAAGGTACACTTGCTTTTGATTTTTAGTTAGCTCTGAATATTGTTCTGTTTCAATTTTATCTGGTAATTCTGCTAACACATCCCGTTTTAGACGGCGTAAAATAAATGGTCTTGTAATCATTGCGATATAAGCAGGATCTTGTTGTAAGAAGTGCTTTTTTGTTCCGAAAAATCCTGGTGATATCGTATGAAATATTGACCATAATTCATCTAATGTATTTTCAATAGGCGTACCGCTCAATGCGAAGCGATGTTTTGCTTGAAGTGAACGAACAGCTTTTGCTGTTAAAGTAAGATGGTTCTTAATCGCTTGTGCTTCATCAAGAATCAATGCATCAAATGGTACTGATGCGTATATATCTTGGTCTTTTCGCATTAGTGGATAAGAAGTAATTAACACATCCACATCAGTCAATTGTTCTACGATTGCTCTACGTTGTTGTTTTGTCCCGACAATTACTTCTGCACGTAAAGAAGGTGCAAACTTCGTAATTTCCTTTCGCCAGTTATAGACCAGTGAAGCAGGTGCAATGACTAACGCTTGATATTTACCATCTGTTTTTTCTGCTTTTTCACTTAATAAATAGCTTATTGTTTGAACTGTTTTTCCTAAGCCCATATCATCTGCTAGAATGCCACCTAAATGGTAGTAAGAGAGCGTTTTAAACCACTGAAATCCTACAAGTTGATAGTCGCGTAAATCGGCATCTAACGTAGTTGGTAAATCAAATTGCAAATCTTCTGGATGTTTTAAGGCAGTTAACATTTGTTCAAACGTATCTTGATAATGTGCAACTTCAGCTGGAAAAGTCTCTTCTATTTGTAAACTTCGCGCTGCTGAAATTTGAACTTGTCCATCCTGAAGATCAGACTTACTTAATTGTAGTTGGTCAATAAATTGTTGAAACGATTCAAATGATTCATTTTCCAAAGCAAGTAAAGGCCCATCTGGAATCCGGTAATAGCGTTTTTTCTCTACTAATGCTTGTAGAAGTTGTTGTACTTCTGTATTTGATATCCCTTTAACATCAAAGGAAACGTCTAACATTCCGGTAGTGTTATTCACTTGAATATTGGCTTGTAATTCTGGTTCTTCTGCACGAACTAATTTTTTCACCTCATCAGAAATATAAACAAGTGCATGGTTATGAAGTTCTGGTAAAGCATCATGTAAAAACCTGTAGATATTTTCATTATTAAATAGTTGAAAACGACCATTTAAATAATAAAAACCAGCTTGTTCAAGAAGTTGTAAAATTGATCGTTCGGCTTTCATTTCACGTTTTATTACTAAATTAGAAGCCTGATGTGATTCATATGGTGCAAGTTCATAATCTCCATACTGAAAAACAACATTTGCTGTAAGTGTATCCTGTAATTCATCTAAATATATTTTTGTCTTAAGTGATGTTATCGCAAGTAGTTCGTTTGTTTTTTCAGAATAAATGGGTTGCCCTATTCTTTCTAATTTCGGCATGACATTTGATACAAATGCTTCCATCTTATCTCGGGCAATCAAATGTACATGCTTGGTACGATAAGGCAATAATGAAAACAGCTGATCAATAATTAAGCGCTGTTTAGCATTTGTAAGATAAAAGGTGTGTGCTTCATATAAATAACCATATCCATCAAAATAATTAAAACGAAGCAAAGCACCCAGATTAATAGAGAAGCTATCTTCATTCTCAAGATCTATTGGAAAAGTAAGTGGTGGTAGCTTATCTTCCAAGAAAAAGCTTCCGAATATTTGGCCTTGTAAATCTTTCATCGTATGATCTCTTGCACTAATTCCTTCTAATAAAGGCTTGGCTGAATTTGGTGGTATTCTAACCGCACGTTTGTTTGTCATTCCATAGTCATTATCATATAGAATTTCATTTTGATAGGCCTGTATAAGCTGATCTATGATGTCTTTGTCCTCTTCTGCAAACTTATGAAGTAAAGGATCATATGTGAATGTATTTGTAACAGGGTATGGTTGCTGATTTTTAACGTGGGTAAGAAAGGTACGGATTTCTTTAATTATATACGTTTTTTTTATACCAACTTGTAACTCAACTTCTAAAAACAGTTTTGCATTTTGTGTGTTTTTACGTTGAATTAACGTATAATCAATCCGAAGCTCTTTTGCATCCAAAACATGCGCTCTATTTTCACTACTAAAAGCTTCTAGCATTCGTAATGTGAATGGATCACTTTTAGCTTGCGGTCTCACTGGCAATGTTGGGTTTGGTTTCGTCGTACTAGTCAAGACTGTCTGACTAGGGTCATTAGAATTACTGTTACTTATTGCGAGTAAAACTGCTGCAATGTGTTTACAAGTGAAATGTGTGGCGTATGCAGGACAATCACAATTACCTTCTAGCTCATCGTCATCAAAAAAGAAAATACGAACGTTGTAGCTACTTGCTCCACGAACTTGTGCACTCCATGTGTTAATTGTTTGATTGTATGTTAAACCAATGACTCTTCCTTTTTTGAAGTAGTCAAAGCCCCTTTTATAAAACCGTTGGCCGGTTATTTTGACAATGTCTTGTGTTTCTAAAAAAAAGGTACGCATAATTATTTCCCTACCTTGTCTTGTATTAGCAAAAGTATATCTTTTCATTATAACAAATAATTGTCGTCAAAAACTGTAAGAATGAAAATTTTTATTTGTATTTTAAGGATCAATTGATTAAAATGGGCAGTCATTTGGCGTGAAAATAGTTGACTTTATCCTAAAAAACGTGCTATTTTTACTAACGTGAATAGACATTTAAAAAGCACTTATACATTAGATGAAGGAGCATTATACCGATGTAGAAATCCCTTAGTAATCCATGTTTTATAAATGAATCAAATTAAAGATAGGAAGGGATTTATAAAATGACAATGCAAGAAGAAGTAAATAAGAGAAAAACATTTGCGATCATATCACACCCTGATGCTGGTAAAACAACATTAACAGAGAAATTGTTATTGTTTGGTAACCTAATTCGAGAAGCAGGGACTGTAAAAGCAAAAAAATCAGGTAAATTTGCTACATCTGACTGGATGGAAATTGAGAAACAACGTGGAATTTCTGTAACGTCCAGTGTGATGAACTTTCCATATAAAGATTATAAAGTTAATATATTAGATACACCGGGTCACGAGGATTTTAGTGAAGACACGTATCGTACATTAACAGCTGTAGATAGTGTTGTGATGATTATTGATGCAACAAAAGGTATTGAAGCCCAAACTATTAAATTATTTAAAGTTTGTAAAATGCGTGGTATTCCGATTTTCACTTTCATCAACAAAATGGATCGTGAAGGTCGTGAACCATTAGCACTTTTAGAACAAATTGAAGAAGTTTTAGAAATCGAAACATATCCAATGAATTGGCCTGTTGGCATGGGTAAGCGTTTCTTAGGCATATTTGATCGTCAAAATAAACAGTTTGTACAATATAATGGAAATGAAGCAGAAACAACTATTCCTTATGCAGATTTAGATAATCCAGAGAATAAGGCACTTGTGGAAAATCCAACATATCAAGATACATTAGATGAGTTGGAATTAATTGAAGAAGCAGGAGATGACTATTCATTAGATGCGGTCTTGAGTGGGGATCAAACACCAGTTTTCTTCGGTAGTGCTTTAGCGCCGTTTGGTGTGCAAAGTTTTTTTGATACGTTTATCGAAATGGCTCCCAAACCTGTTCCTAGAAAGACAACAGAAGGATTAGTTAGTCCCGATAACCCGGATTTTTCAGGATTTGTCTTTAAGATCCAAGCAAACATGAATCCAGCCCATCGTGATCGTGTAGCATTCCTACGGGTTTGTTCAGGTAAGTTTGAGCGTGGAATGAGTGTTAGATTAGAACGAACAGGTAAACAAATCAAATTGTCTCAAACACAACAATTTGTGGCTTCCACTCGTGATACAGTTGAAGTTGCCTATGCAGGTGATATTATCGGGATATATGATCCGAATGCATATCGAATAGGTGATACATTAACAGAAGGTAAAGAATCTTTTGTTTATGATGAATTACCACAATTCCCACCTGAGTTATTTAAGCAAGTAACTGCAAAAAACGTAATGAAATCAAAACAATTCAGAAAAGGTTTAGAACAACTGGTCCAAGAAGGTGCAATTCAATTATTTACACGTTATCCGATGGAAAGCTACATTATCGGAGCTGTTGGTGAATTACAGTATCAAGTATTTGAACATCGTATGAAACACGAGTATAATGTAGAAGTAACGTTAGAATCTATCGGTGAACGAGTACCACGCTGGTTAAACCAGGAACAAGTCGATACGACGTTATTCGACGATCGAAACCTGTTAGTTAAAGACCGTGAAGGAACATTTTTAGTATTATTTAAGAATGATTTTGCTCTTCGTTGGTTTAAAGATAAACATAAAGATATCGAGTTAATTGACTTGTTTGAAGTCAATCAGTATGATCAATCTTATTAAAAGATAATGTAGTAAAGAAGCTTGGGGTAACTGTACCTCAAGCTTTTTGTTACATATCTTTTTAAATATGAATAAAACGAATATTTGTTCGCATTTTGGTTTGAAAAGTAGTATAATGTGGTATCATAGATAAGTGAAGAGTAGAACGGAGGGTGCATCGTGGTAGATAAATTTGAGTTAGTGTCGAAATATAAGCCCGAGGGTGATCAGCCATCAGCAATTAAGGAATTAGTTTCCGGAATTAATGCTGGTAGACGTGAACAGACATTACTTGGAGCAACAGGAACTGGTAAGACATTTACGATGTCTAATGTTATTACAGAAGTAAACAAACCGACGTTAGTCATTGCTCATAATAAAACACTTGCTGGACAACTATATAGTGAATTCAAAGAGTTTTTTCCTAATAATGCTGTAGAATATTTTGTTAGTTATTATAATTATTATCAGCCTGAAGCATATGTTCCTTCGACGGATACATTTATAGAGAAAGATGCAAGTATTAATGATGAAATTGATAAATTACGACACTCAGCAACGTCTGCCTTATTTGAAAGAAAAGATGTTTTAATCGTAGCAAGTGTATCGTGTATTTATGGTTTAGGTTCTCCTGAAGAATACCGAAATCAAGTATTATCCATTCGGGTTGGAATGGAGAAAGACCGAGACGCATTACTTCGTGAATTAGTCGATATTCAGTATGCACGTAATGATATAGATTTCCAACGTGGTACATTCAGAGTTCGTGGAGATTCGGTTGAAATTATTCCGGCTTCTCGAGAAGAACACTGTATACGAGTTGAATTTTTTGGTGATGAGGTTGATCGTATACGAGAAGTAGATGCGCTAACTGGAGAAATTGTTGGTGATCGCGAACACATCGCTATTTTCCCTGCTTCCCACTTTGTTACTGGTGAAGAAAAATTAAAAGTCGCTATGAAAAATATTGAAAAAGAATTGGAAGAACAGCTAACGTTTTTCCGTGAAAATAATAAATTACTTGAAGCACAGCGAATTGAACAGCGGACGCGTTATGATTTGGAAATGATGGAGGAAATGGGTTTCTGTTCAGGGATTGAAAACTACTCTCGTCATTTAACATTGAGAGAAGCTGGTTCAACTCCATATACGTTAATTGATTATTTTCCAGATGATTTCATGATTGTTGTTGATGAGTCACATGTAACGTTACCACAGGTTCGTGGAATGTTTAATGGTGACCAAGCAAGAAAGCAAGTTTTAGTTGATCATGGATTCCGATTACCATCTGCAATGGATAACCGTCCGTTGACATTTAAGGAGTTTGAAGAGAAGGCGAAACAAATGGTCTTTGTTTCGGCAACTCCCGGTCCATATGAATTAGAGCACACGCCTCAAATGACAGAACAAGTTATTCGTCCAACAGGTTTACTAGATCCTCCAGTGGAAGTTCGCCCAATTGATGGTCAAATAGATGATCTGATTGGCGAGATAAATAAACGGATAAAACTAGATGAACGGGTACTCATTACAACGTTAACTAAAAAAATGTCAGAGGATTTAACCGACTATCTAAAAGAGATAGGAATGAAGGTTGCTTATTTGCATTCTGAAATTAAAACATTAGAGCGGATTGAGGTTATTCGTGATCTACGGGTCGGTAAGTTTGATGTCATTGTTGGAATTAACTTATTACGTGAAGGTATTGATATTCCAGAAGTATCTTTAGTTGCTATTCTTGATGCTGATAAAGAAGGTTTCTTGCGGTCTGATCGAGCATTGATTCAAACAATGGGACGAGCAGCACGTAATGAAAATGGACGTGTCATTATGTACGCGGATCGGATGACAGATTCAATGAGTCGGGCAATTGAGGAAACAGAACGACGTCGTGAAAAACAACAAGCATATAACGAAAAACATGGTATTGTACCTACGACAATCAAAAAAGAAGTTCGTGACGTTATACGCGCAACTATGGCTGCTGAAGATTCAGCGAAGTATGAAGGTGATGCACCAAGTTATAGTAAGATGACGAAGAAAGAAATTGAGAAACTGATTGAAAATATGGAAAAAGAAATGAAACAAGCTGCGCGTGACTTGAACTTTGAAAAAGCTGCTGAGTTACGTGATATCGTTATACAGCTGAAAGCGGAGGGGTGACAATCAATGGCTAAAAAAGCAATAACCATTAAAGGTGCACGTGCACATAATTTAAAAAATGTTGATATTGAAATTCCAAAAGAAAAATTAGTTGTGCTTACAGGGCTATCAGGTTCTGGGAAATCATCATTAGCTTTTGATACGATATATGCTGAGGGACAACGACGCTATGTTGAGTCTTTATCTTCCTATGCGCGTCAATTTTTAGGACAAATGGAAAAACCAGATGTTGATGCTATTGAAGGGCTTTCTCCAGCCATTTCAATTGATCAAAAAACAACGAGTAGAAATCCACGTTCTACAGTTGGAACAGTAACAGAAATTTACGATTACATGCGTTTGCTATTTGCTCGAATTGGCCATCCAGTATGTCCGAAGCATGGTGTAGAAATTTCATCACAAACTGTGCAACAAATGGTTGACCGAATTTTAGCTTATCCAGAAAGAACGAAACTTCAAATTCTTGCGCCAGTAATATCTGGGCGTAAAGGTGAGCATGTTAAAGTGTTAGAAAAATTAAAACAAGAAGGTTATGTACGTTTACGCATTGATGGAGAGATGCGAGAAATTAGTGAAGAGATTGAGCTTGAGAAAAATAAAAAACATTCGATTGAAGTTGTTGTTGATCGAATTGTTGTTAAAGATGGTATTTCTGGTCGACTTACTGATTCGTTGGAAACAGCATTACGTTTAGGTGAAGGAAAAGTGAAAGTTGATGTAATGGGAGAAGAAGAATTGTTATTTAGTGAACAACATGCATGTCCCATTTGTGGTTTTTCCATTGGTGAACTTGAGCCACGTTTATTTTCCTTTAATAGTCCATATGGCGCTTGTGAACGTTGCGATGGTTTAGGGACGAAATTGGAAGTTGATGTTGACTTAGTAATCCCTGATACTGAATTAACCTTAAATGAGGGGGCAATTGCAGCTTGGGAACCAACAAGTTCACAGTATTATCCACAACTCCTTAAAAGTGTTTGCGAACATTACGGTATTGATATGGATACACCAGTCAGTCAATTACCTCCTGATCAGTTAGATAAAATACTAAATGGAAGTGGAAAAGAAAAAATTCACTTTCATTATGAAAATGATTACGGTATGACGCGTGAAAATGATATCTTTTTTGAAGGAGTTCTTGCTAACCTTGCGCGCCGCCATCGTGAAACATCTTCAGATTTCATTCGTGAACAAATGGATAAATATATGGCACAAAAGAACTGTCCGAAATGTAAAGGATATCGTCTGAAAACGGAAGCAACAGCGGTATTAATAAATGGTAAACATATTGGCAAAGTAACAGAGCTCGCCGTTACGGAAGCAAATGATTTTGTTTCTAATCTTACTTTATCTGAGAAGGACAAAACAATAGCTGAAATGATTGTAAAGGAAATTCAAGATCGACTAACCTTTTTAACTAATGTTGGGTTGGATTATCTAACATTATCACGAACAGCTGGTACGTTATCAGGTGGAGAAGCACAGCGAATTCGCTTGGCAACACAGATTGGCTCAGCATTGACAGGTGTTTTATACGTGTTAGATGAACCGTCTATCGGATTACATCAGCGTGATAACGATCGATTAATTGCAACACTCAAACAAATGCGCGATTTAGGCAACACGTTGATTGTTGTCGAGCATGATGAAGACACAATGCTAGCAGCCGATTGGTTAATTGATATTGGCCCTGGTGCAGGAGAACATGGTGGTACTGTTGTTGCAAGTGGCACACCAAAACAGGTGATGAAACAGAAGAAATCACTTACAGGCCAATATTTATCCGGTGAAAAGTTTATTCCATTACCAGCGAACCGTCGTAAAGCTGATGAAAGATTTGTAGAAATTATTGGTGCGGAAGAAAATAACCTTAAAAAAGTTAATGCGAAGATTCCAATTGGTGTTATGACAACTGTTACCGGTGTATCTGGTTCTGGTAAAAGTACGCTTATTAATGAAATTCTTCATAAAAGTTTAGCAATGACATTAAATCGTGCGAAGCAAAAACCAGGTAAACATAAATCAATTAAAGGTAGCGAACATTTAGAAAAGGTAATTGATATTAATCAAGCACCAATTGGTAGAACACCACGTTCTAATCCTGCCACCTATACAGGTGTATTTGATAATGTTCGAGATGTCTTCGCTTCAACAAATGAAGCAAAAATTCGTGGCTATAAAAAAGGAAGATTTAGTTTTAATGTTAAAGGCGGACGGTGTGAAGCTTGTCGTGGTGATGGTATCATAAAAATTGAAATGCACTTTTTACCAGATGTGTATGTATCTTGTGAAGTTTGTCATGGTAAACGCTATAACCGGGAAACGCTTGAAGTAAAATATAAAGGGAAAAATATTTCTGAGATTTTAGATATGACAATAGAAGAAGCATTAGGCTTTTTTGAGAATCTTCCAAAAATCAGAAGGAAATTACAAACCGTTTATGACGTAGGTTTAGGCTATATCCGTCTAGGACAGCCTGCAACAACACTTTCTGGTGGAGAAGCACAACGTGTGAAGTTAGCAAGTGAATTACACCGGCGCTCAGATGGAAAAACGCTATATATATTAGACGAGCCGACAACCGGTTTACATGCTGATGATATATACCGTTTGTTAGGCGTATTACAACGTTTGGTCGAAAACGGAGATACTGTTTTAATTATAGAACACAATCTTGATGTGATTAAAACCGCCGATCATATTATTGACCTTGGTCCAGAAGGTGGAGATCGCGGTGGTCAAATCATCGCAACCGGAACGCCAGAAGAAGTTTCAGAGATTAGTGAATCGTATACAGGATATTATCTAAAACCAGTTTTAGAAAGAGATCGTTTACGAATGGAAACAAATATACAAGAAAAAGAAAAACTAGCACAATCTTAAAAGAAAAGCTTGGAAGCACTTCTTGCGTCCAAGCTTCTCTTTAACTTTTGCTTAATTGAATCGAGCGAACAGTCTGCAAACATCTAGATAAATAAAAATGGCTATCTGAAGTCAGCTTTTTGACGTTTTCACCTTTTTTGGGTAGAGTATAATTAGTTAGAAGAGTCGGAAGGGGTGTTTCGTAATGAATGTAATTGATCAAGAAAAAGTGCAATATGAATTAGAAAAATTCTTAAATAAAGATGTTTATATACATATCGAGACGACAAATGGCGCATATGCGAGTCATCATAATGAGAAAGCTTTTAATGTTGGTGTATTTATGCGAAATGCTAAAGTACGTTATAACCAAGCGAAAATAGTTGGAAACCCAACAAGTTATCGTGTAGGTTTAAAAACAGAAAACGGCTGGATCTATGCGGAAGGTGTTCGCGAATATGAAATAGATGAAGAAGGGCACCTACTTATTGCTGGACATGATCAAGAAGGAAGATTATTAGTTACATTAGAAATTAGTGAGAATCCGTTTGTAAATTAACAAAATTGGTAGATCAAGCTTAAAAGGAGCTGAAAATAGAATGGAAAAACACGTTGTTGTTATTCTTCCACACCCAGATGATGAAGCATTTGGAGCTGCTGGTACAATTGCACGATTTCGTGAAGAAGGTGTACCAGTTACCTATTTATGTGGCACGCTAGGAGAAATGGGTAGAAACATGGGTAACCCTACCTTTGCAACACGCGAAACGCTACCTAAAATAAGAAAAGAAGAATTAATTGCGGCATGTAAAGTATTAGATATTGAATTAAATATGCTTGGTTATCGTGATAAAACATTGGAATTTGAAGCAAGAGAAGAGGTTGCCAAGGATTTATTAGCACGCCTAGAAAAAATAGAGCCAAGTCTTGTAATTACACATTATCCTGATCATGCTGTACATCCCGATCACAATGCATTTGGGGCTGCGGCGATTGAAGCAGTTCGTTTAATGGACGCTGAGAAAAGACCAAAAGTGTGGGCGCAAGCTATTACAAATACAAGAGTAGAAGACATAGGTGAAGCGGATATTTCGATAGACATTACACCTTTTTTCGAGAAGAAATTAGCAACAATCATGGCTCATACATCGCAAGCATCTGGTGTGTTAGGTAGTATAAATCAAGTAGCTGCGGATATGGAAGAGATTGTGAAGAAGAACTTATCTGTAGAGCAATTCTATACGTGGAATTTCAATAAGTAATAAAGAAGTAGTACGCGATTCAAGTGTGCTACTTCTTTATTTTTTTATACGTTTTAAAAATGATCAAAAGTGGAATATAAAGAATATGTAATTTAGTTGCTTAATTGAATAAAAGGATAATTTATTTAAGAAAGTCATACAATATAGATAGATAAGAGGAGGATGAAAAGATGGATAAGAAATTATACCGTTCAAGTAGTAATAAAATGGTGTCAGGTGTTTTGGGTGGTTTAGCAGAATATTTTAATTTTGATGCAACAATTATACGCTTGATTTTTGTTGTCGCCTTGTTGTTCACTGCAGTTTTCCCATTGTTATTTGTTTATATTGCAGCAGCATTTATTATGCCAATTGATGGAGAAATATAAAATGACCCGTTGGATCGTTTCGCTATTATTAAATGCTGTAGCTTTAGTTGTTGTCGCGTACCTATTTGATTCTTTTTATCTGGAAGGATTCGGTACAGCATTACTTGCAAGTCTTATTTTGTCAGTTTTAAATGTAATTGTGAAACCTATTTTGGTTTTGCTGACATTACCCATTACGATTGTTTCACTTGGCTTTTTCTTATTTGTAATCAATGCGATTACTTTAATGTTAACGCAAGCGTTCATTGGTGATACATTTGTGATTAATGGCTTTGGTATAGCGATTTTATCGGCAATTATTTTAGCTATCCTAAATCTCATATTAAATCGATTAATTAAAGATACACTATTTTTGAATAGATAAAGCGTAAAGGTATAACCCTTTACGTTTTTTTCTTTTGGCTCTTTTCGCAACATTGTATCTTTTTAATAATCAGAGTTGATAGAAAATGTGCATAACATGCCGCTTTGGAAATATACTTCGCTTTCCGTGGGCACGTCTTCAGCTAACTTAGTAAAGCAAAAAACGCTTTACTAAGTGGATCTTCAGCCCGCGCTGTTCCCACAGGAGTCTACGTATAATTCCAAAGCTAGTTCAGATTCTACATGATGATTGTGTATGTAATAATGACACTCTAGTGGGAACTGCCCAAGTTTTCGATGGGATGAGTAATTGAATTGCAGTACCACAAGCCACAGAAAGGGAACCCACTTGCTTCATTCCCTAGATAACCTGATTCTTCATAGTGAATATTGTTGTTTACTTCTCCTAACTAGCGTATCAAGTGAAATTGGCGACACTCCTGCAGGAACAGCGCGGGCTGAAGGTCCACTCGGAAACGTTCTTTGTTTCCGAGTTAGCTGAAGCCGTGCCTGCGGAAAGGGAGTCAATTTTACTTGAGAAGCGGGTCAGGTAATTCTGTTGTGTCGCAGTTGATGATAATTCCGACGCAATGAACGCTACGTCGTAGTTTATGATAATTAAGTCGTAAATAACAATCTTTTAGAAGTTACCCTTTCTTTATAACTATATTTAAACATCTTTTTAAGCTATAATTAGCATTGATTTTAGAAAGTTAAATGAGGTGAAAATATCGCAATGAATCCAGACCTTATTTTCGAGTTTATGGATCATGATGGGAGTACACAGAAGACTGAATTCCGTGAGCCAATTAAAATATATCAAACAAAGTTATTAACAGAGGTTACGTCTATTTTTAGAAAAGCTGAAAAGGCAATCGATGCTGGCTTTTATGTAGCTGGATATGTTTCATACGAAGCTGCAGCTGCTTTTGAAGCGCGTTATCATGTCAAAGAAAGTGGCAACCTACCACTTGTATGGTTCGGAGTATACGAAGCTCCTTCAGCAATCGAAGCAACACCACTATTACAAGACTACACTGTTTCCGATTGGACATTTACATCAAGTGAGGAAAGCTACCAAGAAGGCATTAAAAATATTAAACAAGCTATTGCGCGTGGAGATACATATCAAGTTAATTATACGAGCCGGTTACAGGCAACTTTTACTGGGGATGACTTTGCTTTTTACAAACAGTTGATTAAAAATCAGCAAGCACCATACAGCGCTTATTTAGATATTGGAGATTTTAAAATACTATCTGCCTCACCAGAATTATTCTTTCGAGTGAACAATAGTACCATCACAACAAAACCAATGAAGGGGACGGCACCTCGTGGTCGTTATGGTGAAGAAGATAGGCAGTTAATAGAACAATTAACCTCCTCTGAAAAAGAGCGTGCAGAAAATATGATGATTGTTGATCTTTTACGAAATGATTTAGGAAAAATCGCAAAAAAAGGCACAGTAGCTGTACCGAATCTTTTAGATGTGGAGTCCTATCCAACTGTTAATCAAATGACCTCGACGGTAACCGCAGAACTTGAAAAAGATACTCATTTATTAGACTGGTTTACTGCGCTATTTCCATGTGGATCGATTACTGGTGCACCAAAAATAAAAACGATGGAGTATATAGCAGAACTTGAAGATACTCCTAGAGAGGTTTATTGTGGTGCGATCGGTTTTATCACTCCTAATAAAGAAGCAACATTTAATGTACCGATTCGCACAGTTATTATTGATAAAGAAAGTCAAACAGCTACTTATGGTGTAGGTGGAGGGATTACTTGGGATTCCACAGTTGAAAATGAATATCAAGAGATGAAAACAAAAGCAAAAATGTTAACAGAAAAGCGTCCTGATTTTGATTTACTAGAATCGATCTTACTTGATCATGGGAATTATCCATTGCAAGAATATCACTTGAAACGGTTGCTTGAGTCAGCAAGCTATTTCAATTTTAAGATAGACATAGCGACCGTTAAGCAAAAATTAAATCAAGTATTGCAAGGTCATCCATCTAAAAAATATAAAGTTCGACTCCTTGTTTCTAAGCAGGGCGAGGTTTCCACAGAAGTTCAAGAAGTAAAAGAGATAATTGGCGATGTCGTGTGTACATTGGCATCATTACCAATTGATAAACAGGATCCTTTTCTATTTCATAAAACGACTAATCGAACGCACTATAAGCAACACCAATTAGACGATCCAAACGTATTCTCTACTTTATTATGGAATAAGCAACATGAAATAACAGAATTTATAATTGGTAATGTTGTAGTAGAAAAAGCTGGTACATACTATACGCCACCACTAGATTCTGGTTTATTAGCTGGCACCTATCGTGCACACTTGTTAGAAACAGGTATTATTCAAGAAAAAGTCATTAACCGTAATGATTTAGCAAGCTTTGATCGTATTTGGTTTATCAATAGTGTTAGAGGTTGGCTTCCAGTTACATTAAATAATATGTAAATAGTATTTTAACTAATCGACTAATTTGGTGAATGTATATATAATAAATGCTACAATAAGTATACACTATAAATCCACAGCGATGATGATGGTATGATGGAGGGATTAAGATGACAAAGGTTCACACGCAAGATTTATTGGATCAATTTAAATTAGAATTACTAGCTGGTAAAGAAGGCTTACAGCGTGAAATAATTATGAGTGATATATCTAGACCAGGAATTGAAATGACGGGTTACTTCAGATATTATCCGAAAAAAAGATTACAATTACTTGGTAAAACAGAACTTTCTTATTATAAGGATCTTTCTTCAGCGGAAAGAACAGATCGTGCGAAAAGAATGTCTACGGATGAAACACCAGGAATAGTCGTATCAAGAGGGATGGAAGTTCCAGATGAATTAATCAATGCTTGTGAGGAAGCGAACGTTCCGTTATTACGTTCTCCTTATAAAACCACACGTGTTGTAAGTAGATTGACTAACTTCTTAGAAGCGAAATTTGCACCATTCACAGCAATGCACGGTGTATTAGTAGATATTTATGGTGTCGGTGTTTTAATTATGGGACAAAGTGGTGTCGGGAAAAGTGAGACAGCTTTAGAATTAGTAAAACGAGGACATCGTCTTGTAGCAGATGATAGTGTCGAAATTAGACAAGAGGATTATGATCGTTTAATTGGTTCTTCTCCTCCACTAATTGAACATTTATTGGAGATAAGAGGCTTAGGCATTATTAATGTTATGACATTGTTTGGTGCTGGATCCGTTCGCTCCTATAAAAAAATATCTTATGTGATCAATTTAGAATCTTGGGATGATAAAAAAACGTATGATCGACTAGGATTAGAAGAAGAAACGATGAAAATTATCGATGTAGACGTGCCAAAAGCGATTTTGCCAGTACGTCCAGGTAGAAATTTAGCAGTTATTATTGAAGTTGCAGCAATGAATTTCCGTTTAAAACAAATGGGTGTTAATGCCGCAGAGGAATTCTCAACAAGATTAACAACAATGATTGGAAAAGAGAAGACAAATCTTGGTCCGGATTTTGACTTAGATTAGAAAGAAGAAGGGGGAAGTTTGTTTTGCTATTTACTGTATCACCACCAATTGATCGAATCTTTATAGAAGTAGGACCATTCACCATTTATTGGTATGCGGTCATTATTGTATCAGGCGTATTTTTAGGATTGTGGATGGCAACTAGAGAATCTGAACGACTGGGTTTGCAGAAAGATATATTTACAGACTTAATTATTTTTGCACTTCCAATCGCAATTATCTCAGCCAGAATTTATTATGTGATATTTGAATGGGAACAATACCAAGGAAGGCCTTGGTGGAGCATCTTTGCAGTTTGGGAAGGTGGAATTGCAATACATGGTGCGTTAATAGGATCCGTGATCACTGCAATAATCTTCGCTCGTGTTAAAAAAGTGTCGTTTTGGCAACTAGCAGATATCGCAGCACCTGGTCTTCTTTTAGGCCAAGCAATTGGTCGTTGGGGTAATTTTGTCAATCAAGAAGCACATGGCGGTCCAGTGTCAGATGCAGCTTACGATAATTTCATTCGATTCTTGCCAGATTTTATAGAAAATCAAATGTACATAGATGGTGTATTATACCATCCAACTTTCCTATATGAATCGGTATTAAGTTTCATTGGTATTATCCTACTGCTTATACTGAGAAAATATAACCCTTTACGTGGGGAAGTATTTCTTAGCTATATTATATGGTATTCAATTGGACGCTATTTCATAGAAGGAATGCGTACAGATAGCCTCTATATTATTGGTACATTAAGAACTGCTCAAGTCATTTCAATTGTGCTTGTCCTAGTTGGTATAGCTCTTATTGCATATCGTCGGAAATCAAAAACTGTCAATAGACGATATAATGGCAAAAAAGTCTAGGAGGATTGAATGTGAAAGAGATGCTGATTCGAGGTGTGAAACAAGGATTAGAGGTAACATGGACACTAAGTAAGGTCATATTCCCCATTACCGTGCTTATTACGATTTTACAATTCACACCTGTGTTGCCTTGGGTTGTAGACGTGTTGACTCCAATGATGAGTTGGATAGGTCTTTCTGGTGAGGCGGCAGTGCCATTAGTATTAGGTAATACGTTAAATCTGTACGCCGGCATTGCTGCAATTGTTTCTTTTGATTTTACTGTAAGAGAAGTGTTTATTATGGCAGTTATGCTGTCTTTCTCTCATAACTTATTTATTGAGTCATCTGTTGCAACACGTGTCGGAATTAAATGGCCAATTGTTGTTGGTATTCGCATTACACTTGCACTATTTTCTGCATTTATGATCCATACTTTTTGGGAAGGTGGACAGGAACTGGCGCAGTATGGATTTATTTCATCAGATCCTGCTCCTCCTGAAGGTTGGTTAGCTATAGGAATCGAAGGTATCCAGACGGCAACTGTTAGTGTACTGCAACTTGCACTTATTGTTATACCATTAATGGTTATACTACAAATATTCCGTGAAATAGGCTGGATGAAGAAAATATCTGATCGTTTAGAACCATTTACAAGACTAATGGGTATGAATACTAATGCTTCAATGACTTTAGTCGCGGGTTTATTAATTGGTTTGGCATATGGGGCAGGAGTAATGGTTCAGGCAGTAAAAGAAGACGGAGTGTCAAAGAAAGACATGTACTTGGCTTTCATTTTCCTTGTGTCTTGTCACGCTGTTGTGGAAGATACACTTGTTTTTATCCCACTTGGTATACCAGTTTGGCCACTATTATTGATCCGGCTCTTTACTGCACTTATTTTAACAGCATGCATCGGCTTCATTTGGAACCGAAATCAGTTGAGAAAAAGAAAGGAAGAATTAGCAGATGGACATTCGTACGATTCTGTTTGATTTAGATGGTACATTGATAGACACAAACGAATTAATTATTGCATCTTTTACACACACATTAGAAAAACATAGTGAAACACCTTATACGAGAGAGCAAATATTATCATTTATTGGTCCGCCTTTATATGATAGTTTACAGCAAGTTGATCCAGATAATGTCGAGACAATGGTTGCAACATACCGAGAACATAATTTAGCTAATCATGACAAATATGTTACGGCCTATCCTACTGTCGTTGATACGATTAAGACATTAAAGGAAAAGGGCTATCAACTTGGAATTGTTACGACAAAAATGCGTGATACGGCTCTACTTGGTCTAAAACTTACAGGAATGGAAGACGCGTTTGATATTGTGATCGGACTCGATAACGTTACAAATGCTAAACCACATCCTGAACCAATTATTAAAGCATTAACGCAATTAAAAGCAAACCCGCTTCATGCAATTATGGTAGGAGATAACTATCATGATATAGAAGCCGGACAAAATGCAGGAATAAAAACGGCAGGAGTGGCATGGTCTATCAAAGGCAAAGAAGCTTTAGCTGCTTATAAACCTGATTATATGCTTGAAGAGATGCGCGATCTATTAAAGATTCTCGAGGTGTAGATAATGCGAAACACGGAACGCTATTCTGTAAAAGGTGCAAATTCATTATGGCATATTTACAAAACAGTTCCTTTTTGGAAAGTGATTAAAAATTTTATTGTGATTCAACTGGCAAGATACACGCCAGTTCTATCATTAAAAAATTGGTTGTATCGAACTTTTTTGAGAATGAAAGTTGGCGATCAAACAGCTTTTGCTTTAATGGTTATGTTAGATATTATGTTTCCAGAACGCATATCTGTAGGAAAAAACACGGTTATAGGATATAATACAACTATTCTCGCACATGAATACTTAATTAAAGAATATCGTTTAGGAAATGTTTCAATAGGCGATGAAGTGATGATTGGTGCCAACAGTATTATATTACCTGGTGTTACGATCGGTGATGGCGCAGTTATAGCCGCAGGTACAGTTGTACATAAGGATGTAACGAGTGGGACATTTGTAGGTGGAAATCCGATGCGGTTAATTTACTCGGAAGAAGAAATGAAAAATAGGTTAAAACAAGATGATTTTTTTAAAGATCATGCATAAGTAAATAATCATAAACTGCGCGCGAAACAAAATTGTTTCTCGCGTTTTCCTATATTTCTAGAGAAATAGAGAAAGGGGGTAGGCTATGTTTTCGAATATATATCGTCAAGAAATGTGTGAAGCATTAGCAAGTGAATCATATGATGTATTTGTTATTGGTGGAGGGATCACTGGAGCAGGTATTGCTTTAGACGCTACGTCGAGAGGCATGAGAACAGCTCTAGTCGATATGCAAGATTTCGCTGAAGGGACATCAAGTCGATCGACAAAACTAATTCACGGTGGTCTCCGGTATGTGGAACATAGTGAAGCAAAAGTAGTCACTGAAGTTGGGAAAGAAAGAACAATTGTCTACGAGAACGGTCCCCATCTTACAAAACCAGAAACAATGTTATTACCACTCTACCAAAAAAGTAAACTTACACCAATAAAAGCAAGATTAGCACTACAATTATATGATTTCTTAGCTGGAGTAAAAAAACAAGAGCGTCATCAAATGCTTTCCAAAAAACAAACACTAGAAAAAGAGCCACTATTACAACGTGCACATTTAAGAGGTGCTGGCTATTATGTTGAGTATAAAACAGATGATGCTCGTTTAACAATTGAGGTAGTCAAAAAGGCAGTCGAGTTAGGCACAAAAGCAATGAACTATATCAAAGTGTCTAACTTGCTTTATGATGAAACAGGTAAAGCAAACGGAGTAGAATTAGAAGATCAAATTACAGGAGAAACGTACCAAGTATTCGCAAAAAAAATTGTGAATGCAACGGGTCCATGGGTTGATACAATTAGAGAAATGGATAATTCCAAACAAGAAAAATCGTTGCATTTAACAAAGGGTGTTCACCTCGTATTTGATCAAAAAGATTTCCCATTACAACAAGCAATTTACTTTGATCATAAAGATGGCAAAATGATATTCGCTATACCACGTGACGAAAAAACATATGTTGGAACAACCGATACTGTTTATAAGGGAGATATTTTTAACCCGACTGTAGATGAGGCTGATCGTACGTATTTATTGGAAGCAATTCATCACATCTTTCCCACATTACAAGTAGATGAAATGAAAATAGAATCTAGTTGGGCTGGTTTACGACCGCTAATTGCTAAAGATGGCAAAGATCCTAGTTCAATATCACGAAAAGATGAAATATTTGTTTCGCCATCAGGACTTATATCCATTGCTGGTGGTAAATTAATAGCTTATCGTAAGATGGCTGAAAATGTAGTAGATGAAATTGTAAAGCAATTCAAACAAGAAATTGGCATCTTATACTCCAAATCTGATACAAAACGGATTCCAATCTCTGGTGGAGATGTTAATGGTTCAAAAGGTTTTACACTTTTTAAACAAGAACAATTGATAGAGATAAAAGATATAGAAATAGATAAAAAAACAAAGATAAAGTATATCGATCGTTATGGTTCAAATGTAGTGAAAATTTGGGAGTATTATCGTAATTTTAAAGCAGAAGCTCTTAGGTATGGTGTTGATCCTATCGTTTTCTCTGAACTTGTTTATAGTCTTCAAGAAGAATGCATATACAAACCACAAGACTTTTTCATTCGACGAACGGGTGCCTTGCTGTTTGATATAACTACTGTTAAACGAAATGCACGCGGTGTGTTGGATTATTTACAAAGTGAACTTTACTGGAATTCAGAAGAAAGAGCCTACTATCACCGCGAGCTAATGCAAGGAATTAAAGAAATGACCAATCATACGAACAAATAACCACTATTTTGTTAAAAACTTGATATTTGTCAAGCTTTTTTAGGTAAAAAAACAAATTAAACAATGTTTCCTCATTTAATGCAATAAGAAAATGTGATATACTTCACTCGGGTAACAAAAATTTTCATAGAAGCTTTGTTGTTTTTGTGTAATTTGGGGGAGACATATGACAATAACAGAAGATACAGATACGCAATATAAAACAAAAGATAATGTCATCCCATTTATTCCTGAAGGTGATTTTTATTTCTCAAAAGGTGTAGACGCCTTTTATAAACGAAAATTTGACATTGCATTAAAATGGCTCAAAAAAGCGACAGAGGCAGATCCAGAAGAAGCAATATACCCTTGTCAAATATCAATTATATATACTGAAATTGGCTCTTATCATACGGCTAATCAAATATTAACAGGCATCATTAAGGAACATGGAGATGACTATCTCGAATGTTATTATCTAATTGCTAATAATTATGCGCATTTAGGTTTATTAAAAGATGCAAAAAAATATGCGGATTTATATTTAGAAAAAGACCCAGCTGGTGAATTTAAAGAAGAAACAGAGCAATTATTAACTGTTTTAGATATTGGTGCTGACGAAGATGATGATTGGTTGGAAGAAGAAGATGAACTATTGGTTTATCAAGAAACTGCATTTTATCATTTGGAAAGACAAGAATGGGAACTTGCAATGCCACTATTAAAAGAAATGATGGCACTGTTTCCAGACCATCAAACTGCTAAACATGAATACTGTTATGCACTCTTTTATTCGGGAGATCAGGAAGAAGCAATACGGATAGAGGAAAAGTGGTTAGAAAAAGATCCACAGTCTATTTTTGTACGAACTAATTTAATCTTATTTTATTATGAACGACAAGAAGTTGAAAAAGTTGACCGATTACAAGGTACCCTTATGAATGTTTATCCGATTCATGAAGAACAAAAATTACGAATAGCTACTACTCTTGCACAAATAAAGTATTATCAATATGCATACCAACGATTTATTCGCTTAGCAAAATCAAAAGTAAAAGGACATATGAGGTATTACAAATACTTCAGTATTACAGCATATCAAGTTGGAGATAGAATTCAATCTGAGCGCATTTGGAATGAGGGATGTAAGCAACATCCTCTTCTAAAATCAGAACCACTTCCATGGGAAATAGAACAATAGAATAGAAGTATTTCTCATTTAATTAATATTGAGCAGAATAATAGACGCGCACTAATTTATATACGATAATGGGTATAATAATCGTTACGATTTGCAAAAGAAAGGATGAATAATATGTCTGAAGAACGTATTTACGATGTTATCATTGCTGGTGCTGGACCTGCTGGTATGACAGCTGCTTTATATACATCCCGAGCTAATTTGGATACCTTAATGTTAGAGCGTGGTATTCCAGGTGGACAAATGGCTAACACAGAGGACGTTGAGAATTACCCTGGTTATGATAGTATTCTAGGACCAGACTTATCTAATAAAATGTTTGAGCACTCAAAAAATTTCGGTGCTACTTATGCATATGGAGATATTAAAGAAATAATAGATGGTAAAGAATATAAAACAATTATTGCTGGTAAGAAAGAATACAAAGCTCGTGCTATTATTCTTTCAACTGGTGCACAATTTAAAAAATTAGGTGTTCCAGGAGAAGAAGAATTAGGAGGACGTGGTGTTTCTTATTGTGCAGTTTGTGATGGGGCATTCTTTAAAGAAAAAGATTTAATCGTCGTTGGTGGCGGAGATTCGGCCGTAGAAGAAGGTATCTATTTAACACGCTTTGCTCGTAAAGTTACGATTGTACATCGTCGTGACACGTTGCGTGCTCAAAAAATCATTCAGGATCGCGCATTTAATAACAATAAAATTGATTTTATTTGGGATACTATTGTTAAAAACATTAATGGAAAAGACGGTAAAGTTAGTAGTCTAACCCTATTGGATAAAAAGACAGGATCAGAATACGAGCATGACGCCCATGGAACATTTATCTATATAGGTATGAATCCATTAAATGAACCATTTAAAGAACTTGGAATTATAAATGAAGAAGGTTACGTAACAACAAATGAAAAAATGGAAACAGCTATCCCTGGTATTTATGCGGCTGGAGATATTCGTGATAAAGAACTACGTCAGATTGTTACAGCAACAGGCGATGGAAGTATTGCAGCACAAGCAGCACAAGCATATGTGGAAGATTTAATGGAATCATTAGAGACCATTAAATAGATCCGTCATAAAAAGATAATATAAAGTCATTGCATTTTAACTCTCCTGTAATACGGATGCAATAAAGTTTGGTTATACTATAAGTAACTAATTAACCCCCTTTTTTAATATAGTTTGCACAGGCGATATTGCCTGTGTATTTTTTTTGCCATCAAACGAAAAGTGAATTTTAAATTAGATAGGGGATCGGAGATATAGTATAATAGTATATATTGCTATAGAAAGAGTGAATTGATTTGCAACGGATAACAAACTGTATATTAAGGCATAATGATCATATTTTATTATTAAAAAAACCGAGCCATGGCTGGTATGCAATGCCTGGCGGTAAGATGGAACTAAAAGAATCAATAAAAGATTCAGTTGTAAGAGAATATCGTGAAGAAACAGGTCTAATATTACAAACTCCTCAGCTGCGAGGTGTTTTCTCAATGATTAAAAGCAATGAGGGAGCGGTCATAAGTGAATGGATGATGTTTACGTTTATTTGTGATCATTATGAAGGACACTTGGTTGACTTTTGTGATGAAGGAGAATTAGAATGGGTGCCAATTAATAAAGTATTAGAAAAGCCGATGGCACCAAGTGATAAATATATACATCAGCAGTTATTAAATCATTCTCAGCTTGTATATGGAAGTTTTGAGTATACAAAAGACTACAAAGTGTTGAAGTATAACTTAGACTAATGATCTTTAAGAGGATGTTCAAAAAGTCACTAAATGATAAGCGGCGCATCTCTTCGTTGGCTTGTTCTTCCGGTCCTCATGTAGGGAAAACCTACACTTCGGTCCTCAGAAGCTTCGCCGCCTCGACCTGCTTGCTTCTAATTTACCGACTTTTTGAACACACACTTTAAACAGGGAGAGATGGATGATGGCCAAAGAGCAAGAAACAAAGTTAGTCATTATTACAGGCATGTCTGGAGCTGGTAAAACAGTTGCTGTCCAAAGCTTTGAAGACTTAGGCTACTATTGTGTGGATAATTTACCCCCAGCATTACTTCCTAAATTTTTAGAATTAATGAAGGATGCGAGTAACAACATTCATAAAGTTGCATTAGTAATGGATCTAAGAGGGCGAGAGTTTTTTGATACATTATTTGAAGCGTTGGATAATTTGGGTAAAGCAGATTGGCTAGAAGAGCATATTTTATTTTTAGATGCACAAGAAAAGATGCTCGTATCTAGATATAAAGAAACAAGACGATCTCATCCACTTGCACCTGATGGATTACCACTGGATGGTATTAAACAGGAACGTATGATGCTGGATGAATTAAGGGGAAGAGCGCAATACTTCATTGACACGACAAACTTAAAGCCAAAAGAGTTGCGCGATAAAATTGTTAGTAAATATGGTGAAGACGAGCAAAAGATATTTGCTGTTCATGCGGTCTCTTTTGGATTTAAATATGGGCTTCCAATTGATGCCGATTTAGTATTCGACGTACGTTTTTTACCTAATCCACATTACGTAGAAAATATGCGACCTTTAACTGGATTGAATAAAGAAGTAGCTTCCTATGTATTTAAATGGTCCGATACACAGAAATTTATAGAAAAAATAGTTGATTTACTTACATTCATGTTGCCTCAATATAAGAAAGAAGGGAAGAGTCAGCTTGTAATTGCAATTGGCTGTACTGGTGGTCAACATCGCTCTGTTGCACTTGCTGAGTTTTTAAAAAGTCATTTTGCATCACAATATGTGACACATGTGAGTCATCGAGATATTGACAAGAGAAAGGGACATTAATATATGATGGATAGGAAGCAAAATGTAGTAGTGATAGGTGGTGGAACAGGAATGCCTGTGCTATTACGTGGATTAAAAGAGTATCCGATTGATTTATCAGCAATTGTAACAGTTGCTGATGATGGAGGAAGTTCTGGAAGATTACGAACGGAAATGTCAATGCCTGCTCCTGGAGATATTCGAAATGTCATTGCTGCTTTATCAGAAGTAGAACCTATGTTATTACAGCTGTTTCAACATCGTTTTGTGAATGGCAATGGATTATCTGGACATTCAATGGGGAATTTATTATTAGCTGCAATGACATCTGTTACAGGAGACTTTTATGATGGAATTAAGGAAATATCCCGCGTCTTGAATGTAAAAGGTAATATATATCCGATCGCTAATCAAAATATGTTTTTGCATGCCGAAATGGAAGACGGTGAAATTATAGCAGGTGAATCAAATATTCCGCTTGCTGGAAAAGTAATTAAACGTGTATTTTTAAAGCCGGAGATCGTATTGCCATTACCAGAAGCGATTGTTGCTATTAAAGAAGCAGATTTAGTAGTGATTGCACCTGGAAGTTTGTATACGAGTACAATGCCGAATTTAATTGTACCGGAAATTGGTGATGCGTTAAGAGATGCTAGAGGTAAAGTAGTATATGTTTGTAATGTTATGACACAAGAAGGAGAAACAACAGGATATACGGCTGCTGATCATGTCAAAGCAATTACACAGCATGTAGGAGAAGGTTGTATTCATTCTGTACTCGTCCATAACAAACCAATTGATGAAAGTTTGCAAAAAAAATATGCAAAAGAGAATGCCGAACCAGTCATCTATGATACGGATCGCCTAATTGAAATGGGTTTAGAAATTATTGAAGCTGATATCATTGATTATACTAAAAAAATGTTACGTCATGATACTGGAAAAGTGGCGAAAATTTTAAGTAACTTAGTAGGATAATGGAGAAGTAAGACAGGAAGGTGAAAAAATGTCTTTTGCATCTGAAATTAAAAAGGAATTAACACAAATTGATAATAAAACGTGTTGTATAGAATCAGAACTTGCTGCCTTAATAAGAATGAACGGTGCAATTTCTTTCTCTCGACATGAATATGTATTGGATGTACAAACGGAAAACGCTGCAATAGCCCGTCGCATCTATACCCTAATAAAATCTTTATATAACTATCCAATAAAGTTACTTGTACGAAAGAAAATGAAATTAAAGAAAAATAACGTATATATCGTTCGCATGACAGAAGGGGCACAAGAGATATTATCGGAATTAGATATTCTAGATGGTCCATTTTCCCTTGTACGAAATATTTCTACTAAATATCTTAAAAAGAAATGTTGTAAACGTGCTTATTTAAGGGGCGCCTTTTTAGCAGGAGGATCGGTTAATAATCCTGAGACATCTTCTTATCATTTAGAAATATCAAATGCTTATCAAGAGCATAATGATTCTTTATGTGAATTAATGAATTCTTTTAATCTTCACGCCCGTATTTTAGAAAGAAGAAATGGATATATTTCATACATTAAAGAGGCAGAAAAAATTACAGAGTTTTTAAATTACACGGGTGCACATAATGCATTATTTAAATTTGAAGATGTTCGAATTATGCGTGATATGAGAAATTCCGTTAATCGTCTAGTAAATTGTGAAACAGCTAATTTGAATAAAACAATTGGTGCAGCGTTTCGTCAAGTAGAAAATATTAAATTCATAGAACGAACAGCCGGATTAGAATCTTTACCAGACAAACTTCAAGAAATTGCACAATTACGGGTTCAAAACGCAGACTTATCTTTAAAAGAACTAGGGGAATTAGTATCTGGTGGTAAGATTAGTAAATCAGGTATTAACCATCGACTCAAGAAAATTGATGAGTTTGCAGAACACTTGCGTTCGAATCAACAACAAATGTAATAAAGTAATGTAGACCCACATCGATAGTTACTAATTATAAAGACGTGCTTCTTTATATATTAGTAAATCGATGTTTTTTATCTTTGAATAATATTATTGTTTATGCATGCGCTTACATGTATAATAGTTAAGAAGATAACATACATTTTATTATAGCACATTGAAATGATAACGCTTTCTCTATTTAGTTAATTTTGAGAGGAGATAAAATGATGGAAAGTAAAACGTTAGTGGTGGCAGTAGAACCTGGGTTACAAGCAAGGCCAGCCTCGGAATTTGTTCAAAAAGCAAATAATTTTGCCTCTGAAATATTTTTGGAAAAAGGTAGTAGACGAGTAAACGCAAAAAGTATTATGGGATTGTTAAGCTTAGCAATAGCTAGTGGTGAAACGATAACATTATCTGGTGAAGGTGCAGATTCAGAAGTTGCTATTGAAACATTAGCAACATATTTAAGTAACGCAACTAACGTAGTAGAGCACTAATATAATGTATTGGAATAAAAAGAACGGAGCAAATTTAAATTTGCTCCGTTCTTTAATTATTAATTATTCAGTTGGTTTCTTTTCCATTACTTGGTCAATTAAACCATATTCTTTTGCTTTATGTGCACTCATAAAGTTATCACGATCTGTATCTTTCTCAATAACTTCAATTGGTTGACCTGTAGTATCAGCAATAATTTGATTTAGTTTAGCACGCATTTCAATAATACGATTAGCATGGATCTGAATGTCGGATGCTTGCCCTTGTGTACCACCAAGCGGTTGGTGAATCATTACTTCACTATTTGGCAGTGCATAACGTTTACCAGGCGCTCCAGCAGTTAGTAAGAATGCACCCATAGATGCTGCCATACCAACACAGATTGTTGAAACATCTGATTTAATAAATTGCATCGTATCATAAATTGCCATTCCAGCTGTAATGGAACCACCTGGTGAGTTGATGTAGATAGAGATATCTTTACCAGGACTCTCAGCTTCTAAGAATAAAAGCTGTGCAACAATGCTGTTAGCAACATTATCATCAATGCCACTACCTAACATAATAATACGATCTTTAAGTAAGCGAGAATAGATGTCATATGCACGTTCTCCGCGGTTTGTTTGTTCAATAACTGTTGGTATTAAATTCATTGTAAAATTTCCTCCTTATAATGCTTCATTCTTCTATTAGTGAATTAACTTCCTATGTATATAGTAACTAAATGGTCAATAAAGGTCAAACAAAACACATTCTATTTTAACTTTATTTTTAGGATACACCTAACTGTATCCTACCCATTCGGTTGGCAATATAAACCTTATTATTTATTATAACAGAGAGTACTTATTTTTTGTGGATGTAGCTATTTAAAATATATATGTTTCTTTTTTGTTTAAATGATCATAAAGTGTATTGTTATTTAAGATATAAAAGAAGTGATATGATTGTAATTGAATTACTTTCTATCATCCGTTATAATAGTGCTTGTCCACATTTTCAGAATTTATCCTGCGCTCGTAGCTCAGGGGATAGAGCATTGGTTTCCGGTACCAAGGGTCGGGGGTTCAAATCCCTCCGAGCGCACTTATGTAAACACAGTGATAGCAAGGATTCCGCTAGTCAGGGATCCTTGCTATTTTTTATTATGATCAGTAAATTTTAGTGAAACTACTACATTATTTAAATAGTATTCCGATTAATATAGTATAATCTATTAAAAGATAAAGTTACTAATAAAGGGGAAGATCCATCATGATAGCACAATCTATTAAAGTAATACTTATTGCTAGTGTATGTCTACTATTTCCTACAGTGATAAGTGCTGAAGAAGGCTCGGAAAAAGTTATCATTCTATTTAAAGAGGATATAAAATAAGCATCTCCCGCTTTATTAGCAACCTTTACTGCATATATACTCGATTCGGGTGCAACCCCAACTGTACCGATACTATTGTTTTTTGCACCTATAATTCCAGCAACAAATGTCCCATGACCATTGTTCAAGAAAATGTTGTGGATTTAGGTGATAAAGGAAGAGACAACATATTTGGATATGGATTGACACAATCACCTTATGAACAAGATGGATTACAAGAAGTCCTTTCAGGGATAACATTAAAAAGTCCTACTCATGTGTATGATAGTTATGGTAATCAGTTAAAAACGTATAACCAAGGTAAACCGGTGATATATAAGTCTTTTTCAGGTGATTGGTATGAAGCTATTGTATATATAAATGGAAAGTCTACAACAGGTTATTTTAAAACAAATGATGTTGAAAATACCGATACTGACCCTATTTCATTAAAAGGTGTAGGGTTGGAAAATAAAACCAATGTTTATACATTAGCTTCCACAGGTTCGAAAGTGTTAAAGTCTTATGCCCAAGGAAAAACATTATTGTATAAAACATTCTCTAGTGACTGGTATCAAGCAACGGTATATGTAAATGGAAGAGCAACTAATGGTTATATAAATAAAGCAGATGTTGAAGAAGGAACAACTAATCCAGAATCGCTTAAAGGGATAGGATTAAAAAATAAAACGAATGTTTATACATTAGCTTCCACAGGCTCGAAAGTTTTAAAATCTTATGCCCAAGGAACAACACTTCTGTATGAAACATTTTCTAGTGACTGGTATCAAGCACTGGTATATGTAAATGGAAAAGCAACTAATGGCTATATAAATAAAGCAGATGTTGAAGAAGGAACAACTAATCCGGAATCACTTCAAGGGATAGGATTAAAAAATAAAACGAATGTTTATACATTAGCTTCCACAGGCTCGAAAGTTTTAAAATCTTATGCCCAAGGAACAACACTTCTGTATAAAACATTTTCTAGTGACTGGTATCAAGCACTGGTATATATAAATGGAAAAGCAACTAGTGGCTATATAAATAAAACTGATGTTGAAGTAATAACAGATAGTCCAGAAGCTCTTAAGGGAACTGGTTTAAAAAATAGAACCAACGTTTATGCGTTAGCATCTGAAGGTTCCAAAGTTTTGAAGTCTTATGCCCAAGGTAGTACATTACTGTATAATACGCATACTACTAATTGGTACCAAGCAATTGTATATTTGAATGGAAAGGCTACTACCGGATATATAAATGACTCTGATGTTCAAACAAATTGATTTTAAAATGTACCTTTAAAGGATTCCAGTAAAAAGGGATCCTTTTTATTATATATTACGTATCTTTTTCTTTACATGTGTTAAAATTCTAGGCAAGCAAAGTTGTATGATAAGACGAATAACTACTATAATTACTAGACATAAGTCTATAAAATAACATTAAAGAATAGATTTCATATAATGGCAATGAGGATTTTATAAATCTTTTATTGGAAGGTGAGGTCGTGAATAAGAAAGAGCAAGAAGCTATCTGTCTATTATTATCAAAACACACAGCAAAAAGCTATTTTTATTACAGTAATTTATCAGACAAAAGGTTGTTAAAGGCGCTACAGGGATTTAAAGGACAGATGGTCAATAATAGTGCAGGTGAGGTGAATGAAGGTGATGAAGAATAAAAAAGTAGGCGTTATCGTAAAAGTGTTACACTCTTGATAACGCCTACTACTAAGTTGTTCATTTACTCTTAATTTTTTAGAAAATCAGGTTTCTCGAAGCTTGGATTAGGATATTTGTAAAAGCCTTCTCCAGTTGCAGTGCCCAGTTTTCCTTTATCAATATATGAAGTTTTTAATAACTGAGCCAACTTTTTAAACTGTGGATCACCAGTTGCTTCGGCTTTAGCATTTACAATGTTATAAGACGTAGTGATTCCTACAACATCTAAAATTGCAAATGGGCCTTTCGGTGCACCTGTTGCTATCATCCATGTTTTATCGATTGTTTCTACGTCAGCCACTTCGTTCGATAATAATAATTCTGCAGCGTCAAGTAGGGGAACTAATAAAGAGTTCAAGATGTATCCCGGTTGCTCTTTATGTAACGGTAGAGCAACCATCCCTATAGCTTTTGCGAAAGCAATCACTTCATCAAACACAGCTTGATCTGTTCCAGGATGTTTCATGATTTCTGCCGTATTGTTTGTCCAAATTTCATTAGCAAAGTGTAAAGCTAAAAATTTCTCTGGTCTACCTGTTGCTTCCGCAAATTGACTAGGTAATAGTGTAGAGGAATTAGTTGCGAAAATTGTTTTTTTAGGAGCCAGTGCACCTAACTCGTTGTAAAATTCAGTTTTAATTTTAACTACTTCAGGTATGGCTTCTATTACAAGATCTGCCTCAGCTACTGCAGTTGATAAATCTGAGCTGAAAGAGATACGATTATAAGCAGTGTTGAGTTCTTCCTCTGTAGCTTGTAAATCTTCTTGATAACGCACTTTTAATTTATTGATTCTTTTTTTTGCCTGTTCTAAAGCCTCATCATTAATGTCGTAAATAAATACATTAAATCCTTTGAAAGCAGTCTGATAGGCAATTTGACTTCCTAAAACCCCACTACCAGCTACTGTAATATTTTTATAATTCATAAACTAAGTCTCCTTTTTCAAAAAGTAAGTATGTTATATAGTATTACATAAATAGTACTAAATATGGAGTAATCTGCTTGTTATTGGAAAAGGTAGATTAAGCTGCTACGGAAAATCATTTGAGAAGCGGGGTGGGATATTGTGTTGTGTAGCAGTTTATAGAAATCCAGTCATAAAGAACACTTTTTAAAAAACAGCCAATATAAATGAATGCATTACATAGAATAAACCTTTATACTGTTCATTAATGAGTAAAAAGTATTTGGAGGCTAATAATGAATAATAACGATGTATTAATGAGACTAAGATATGCGCTCGATATAAAAGATACTAACATGGTGGAGATTTTTGATTTAGGTGGTTTCCAAACGTCTAAAGAAGATATCCAAAAAATGTTGACGAAACAAAACAGCGATAGTAATAACGATCAATCCAGTGAATTTCTGGAGAATGAATACCTTCAGAAGTGTGAAGATTATATGTTGGAATCATTTTTAAACGGCCTTATTACCTATAAAAGAGGAAAACAAGATGGCAAACAAGAGGAACCGTCAAAACACGAATTAGATGATAGAACGGTTAACAATATTTTGTTGAAAAAGGTTAAAATTGCACTTTCTCTAACAAGTGAAGATATGCTTGATATATTAGAAGAAGCAGGCGTAAATATATCAAAAAGTGAATTGAGTGCAGTCTTACGAAAAGAAGGACATCGAAATTACAAAGCGTGTGGCGATAGATATGCTAGAAACTTCTTGAAAGGACTTGCATTAAGATATCGCTCATAAGGGCTCTTATCAAAAAATTGGTAGTGATAATTCGTTCATTTATCCACAAAATAACATGTGGAGGTGATTGTGATGGGCAAAAAGAATAATGAAAAAAAGGGCGTTAGTGATGAGCAGGCGATTAGAGGAACAATGCCTACAGAATTCGATCATGAGTTTGCTAATGAACCACTAACATCGAATGAAAAGCTAAATAATAAAAAAACAAAAAAACGTCAATAACAGATCAGAAAGCATTCTTCTTTATAGAGGAATGCTTTTTTCGTAAAGTCATTTCATAATAGCGAAATAAAACAAGCGAATATAATATGTTTAAGATGAACTTCTACTATTATGTAAAGCACATCGTTTAAATTTATTGAGATGCAAAACCGAGGTAATACACTCCCCTTGAAATGCAAACGTGTCACTTACTTAAAATTAATATTTAATAGGTAATCAATAGCTTCTTTTGCAGAAAGCTACCGCTATAAATAATAGAAGTACCTTTCGTTAAATATGTAATGTTAACTTTTGGCTATTTGATCTAAATAAAAAAGTATATTATAAATGATTCATTATGCTTGAGAGGAGACTATATACCAAATGCAAATTGATAAACTTACTATCCATAACGAGTTAATAGTTAAATTACGCCAACAAGAACAAACCATTGCTCAATTGGTTACAATTGTAGCTTCAACAAATCGCAGGTTAGAAGAAATGGAGCGTAAATTAAATAATTTTGACCATTTAAAAACGTCTTCATGCTAACGGTCTTGTGCGTCATGCATTGATTTTAAATTACTTGTTTTTATTTTAAGTATTATCGTTTATAATAATGTAGTTACAAAGTAAAGTTTATGTAAATTTAGTTCAGTTGAATAACTAAGATGGAGGTGTGTGAATGAAATACATGTATTGGGTATTAATTTCACTACTTATTTTTTGGGAAACAAATGCGTTGCAGGATATTTATGCTTTTTCGGTTATATGGCAGTACACTACAAATATTTTACTTGTAGGATACTTCGCTTACCTATTAAATATTTCGATACCATACAGAAAAGCGTCACAATTATTAAGATTACAATAATAAATTAGGAAACTTCTTTCTATAAACACGCACATAGATCATATATGTGTGTTTTTTTATGTAGTATAAAGGTGACATAATCTATAACAATAAAGGGTACGGTAATATATAGCAAGAAATGATAGAATAGTTAGTAAGGAGGGATGAAAATGACAATTGGTCAATCAAAAACAAGAAAAGTCGTTATTATTGGTACAGGATTTGTAGGGGCAAGTTATGCATATGCATTATTAAATCAAGGTATCGTTAATGAACTAGTCCTAATCGATTTAAATATGGAAAGAGCTGAAGGCGAAGCCCGTGATTTAAACCACGGTATGCCGTTCGGTTCACCGATGAAAATTCGTGCAGGAAATTATGCAGAATGTAAAAACGCAGATATGGTTGTTATCACAGCCGGTGCAAACCAAGGACCAGGTGAAACACGCTTGGATCTAGCAACAAAAAATGCAAAGATTATGAAAGGCATTGTGACAAACATCATGGATAATGGATTTACAGGGATTATGTTAGTTGCTACAAATCCAGTAGATGTTTTAAGTCATGTAGCGCTGGAGGTATCTGGTTTACCAAAAGAAAGAGTTATCGGTTCAGGAACTATTTTAGATACTGCTCGTTTTCGCTATTTGTTAAGTGAGTATTATCAAGTGGATTCGAGAAATGTGCATGCCTATATTATGGGAGAACACGGTGATTCGGAATTACCAGTTTGGAGTCATGTGCAAATTGGAGGAGTGCCTCTGAAGAAATATGGTAACATTTCATCTATTGATGAAGATAAAGATATGCAAAAAATCTTTGAAAATGTTAGAGATGCAGCCTATCACATTATAGAAAGAAAAGGTGCTACCTATTATGGTATCGGTTTAGGGTTGGCTCGTTTAACAAAGGCAATGCTCTATAATGAGAATTCGATTGTAACAGTTTCTACATTATTCCAAGGTGAATATGGGATTAAAGATGTTTATCTTGGCGTCCCAGCAGTTGTAAATGAATATGGAGTCAGAGAAATGCTTGAGTTAGACTTAAATGATACAGAGTTAAAACAACTTCATGATTCGGCTGACATCCTAAAGGATATGACGAAAAAAGTTATGCCTAATTAGTATTAAGTTCCTCTTTGATAGAAGAGGAACTTTTCTTTACATTTTAAAGATCATAAAAATGGGGATGGTAAGGTGGAACAAAAATTAATACAATCGATTCAACAAAGCACAAAGATGACACACGCGTTATCACAATCGATTCAATTATTACAACTGAATGGATTGGAATTAATGGCGTACATAAACGAAGTGATGGAAGAGAATCCTTTAATCGATGAAATCGAGCCACCTTTTGATTACGTTGTAACCAATACCAACGTTTCACAACATATTAATGGTGATATCGATACTACAGAATCAAAAATAGAGTCAATGTATGATCAATTAAAACAACAAGTTGGTCTACTTAGGATAGATAAACAACTGCTTAAAGTAGTACTGTATGGAATAGACTGTTTAGATGATAATGGCTATTTAGCTATTACCTTAGAAGAATGGGCTGGAAAATATACTTCCTCGATAAAGATGGTTGAGAATGCTTTAACTATTATACAATCCTTAGATCCTAAAGGAGTAGGGGCACGCAATCTAAAAGAGTGTCTTGTCTTACAAGTGAAAGATGATAATTTAGACGGGACTATCTTAGTTGATCTGATAACAGATCATTTGAAGTGGATTGCACAGCAGGAGCTTGAATTAATTGCAGATACGTATGAGATAGATAGAAAGACAGCAGAACGTTTGATAGAAAAGGTTAAAAGGTGCAACCCGAAACCAGCTCAACTATTAAATCAAGAACCAGTTGTAAATATTGTTCCTGATGCGGAAATTAAGAAAGAAAAGAACGAGTGGAAAATTATAATAAATAAATGGAATTCACCGAAGATTCATTTGAACGGCATGTATAGGGATTTTAAAGATACTGATAAAGAAACAGACACTTTTTTACGTGACAAACACCAACAAGTAAAATGGCTTCTTCATACACTCGATTACCGTAAGCTTCAAATGGAGCAAGTACTACAATTATTATTAGTTGAACAGTTTTCGTTCTTCGAGAATGGCCCATTTTCGATGAAGCCCTTAAAATTAAAAGATATAGCAACGCAATTAAATGTAAATATTTCTACAGTAAGTCGGATGTTTAAAAATAAATATGTACAAACTCCATACGGAACCTTTCCTTTCCACTTTTTTTTGCAAACAGGATTAGTTAATAAAGAAGGCGATGTATCCTCTGCTTATACAATTAAACAACTACTAAGAACTATGATTAATGAAGAAGATAAAAAAAAGCCATTAGCAGACGAAACAATTCGACAAATTCTTGCTGAAAATCATAATATTAAAATTTCTCGTCGAACAATTGCGAAGTATCGGACTTCAATGAAAATCCTAGCATCAATTGAAAGGAAAAATAGATGAATAAATTTCACGAAAGAGAGATAAATTAGTTGAGTAAAGAAAACATATCTGCTACAATAATGGTTGTAAAGGAATTTTTTTGCTGTATGCGGGACGCGATATGGCTAGCAGGGACATTTTTATCCCTAACCATATCAGAAAAGGAGTTAAATCATGAGAGCATTACTTGATCTTCAAAAGAAATTATTTCCTGATTTACTCGATGTTATGCAGCGAAGATATAAAATTCTACATTATATTCAATTGATGGAGCCGATTGGGCGTCGCAGTTTGGCTGAGCATATTGAAATGAAAGAAAGAGTTGTACGAAGTGAAATTGATTTTCTGAGCAAGCATGTTCTTATTGACGTAACACCAAAAGGTATGTGTATAACTAAAGTGGGTAAAGATGTGCTATATCAATTAGCAAACTTTATGAGTGAACTTTCAGGATTTAGTGTAATAGAACAGCAGATTAAGGATACATTACACTTAGACCATGTTATAATAACACCTGGTGATAGTGATGAACATGATTGGGTTAAGCAAGAGCTAAGCAAAGCAGCAGTCGATTACTTGCAATCGCTAATACAAGCGAATCAAACCATTGCTGTTACAGGTGGGACATCAATGGCTGCAGTAGCAGAAATGATGAGTCCATCTTCATACGCTAAAAACTGCATGTTTGTGCCAGCACGTGGTGGACTTGGTGAGAGAGTGGAAAACCAAGCTAATACAATTTGTGCAGAGATGGCTAAGAAGGCAAAAGGGGAATATCGATTGTTGTATGTGCCAGACCCATTGAGTGAGGAATCTTATCAATCGATCATTGAAGAGCCTTCTGTAAAAGAGATTTTGCGTGTTATTCGCCAAGCTGATGTCGTGATGCATGGCATAGGCGATGCTTTAACAATGGCGAAAAGACGTAAGGCTTCTGAAGATGTTTTACATAAGATTGAAGCGGGTAAAGCAGTAAGTGAGGCTTTTGGTTATTATTTAAATGATGTGGGTGAAGTTATCCATAAAGTGCGAACAGTTGGAATGCAATTAGAAGATTTGTCTAAAATAAATTGTGTAATAGCTGTTGCAGGAGGAAAATCAAAAGCAAAAGCAATTTATTCGTATTTTAAACAAGGAAAAAGTAATGTGTTAATTACGGATGAAGCTGCTGCAAATGAGTTGATAAAGGGTTTTTCCCTTTAAATATAATGAAACATACAAGGAGGAAACAAGAATGACAGTAAAAGTTGGTATTAATGGTTTTGGTCGTATTGGCCGTTTAGCATTTCGTCGTATGCAAGAAGTAGAAGGTATTGAAGTGGTGGCTATCAATGATTTAACAGATGTTGATATGTTAGCACATTTATTGAAATATGATACTACACAAGGACCTTTTAAAGGTGAAGTAACTGTAAAAGATGATCACTTCACTGTTAATGGTAAAGATGTTAAAATCCTTTCAAATCGTAACCCAGAAGAATTACCATGGGGAGATTTAGGTGTTGAAATCGTATTAGAATGTACAGGCTTCTTTGCTACTAAAGAAAAAGCTGAATTACATCTTAAAGGTGGAGCTAAGAAAGTTGTAATTTCTGCTCCAGGTGGTAATGACGTTCCAACTGTTGTATATAATGTAAACCACGATATTCTAAAAGGTGACGAAACAGTTATCTCAGCAGCTTCATGTACTACTAACTGTTTAGCTCCTTTAGCTAAAGTATTGAATGATGAATATGGCATTCACCAAGGTCTAATGACTACTATTCACGCTTATACTGGTGATCAAAATACATTAGATGCACCACATCCTAAAGCTGATTACCGTCGTGCACGTGCAGCAGCTGCTAATATTGTGCCAAACACAACTGGTGCTGCAAAAGCAATCGGCCTAGTTATTCCTGAATTACAAGGTAAATTAGACGGTGCTGCTCAACGTGTTCCTGTTACAACTGGTTCACTAACTGAGTTAACTGCAGTTCTAAACAAAAATGTTACTGTTGATGAAGTAAATGCAGCTATGAAAAAAGCAGCTAATGAATCATATGGTTACAATGAAGACATGATCGTTTCTTCTGATATTGTTGGAAGCACATTCGGTTCTATCTTTGATGCTACACAAACAAAAGTTATGGACATTGATGGTAAACAACTAGTGAAAACTGTTGCTTGGTATGACAACGAAATGTCTTATACTTCACAGTTAGTTCGTACACTAGAATACTTCGCAAAATTATAATTTTTAAAAGTTTAGCTCGAATCCTATTATCATTATGTAGGTCAGAAAGCGGGAAGCCATCGCGCTTCCCGCTTTCTATTTTTTAAAAAGTAATGAAGAGAAATCTTTCTAGAAATAAAATAGACCCAAACATTTGTATATTGACTTTAGCATTATACTGTTTGGTTTTGAAAAATGGAGGATTATAAAATGGTCAAAAAAATTGTCACTGACTTAGACGTTAAAGGCAAAAAAGTATTAGTACGTGCTGACTTTAATGTACCAATGAAAAATAATAATATTACGAATGATAATCGTATTGTCGAAGCATTACCGACAATAAAATACTTAGTTGAACAAGGCGCAAAAGTAATTGTCTTCTCTCACTTAGGTAAAGTAGCTGAAGAAGCAGATAAAGAAGGTAAATCATTAAAACCTGTTGCAAATCGTTTAGGCGAATTGTTAGGTAATGATGTAACATTTGTACCTGAAACACGTGGAGAAAAATTAGAAAAAGCTATTGATGCATTATCTGATGGCAATGTTTTAGTTTTTGAAAACACACGTTTTGAAGATATTGATGGTAAAAAAGAGAGTAAAAATGATCCTGAATTAGGCAAATATTGGGCTAGTTTAGGTGACATATTTGTCAATGATGCATTTGGTACAGCACATCGTACACACGCGTCTAACGTAGGAATTGCATCTAATCTTGAAACAGCTGCTGGATTCTTAATGGAGAAAGAAA